>CAZWXG010000173.1:0-4803 GCA_964637825.1 uncultured Acidobacteriota bacterium
GGGGACAGTCACCGGTGTCCACGGAGGGACACCGGTGACTGTCCCTAGCGGGCCTGGATTTTTTCGACCTGTTCTCCGATCGTCTTTCTGGCCGCCGCCAGCGCATGCCGAAGGTCGTCCAGCTTCCCGTCGGTCCATTGCACGCCGTCGGCCACCCCCGACTGCAGCCGCTCCTCGACGTCGCCCACGATGTTCTCCACCGAATGCCGCAGTTCACGCTGCGCGGCGCGGGCCCGGTTCCCGGCGTTCTCGGCCAGGTGACGGATCTTGCGCCGGGTCTTGCGCCCGGACTGGGGTGCGAACAGGAGCGCAATTCCCGCGCCGAGCAGGGCGCCCGCGATCAATGCGGTCGCAACCTCTTTCCTGGTGTTTTCGTCAGCCATCGGTTTTTCCTTTCTCCTTTACCCGGGCGGATACGACCCGCCGCCCGTCGCAGGGTTGATGCCATTATCTCCCAGGAAGCGCCGAAAGCAAATGGGCCCCTTGCCTTCCCGGACCCCATCGGGCAACCTACAGGGGAGGCCCGGGAGGCTGCCCGGGAACCAACCGGAGGGGGGACATGCCCATGGAAGAGAGAAATCGGTGCCCCAGATGCGGATACAGTTCGGATGAGGCGTTTACGGAATGCCCCGGCTGCGCCGCGGAGGAGAAGCCGGGGTCGGGTTTTGCGAAACATAAAATCACCCTCGTCGTGCTGCTCCTCCTCGCCGTCTGGGGGGTATGGACCTGGATCGGGCACGATTCCGGCGCCGGGAAACCGGGCGGGCGCTCCGGGCTCCGGATCAGCGCGGGGGAGCGGGTCGACCTCGCTGCCCACCTGGCCGGGGGAGCCTACACGGTCTTTCTCTTCTACGCCGACTGGTGACCGTCCTGCCGCAAGATACTGCCTCAGTTGGAGGCGGCCGACGCGCAATCCGATTTTTTCGAACTGCGGGAGATCGACATCACCGACTGGAACTCTTCCGTGGCCGGCCAGTACAACATCCGCAGCATCCCTCACTGCATGATCTACGGCCGTGACGGCGAGCTGAAGGAATCGGGTCCGGACGTCTGCTATGCCGTCGTGGAGAACCCGTCGGCCCTGCTGCGGTACTGACCCGCGGACTCCCGTTTTAGGGAGTACCCATCCTGCGCGAAAACCGGTATTATTGTTCCGGACGTCAAAATCTGGTGTGGAGGAGACAGCGTGGTACAGATTACCGAAAAAGCAAGCGAGATGATCAAGCTTTACCTGAAGGACAGGGAAGAGGCCCCGTCCATCCGGCTCATGCTGAACGAAGGCGGTTGATCGGGGCCCTCCGTGGGCATGGCTCTGGATGAGTCAACGGATAAAGATGTGTCGTTTGAAGAGCATGGAATTACCGTGGTCGTGGACAAGGAATTCCTGGAACAGATCAAGCCCGTGACGATCGATTTCGTGTCGACCCCCGCGGGAGAGGGGTTTCACATCTCCTCCAACCTGCCGAAACCCGAGGGCGCCTGCGGCTCCTGCGCCGGGTCCTGCAACTCCTGACGCGATCGCAAACGCTGCCACCAAGGCCGGCGCCCGGCAACGGGCCCCGGCCTTTTTTTCATGGCAGGGTTCCTGCCCTCCCGGACATTTCTGCACATTATTCGTGCTATACTGTAATTGTGCACGAGAGGGGGAGCCATGGGCAGGAATCTGACGTTGCGCCTGGATGAAGCCGTGCTCCGGCAGGCGAAGCATGCGGCCGTGGAGCAGGACCAGTCGCTGTCAGAGTGGGTCTCGGGACTGATCGCTCAGGCGGTTGCCCGAAGAAAACGATCGCACTCGGCCAGAGAAAGCGCCCTGCAGCATATGGACCGGGCCCCTGCGCTCGGCGGCCTCCCGTTGTCGAGAGAGGAATCCCATGAGCGATAAGAGCGTCTTCGTGGATACCAACATCCTCGTGTACGCTCATGACCGGGACGCGGGAGACAAGTACCTGGCGGCGAAATCCGCCCTGGCATCGCTGTGGGACCGTCCCCTGCCGCCGAGCATAAGCATCCAGGTTCTTCAGGAGTTTTATGTCAACCTCCTCCGGAAGAGGGTCGAGGGGGGCACCGCCCGGGAGATTGTCCTCAATTATCTTGAATGGGACGTCGTTGAAAACGACCGTGCCCTTCTGCTGGAAGGGATGAGGCTGCGGGACACGCTCCGCCTGTCCTTCTGGGACGCCCTGATTGTGGCCGCCGCCAGGATGGCGGGAGCAAAGGAACTCTGGAGCGAGGATTTTAATCCCGGTCAGGATCTGGAGGGAATCGTGGTGGTCAATCCCCTGAAATGATCCGGTCCGGAGGACCCTAATCCGGCCAGGCGGATCCGGGCAGGGGGGGAAGCTGGCGCGTCATGAGGGCGCGGATGGCCCGGTTGAACCCGTCCGGTTCCGAGGCCTCCAGGCGCCGTACCTCTCTCCCCGCCTCCTCCATGACCCGTTCGTCCTCCGCCACCTCCAGGGGCACCAGCCCCGGGCAGGAGCGCTGGATCAGCGCGAACGCCTTCTGCCGCTCCGGGTCGAGGGCGAGAAACCGGTCGATTTCCGCCAGCATGGCCCCCTTGTCCCGGTCGAGGCGGCCGTCCACCTGCATGAGCAGGTTGAGGCTGAAATCGCCGCAGCGGAAATGGGCCGGCATTTCGTCGAGACGCTCCAGCAGCAGCCGGATCTCGGCCACGATCTCCACATCCGTCATCGGCTCGAAGGTGCCTTCCCGCGTCATCCGCTCGAGCGGCGACAGGGGGTGGATGGCCAGGGTGCGCACGCGGATGTAATCGGGGCGGATCCGGTTGAGGACTTCGGCGGTCTCCAGGGCGTGCTCCCGGCTCAGGCGGCGCCCCCCCACTCCCGGCATGATGTATTCGGAAAGCGAGATCCCGGAGGAGACCACGTGCAGCCCCCCGGCGAGGATATCGTCGGGGGTGTTCCCCTTCCGGATCAACTCGAGCACCTCGGCCGAGCCGCTTTCCATCCCCGAATGGATCCGGGCGAGCCCCGCCTCCCTCAGCCGCCCGAGGTCCTCCACGCTCTTCCCCTTCATGGTCTTGGCCCGCGCGTAGGTGGTCACGCGCCGGACCGAGGGAAAGCGCAGGCGGATATGGCCGATGATCTCGAGCAGCTCATCGGTGGGGACGACGAGGCTGTCGGCATCCTGCAGGAAGGCCGATTCGGGGGCGCGGCCGCGGGTGCCATAGAGCCCGGCCATCTGATCGATATCCGCCTTGACCTCCTCCACGGAGCGCCTGGAGAATTTGAGCCCCTTGAAGGGGGGGCAGACGTGGCAGCGGTTCCAGGGGCAGTTGCGGGTGACGCGCACCAGCAGGCTGCCGGCCTCGTTGGGGGGGCGGATGGCGCCTTGTTCGAACATGATTTCGGACTCCTTGAAAAACCGGCCGGACTCCCCCGGCTTCCGGGGGGGTCAGTTGGCGGCGCAGACGATGCCGCGCAGCAGCCGGATGTCGTCCCGGATGTGGGGGCTGTCTTCGGGGGCCACGGTCCGGGTGAGGTAGGCCTCGAGCGACGCGAGGGCCTTGGCGAACAGGCCGGTCTGCATGTAGAGGAGGCCCCGGTCCCTGATCTCCGACGGGACCCCCGGGTTCAGCATCAGGATCCTGTCCACCGCCGACAGGGCCTTCAGGGGCTCTTCCTTCTGGGTGTAGATCGCCTTCAGGTTGTAGAGCATCCGGGTGAGGATCGCCCTGTTTCCCATCGGCTCGAGCAGCGCCGCGTCCACCGTCATCGCCCCGTGATGGATCCGGTCGAGCAGTTCCTGGCAGTCGTTGAGGGTGAGGATGCGGCCGCCGTGGAAGGGATCGATGAGGATGTCCCGCTCCCCCGCCGGGTGCTTGACGAGGAAATGCCCCGGAATGCCGATCCCGAGGATCGGGAACCCGAGGCGGCGGGCGACCTCCATATAGATGACCGACAGGGCGATCGGGATCCCGAGGCGGCGGTCGAGAACCTCGTTCAGGAAGCTGTTCCGGGGGTCATAGTAATCCTCCTCGTTCCCCCTGAGCCCCTCCTGGACAAAGAGGACTTCGTTGAGGGCGTCGATGACGGCGGCGGGTTCGCGCTCCTCCCCGATCAGCACCGCGGCGCGGGCTGCCAGGGTATCCAGGCGCCTCAGGTACCCGATCGAGTCGAGCCCGGGGTATTCCTCGGCCGCGATGGCCAGGGCCGTCCGATCCAGCGGCAGGGCGGCGTCGTCGAGGGCCGCCATCTCCCCAAAGGTCTGCCGCGCTTTCAGGATATGGTTGATCAACGAAGCCTCGAAACGCTCCGGCCGGACCCCCGGTCCTGCAGGAGCGGAATCCGCCTTTCAGCGGGGAAACGTGAGCGGGGAGCGCAACCGGAACTCCAGGATGGTCTCCGCCGGGATCTTGAGGGTTTCCCCCTTGGTGATGACCTGGACCCCGGTGCCGACCGCGGCACCCGAAGCGGCGCCGATGGCCGCCCCCCTGCCCCCCCCGGCGATGGCGCCGATGACGGCGCCGAGCGCGGCGGTTCCGCCGACGGTCGCCGCGGTGCGGTTACCCCGGGAAGCGCCGACTTCGGTGTAGTCGGAGGTATCCAGGATGTGGGACCGGCCATCGACGACCAGGTCGGTCAGTTCCAGGACCAGTTCCGACCGCCCGGTCAGCTTGCCCGATTCCCGGGCGAAGGCGATGCGCCCCTTCACCAGCGAGCCGCGGGGGGCCACGGTCCGGTCTCCGAAAACCAGCGGATCCTCCAGGATGGCCTCGAAGGCATCCCCGACCCGGTTACGGTCGGTGTCGATGGCAGAGGTGGTCCGGACGGTCACGGGGGT
>CAZWXG010000174.1:0-4786 GCA_964637825.1 uncultured Acidobacteriota bacterium
TGCGGATGATATCCGCCGCTCCGATGGCGCGGCGCGTAGCGTCCGCGCCATCTAGTATTTAGACGGTTCTGTATAAAACCATTGGCACCGCGTGGCCGGTCTGGATAAATCGTAATTGGTAGCCGCGCGATCCTGGTTCAACTTTCTAATGGGGCTCATCTTAACACCCTTTTGGATTTTGGTGGTTGCGAAAGTAATTATCACCCCGGCAGAGCCGGGGGCTTTAATTTGTGAGCCGCTCGAAGCGGCTATCGGGGGTCGCTAACGCGGCCCCCCTGTTTTGAGCCACCTGACGGTGGCTACTGCCAAAGCTTCATTTGATCCAAACGCCGATCTTCTTCCTCTTGCTTCTTTATGTACTCTCGAACCAAATTTTCATCACGGCCTACTGTGGAAACGAAGTATCCGCGTGCCCAAAAATGCTGACCTGTGAAATTTCTCTTTCGTTCCCCGTATACCCGCGCCAGATGAATTGCGCTCTTTCCCTTTATAAAACCAATCACTTGCGAAACAGCGTATTTGGGCGGAATCGATATCAGCATATGGACATGGTCTGGCAAGAGATGCCCTTCCTCGATTCGACTCTCCTTCCGCTCGGCCAAACTACGGAACACCTCGCCCAAATGTCGCCGCAACTCAACATACAGCGCCTTCCTTCGGTACTTGGGTATGAACACTACATGGTACTTGCACTCCCATCTTGCATGACTTAGGCTTTCTGCATCGTCCATCGTGAAATTCCCTTTCGTGTGCTTGGCGGCTCACGATGGGGAGTTTCCGATGGACTCCAGTATCTGTCAAACTTTTGCTGCCTCCCCGGCAGAGCCGGGGGACCTCCCCTTGTGGGTTAGTATGGACTTCAGGAGTATGCGTATGTGGTTTAGCGCCTTTATCTGCATGCGTTCCGTGAATCTGCAAAAAGTCGCCCTTTTTCCCAGCGCTTGTGGAAACTAGATTGAAATCCTGATTTGGCGGTAGAGTTGCACCTTCAGGGGTTGTGATGAACGCCTTTTTCGTTGCTTTTACGGTATCAGTTACGTCATCTACCCCATTTATCGCTTTTATGCCATCTACAACTTTATCTCCACCGCGTAATGCCTTGATCCCAGCGCCTACTCCTCCAGGCACGCCAGGGGCTATTACAGCAGCGCCATCAAGAACAACGCCTACTCCATCAAGAATTGCAGCACCAAAATTCGCTTGCTTAACATTACTAACAAACGACGCCACTCCGATTCCTAGACTTACAGCATCCCATGCTGTTTCTAGAAAATGTCCGTCAGGGTCCGTATATCGCAGCGGGTTGTTAATTACATACGCGTATTTGTTCAGTGTTTGTGGGTTATTTATGTCAGCATATGGGAGAGGGCCGGGCGGAGCTAATTCGGCACCTGTAAGCGCATCATCCGGACCGCCCTTAAACTCATCGGGACTCAGGAACCTGCCTTGTGCCCCTGAGTAGTATCTTGCAAGGAAGAAGTCCAGTCCCGTCTCGGCATCCCGTTCTTTGCCGGTAAACTTCTGCGGAGCTCTGCTGTCATAGTTGGCATCGGGTGTGCCCTCTACGAAATTGTTGCCGATTTTTGACGCAAAATCGGTAGAGTAATTTGCCTCCACCTGAACTCCAGGATTCCCTGGGCCACAAGAGCCCGTGATATGGCGCGGCGGTTCATGGATGCCCGAATCGATCGGCCGAGATCGGAACCGATCGCATAGCCACGTTCAACCCGAACCTCCTCGCGAAAAGCCTCCACTCGTTTTCGGAACTGCTGTCTTTCGTCAGCCGAAATCAGAAGACGAAGGTTCCAGCGCTCATTTGGTGTAGGTGCATGAAAGCCGCCGGGCCGGGTGGTCTCATTGGACCTGAGGCGCGCCGCCTCCACGTCATCACATGTCCATTCACCTGGCCGGTCGTGCCGGGCGGACTCATGATGCGCCCGGGTCTTCAGGGAGCCGATGCCGGCCTCGCACGCTCCATTATATGATGGGATGCGCGGCGGCGATAGCAAATGATAGGCTTCTTGTTGCTCCAAAAAAGCCTCCATCTCCTCGGCGATAAAAGCGCTGCCGTTATCCGATTTGATCACCAGCGGAACGCCGTATTGCCTGAACAGGGCCCTGAGGGCCAGCATGGTTGTGGGAGCGTCGGCCCTTTCAACGGGCAGCGCCAACAACTGCTTGCCGCTGGTGAGATCGCGCACCACCAGGATCCAGGGATAGATGCCATCCACCGGAACTGGAGGTTCGGCATAATCCATCGCCCACACGGCACCCACACGCTTCCAGCGCAGCGCATGGATCAACGCCCGGCTCCTTTTCCAATGGCTGTGGCGGTACAAGTGTTTCATATACTCCAGTTCCCGCCGCGCCACTTCCGGGAAAAACTCCTGCAACACCGCCAGCCCGACTCCAGGACCCATCAGATCGAAAATGGCGTCGATGGTCTCGCGCGTTTCCCGATCGGCCGTTTGCACCGGCCGCCCGCGGGCTTCGCTTTCCAAGTGGACCGCTTTCCAGTTCTCCTCCCAGTTGCCCACCGTACTGACCGAAAGTCCTACATAGTGTGCTGCCCGAGGGCGGGCCACCCCGTGCAGATGCATCCAGCGGACGAAAGCGACGGTTTCGCAGCGCACGCTCTTCTCCAGCATCCGCCGGGATTGTTGGGCGGCAAGACCACGGACGATCCGGTCCTCATGCTCCTCGGTTTTCACCTCGCAGATCCTCCCGATCACTCTCGCGTGCCGCCGCTCCCGCCGCCCGATGGCTCTTGCTTGTCCCGTTTTTTTTTAGGGGCATCCGGGACCTTTACCAAGTGCGGCATCAGCAACGCTATCTCCTCCCGGATCTGAGACGCTCGGAGCTCGATCCGAAGCTGCCGGTTTTCTTCCTGCACCTCCGCAAGCCGCTCATCTCTCTCGCCTCTATCGGCCGGAGGCCTGCCCGCGGGCGATGGTTCCAGGCTCGCCACCGCACCCGCCATCATCCGGTGCCGCAGTTTATGAAACTGGGCCTCCCCTATCCCCAGCTCTTCGCAGGCCTCGGAGATCTTCTTCGACCCCGAAAGCGTTTCCAGCATGACCTTCAAGCGCCGGCGTGCCTGTCCCGATCCTTCCACTTCGCCGACAAGATCGATTCCCGACGGAGGTCTTCCTCTCATGGCCCTTCCTCCATGACTATGACTGGTTTACAGCCGTACTCTCCTGGGGCTCCGCCGCTTCCGTTTTGCGCAGCGCCTCCGCCATCTTCAGCGCCCGGACCACGGGCCGCCGTTTTCTTTTCTTTCTGGCTTTCGCCACCGGTACCTGGATACCGGCCGTGCGCTGCGAGGCACGCAGCAACGCCTGCTTGCGCGCGCACTCCCGCTCCAGGCGCGTGACCTGCTTTTTCAGTTCCAGCACTTCCTTCTCGGCCCGGACCCCGCGCCTTCCGGTCCGCGGTTCACAGGCCGCCACCAGCCCGTTCATGGCCCGCGTCTCCAGCGCGTAATAACGCGGCAACGTGACTCCGAGCGCCGCCGCTCCATCCCCCGGGGTCCATTCCCCCGCAAGCACCTCGAGAATCGCCGCCGCCCATCGCCGGGCAAGGGCGCTTCCCCCGTCCAACCGCGGACCCACGCCTTTCTTTTTCCGAGTTTCATTCATGGCGACCTCCCATCAGCTCATCCAGCACCGACTCTCCCGGGGCCTGCGGTTCCTCGTTCCCGTCCCCGCCCGGCATCACTCCCTGCGGGCATACCGGGGCGGGCATGCCTGCAGGCTCCGCCGTTCTCTCCCGCGGTCCCACCAGTTCGATTTCACGACGCTCTCCTTCCTCCCGCGTCAAAATCACCCGCTCGCCTTCCGCATGCACGCTGAAGCTCCGTCCTGCCACCTGTCCGGTCAGGTAGAACGGATCCATGGGAATCCCGTTCCGGGCCAGCGCCAGCGCGTTGGCCGCCACCCTCTCTTTCAGCACCTTCAATACTTCCGGTGCCGCCTGAAAGAACCGGTCCGCCGGGACCAGGCCATCGATCCCCTGATGCGGCCGCTGAAAGTTGTAGTGATCGATGAAGTGCCCGATGCGCCGCCGCGCATCCTCGAGGTCCAGAAACACCGCCGTGCCCACGCATTCGCGCCACAGCGTCCCCCAGAACCGTTCGATCTTTCCCAGCGTCTGCGGCCGTCGCGGCGTCGCCACGATCTGCCGTATTCCGCGCGCTTCGCACTCCCGGGCAAACGCGCTCTTTCCCCGCCAGGTCACGTATTGAGTCCCATTATCCGTCAACAGCTCCACCGGCGCCTGATAATTTGCGATCGCCGCCCGCAGCACCTCGATCACCAGCGCCGCCGAGGCCGTCGCATGCAGCCCATAACCCACCATGAAGCGGCTGTAGTCGTCCATGAACCCCACCAGGTGCACCCGCCGGTTCTGCCGCTTGAGCACGAAGGTGAACAGGTCGGTCTGCCACAACTCGTTGGCCCTGCTCCGCTCAAAGCGCCGGATCCGGTCCGGATGAATGCGCGGCTGCCGTTCCTCCAGTTCATACCCGGCATCGTGGAGCACCCGCGCCACCGACCCGGCGCTTACGCCCAATCCCGGTCCGCGTGCCAATACATCCGTGATCCGCTGGCAGCCCCAGTCGGGATTGTCTTCTTTCAGCATCAGGATCGAGCGCCGCGTCACCTCCGGCACCCGGCTACCGCGCCGCGAGCCGCGTGGCTTGTCCGCGAGCCCCGCCGGTCCTTCATCCTGAAAACGTCGCTTCCAGGCATACAGCGAATGCTTCGTCAGCCCCACGAGCGGCGCA
>CAZWXG010000175.1:0-4719 GCA_964637825.1 uncultured Acidobacteriota bacterium
CGATCCGATTGACAAGGGGCCGGCACATGGGATCTAATGAATTGTCGACGCGCGCCGGCGCCGAACGCGCCGCGCCCATTCAAAGGAGTCCTGCATGTCAGAAGGCGAAGCCAGGCCGAAAGCCGTTTTTTCCACCAACGTGAAGCTGCCGCCGGGCGTCCACGGTTTTGAGGGGGAAGGTTCCGCGGGCAAGCCGGCCGACGCGCCCGACCCGATCCACCGGGTCATCTACATGGACGACCGGGTCGTTCCGGGGTCGTTTTACGTCGAGGCGGTATGGGTGACCGGGTCGGTGCCCACGGTCCACCCGGTGCACCGTCACGATCACGACGAAATCCTGGGCTTCGTGGGGAGCGACATGGCGAACCCCTCCGAACTCGGCGCCGAAATCGATCTCATCATCGACGGGGTCAAGACGACGATCACCCGGACCTGTTTCGTGCACGTCCCCGCGGGGGTGGAGCACGGGGGGCTCTGTTTCCGGAAGATCGACCGGCCGGTGTTCCAGATCGCCATGCTGCGGCAGGACAAGTTCGAAAGCGAGCCGCCCACCTAGCCGGCCGCGATGGAAAGGCCCGCGGCGCGCGTATGGACATGACCGGCGACAACACTCCGGCCCGGACGGCCGTCATCGCCAATATCCAGGGTTTCTCCCTCCATGACGGGCCGGGGATCCGCACGGTCGTTTTTTTCAAGGGGTGCCCGCTCTCCTGCCGATGGTGCGCCAACCCCGAGTCCCTCTCGGCCGAGCCCCAGATCGGGTTTCTCGAAACACTCTGCGCCCGCTGCGGCAAATGCGCCGCCGCCTGCCCGGACGGCGCCATCCGCACCGGGGAAGGGGTCCACCGCGTCGACTATGCCCGCTGCACCGGCTGCGGGGCCTGCGTGGAGGTCTGCCCGGGCGGCGCCCTGGTCCGCTACGGCGGGCGGATGACGGTGGCGGAGGTCTGGGACGAGGTCCGGCGCGACCGGATCTTTTACCGGAGTTCGGGCGGGGGGGTCACCGCCTCGGGCGGGGAGCCTCTGCTGCAGGCGGGTTTCGTCCGGGAGCTGTTCGAACTCTGCCGGGAAGGGGGGATCGACACCTGCATCGAGACCTGCGGCTACGCGAGCCGCGCGGCGCTCGGGGAAGTCCTTTCCGTCACCGACCATTTCCTCTTCGACCTGAAACTGATCGACCCGGCCCGCCACCGCGCCCATACCGGCAGGGAAAACGGACCGATCCTGGAAAACGCCCGCCTGCTCGTCGCCGGAGGGGCCGACGTGGTTTTCCGCCAGCCGGTGATCCCCGGCCTGAACGATTCCCCGGAAGACATCGAGGCCACCGCGGCCTTCCTGTCCGGCCTGGGGCTCGAGGACCCCCGCCTGGAGCTGATGCCTTACCACCGGATGGGCCAGAGCAAATACCGGGCGCTTGGTGTAAAATACCTGATGGACGAGCTCGGCCCCGACGGGAACGCGCGGGCCGAGCAGGTGCAAAGGGCCTACCTGGACCGCGGCATCCGCTGCACGGTTTCGAGGTAAACGCGATCGGAGACTGACATGGTGGAAATCGACAGGCAACTGCTGGACCGGATCGACGCCCTCCCGCTCGGGGACAGCGTGAGCGCATGGAAACGGGCCATGAAGGAGGCCGGCTGGAAGCTCTTCGCCGACCGGGAACAATGGACCGTCGAGTCCTGGCGGGAGACCGTCGGGATGGACCTGGAGCTGCGGCGCGCCCTCCTTTTCCGGAAAATCGTGGAGAATGTCGAGATCCGCATCCAGGACTATGACCTGCTCGCGGGCCGGCTGACCCCCGCCGTCATCGGATGCGCCACCTCCATCGACGTCTGCGGCGACTACATCCCGGGGATCTGGAAGGACGGCGAGGAACTGCGGATCACGATGGACGCCAATGTCGGCCTGGACCGGGAGAGCGTCGAAATCCTGCGCGCGAGCGCCAGGGAGTTCCGGGGGCGCACGGCGCCCGAGATGACGTACAAGGCGTGGGAAGCGGTGGTCGGGGAGTGGATCCGGGACGTCGAGGCCGCCAAGCTGAAGGATCCGACCCTGGACACCGGGATCTTCGGGCAGACCACCTCGGTGCTGATGTGGGAGAAGATCCTCCGCGAGGGGCTCGGGGGCATCATGCGCGAAGCCCGGGCGCACATCGACGCCTTCATCGAAAAGCGGGAGAGCGACGTCGACCGGCTCTACTTCTGGCAGGCGGCCGTCATCGTCTGCGAGGGGGCGATCCGGCACGCGCACCGGTACGCCGCCCTGGCCAGGGAGATGGCCGCGGCCGAAACGCGCCCGGGGCGCCGGGAGGAACTGCTCCGGATGGCCGAAGCGTGCGAGCGGGTGCCCGAGCACCCGGCGCGGACGTTCCACGAGGCCCTGCAGTCGATGGCCCTCGTCGGCGTCTGCAAGAACTACGAGCACCCGATGCACAACAACCCCCAGTGGGGGCGCGCCGACCAGTACCTGTACCCCTACTTCATCCGGGACGTCAAAAGCGGGGCCACGTCGCTCGAGAAGGCGTCCGACCTGCTCGCCGAACTCATCGGGCGCTGGGGGACGCAGACCTTCGTCTCCTCCGAAAGCTCCATGGAGTCGCACCAGATCAATTTCGGGATCAACAACGCCATGGTCGGCGGGGTGGACGCCGCGGGGCGCGACTGTTCGAACGAACTGAGCTACCTGTTGCTCCACGTCGTCGGGCTGCTCGGGCTGTCCTCACCGACGCTGGGGCTGCGCTGGAACCGCAGCACCCCCGACTGGATGATGGACAAGGCCATCCGGACGAACATGGCCACCAAGGGGGGCATCCCCCTGTTCGAAAACGACGAGATGGTCATCGCGCGCTTTGTCGAGGACGGGATCCCGCTGGAGGAGGCGGTGGAATGGTGCGGCTTGGGCTGCGTCTATCCCTGCCTGCCCTCGCGGGCCGAGCACTACGGGGCCGAGGGGGTGGCCGCCTGCAACCTGGCCGCCATGCTCCACCTCGTGCTGCACAACGGCGTCGACTGCAACGGCCGCCGCACCGGGGTCGAGACCGGGGACCCGCGCGATTTCGGGAGCTTCGAGGAGCTGTACGGCGCCCTGCTCCGGCAGCACGAGTTCATCACGCACCGGATCCTCTGGCTCGCCTCCATCGCCCGGAAGGAGCAGGCGAAGCACGTGCGGATGCCGTTTCTCTCGGCCGTGGGGGTGCAGAGCTGCATGGACCTGGGGCAGGACCTGCTCATCCCCGACCCCGCCACGAGCATGTACGGGATCAGCGACCGCGCCATCATCGACGTGGCCGATTCCCTGATGGCGGTGAAGACGCTGGTGTTCGACAGCCGCACCCTCACCATGGCGGAACTGCTCGAGGCCCTCGACGGCAACTTCGAGGGGGAGCGGGGGGGGGAGATCCGGCGCCTCTGCCTGGCCGCGCCCAAGTTCGGCAACGACATCGAGGAAGTGGACCTGCTGGCCCGGCGCCTGAGCGGGGACTCCTACCGCATCATCCGCGCCTACGACAACTCCCCCTTCCGCCCCTACATGGTCGCGCGGGAAGGGCTGGCGTGGCACTACTTCGGCGGGCGCGGGGTGGGTGCGCTCCCCAACGGCCGCAAGGCGTTCGAACCGCTCAACGACGGTTCCATTTCGCCGATGCGGGGGGCCGACCGGAAGGGGCCGACGGCCGTGCTCCGCTCCGCGCTCACGGCCGGGTTCCGGGAGTCCCACGCTTCGGTGCTGAACCAGAAGTTCACCGCCTCGATGCTGCGCAGCCGGGAGAGCGTGGGGAAGCTGGCGGCTTATACCAACGCCTTCATGGCGGAGGGGGGGACGCACATCCAGTACAACATGGTGGACACGGACGCGCTCCGGGACGCCAAGGCGCATCCCGAAAAATACCCGGACCTGATCGTCAGGATCGGGGGGTTCAGCGCCTATTTCACCCAGCTGTCCCCCGACATCCAGGACGACGTCATCAACCGGAGCGAACACAGCCTGTAGGGCGTCCCGCAGCCGGCGCCCCGGGGCGCGGTCTACCGGAAATCCCGGGGCTTGTAGGTCTTGTCCCAGAGCGCCGGGAGACCGCTGTCGGCGGTGACGTAGCGCTTTTTGATGTACCAGCGGCCGTCGATCTTCACCAGCTCGTCGTACTCCCGCCCCTGCTCGAGCAGCCGCGGGGACATGCGGATGTTGTCGTTCATGACGCCGGTCCAGATAAACCACGCCTTGGCGGTGCTGCCCTCGACGCGGATGACGGGATTGCTGAGCAGCATGTGCATCTTCCCCCCCAGGTTGGCCTCCCCCGCGTCCAGGCCGGAGTACATCTTCTCGATCGCCGCGCGCCCTTCCGAGACCGTGCCGTTGACGTCCAGGACGGCGTCCTCGGTGAAGTATTCCGACAGGTCGTGGCCGCTCCCCGAGGTCAGGTCGACGTAGTATCCCGTAACCAGGTCCTCGATCAGGATCCGGTCGAGCAGGGTGGCCGCCGTCACCCCTCCGTCCTTGGCGCTCGCCGCCGCAACCAGCAGCAGCACGGCCGCCACCAGGGCCAGGACCGCCCATCCCTTGTTCGTTCCCGTGGTCTTTTTTCCAGCCATTGTCGTGTCTCCTCGTTTCAGGTTCAGGGTCCGCCTCGGCCCCCCGCATCCGGCGTAACGGGAGCGCCGCTCACTGCCGATAAGACTATGGGTGTAAAGCCATTTAAAACTTAACACATAAAGGGAAAGGGCCGGG
>CAZWXG010000176.1:0-4651 GCA_964637825.1 uncultured Acidobacteriota bacterium
CTGACAGCAGCACCTGCATTTCAGCGCCGATCGCCACGGCGGGATCCGGGGGAAGCGGGTTGGGAATGAACGCCCGATAGCCGGTGGGCTGTTGAACGTATCTTCCTGTTCTATCATTGTTTAGGGTCATTGTGACTCCCGGACATCCAATGGCTGTGCCCGCAGTCTGGCTGCCTTGCCGTCCATAGGTTCGCCAAGATGTAACAAGAACGCCCCTTGGCTCCATATTAAAGGCTGCCTGGAATATAACACAGAATCCCGGCTTTATGGATAACAGCCTTTACTATGTCATTGGCAACGATGCCCTCGCGCCCATCTCAGGCTACAACCGATTATTTCTGCTCCCGGCGGACAGTAGAATGTCGCCCATGGATGTGGCAGGCTGTAACAAGAACGCCCTTCGGTTCCATATTGAAGGCTGCCTTGCATATGGCAGATGTTTAAAAGTAACGATATACGTCCAGGCGGTGACCCATTCTGATGACGCGGACGATGAGGGTGGCTGTTTGAGGAGAATAGATAATCCGGTAATCACCAACCCGGATCCGATAGTGGTTTTCCTTGCCCCTGATCTTTTTGAATCTGAGCACTTCCGAGAGTGGATCGATGCTCAAAATCTCCAGCGCTGTATCGACCCTGGATCGTATCGATACGGGCAGGGATTGGTATTCCCTGTACGCCGATTTCTGGAAAACGACTTGATAATGCGGTTTAGGCACGTCTTTTCCATGCAACGGTTTCTTCCAGTTCGCGTTCTTCGATGATTTCCTTGTCCATCTCATCTTCCAACAGCTCGGCAATCGCGCGTTCGACGAGATGATTGATCCGCAGTCCCCTCTTTTTGCAGAAACGCTCGAGCAGCTCTTTGGTAGGTTTTGTCAGTGTAGTGGAAAAGTTGACCATTTCGGCCGGTTTGGGCATCATTGATCCTCCACTTTAATAATGAAATATCATTTTTAAAAATGATCTTCAATGATTAAGACCGTCGTCACTGCCTCGGCATCGCGCCCCGGCTCGGGGGCATCGCCCCGATTCACTCCATGTTCATCATTCGCCATACGGAAGAGAAGTGGGTGCGGAGAGCAAAAAATCCTCCATGGTGACTCCGGTGACCTGCCTGGACGTGAACGGCGATCTGCAGATGACGGTCAGGTGGTCGCGCGGGAAGGTCCTGGAAAACCAGCTGAAGTCCATCGGACCAGCCTTCCCCCTTTTTACTTCAATGAATTCCTTGTCAGGAGTAACAAAATCTATCTCGTGCTCTTTGGAAGCCCAGAAACCCATGGCTTCCGGATTGGACCGCCCGGCAAGAACGCTTCGTCGCCATATTTCCTGCGCCACCAGCCATTCCATAAAGACTCCCTGCAGGTCCGGTGCAAGGTCTTCGAATTCGTGAACATACCGGAGCGAAGATGGGTGAAACGCAATGGCTACAGCCAGGTTGATGAAATGAAACTTGCAGGCCTTTCGCATGAGCAGGGTTCTCTTATTGGAATCAATCGGCCACGCGGGCATCACCGATAAAAGATCGGAGAGCTGTTCCATGTAACCACTGGCTACCGTATTATTGGCGAGCCCCCCATCCCGGGCGAGCTTCGCGAATCCCACGGCGTTGCCGCCATTGTCCATAATGACATGCAACAGCTGGGTTAAGGACAGCCGGTTTCGTCCGGACGACACGACTTCTCCCAAAACCCAGTCGCGCACGATCTGGATAAAATATTCAGGCAGGCGCTCAAATTGGCAAATATCATTGCAGGCAACCGGGGAACCTCCGGTCAGCAGATATGCGATCCAGGATTTGTCTCCATGAATTTCCCCGGCATTCAATCTGAATTCCCTATAGGAGATTGGCAGGAATACATATTCACTCTTTGACAATTTTCCTTTCCTGCCGGGAAGCCTCTCGGAACCGTGCCGAAGATCCGAGGCTTTGGAACCGGTCGTGATCATGAGAACATCCCTGAAAAGCCCCCGATCAATCACACGCTTTACGGCTGTCTCCCAGCCCGGTACGGCCGTGATTTCATCAATGAACAGTCGCTTGATACCGGCGTCCCTGGAATAGGAAGCATAGAGATCACTCAGTTCCAAATCCAGTCGATCCGCGGATGCGATTTCGTCGCCGTTCAAATAATAGGCAGAACCCTTGCCGAACTCCTCCGCCGACTGTCGCAGGTTCATGTCGAGCCACGTGCTCTTGCCGTATTGGCGTGGCCCACGGATGATGATAAGCCCCGGTTCGGCCGGAAGTTCGTTCAGCCCGAATTCAAAACGAAACTGATGCGCTTTGGATTCCATTTCAACGATCCGAGGCCACATATCTTCGCGATCGCAGTTGCCTTCCGCCAAAAGGGAATTGATCGTCTTAACGTTCATAACGTTAATATACCTAACGTTATAAACGTTAGCAACTGGATATTATTTGAACGACGCGACGGGCTCCGCTACTGGCTTCCCGCACCCTTCACCCGCATATGCAGGCCGAAAAGCTTGTCGGAGGCGGTGATGACGAGGGTTTGCCCGTCTTTCCCGCAGAAGCAGACGTTGGAGGTCCAGGAGGACGGTACGGGAATGTGCTGGATCCTTTCCCCTTCCGGGCTGAACACCGTCACCCCCATCCCGGTGAGATAGAGGTTCCCTTCGCTGTCGATCGTCATCCCGTCCGAGCCCATCTCGCAGAAGAGCTTTTTCCCGGAAAGGGTCCCGTCGGGCTCGATGGCGTAGCGGTAGGTTTTGCGGGCGCCGATATCGGCGACGTAGAGGTATTTTCCGTCCGGGGTGCCGATGATGCCGTTCGGCTGGGCCAGGTCGTCGGCCACCCGCCTGGGTAGCTTCCCCCCGGGCCCCAGGTAGTAGACCCCCTGGATCTCCTGCGGTTTTTCCAGGTGGGTCCAGTAATCTCGCGGGTAGAAGGGGTCGGTGAAGTAGAGTCCGCCGGAGGGACGGACCCAGAGGTCGTTCGGCCCGTTCAGCCGCCTCTCCTCGTAGTCCCTGACGACGACCTTCACTTCCCCCGCGGGGGAGATGCGCCACAGCTCGTTGTTCCCGTCCGCGCAGGCCCAGAGATTTCCGTCGCCGTCGAAACTCAAACCGTTGGAGCGCCCGGCCCCTTCCTTGAACAGGGAGAGCTTTCCGTCGGCGCTCCAGACATGGATGCGGTCGTTCGGCTGGTCGGTGAAATAGGCGTTTCCATCCAGGTCGCAGGCGGGCCCTTCCGTAAAGCCGAACCCGTCCGCGAGAAGGGTCACTTCCGCCCCCGGAGCGACAACCGACGACTGGGCCTTCAGGGGGACAGCCGCAAGGAGTACCAGGCCAAGCGACGCGGTAACCATCGACAGGGGATACACGCAATCCCCCCGACCTCGAGGCCGGTGAGACATGGGCCTATTCCAGTCTCTTGAATTTGTAGCGGACGGCCATGCCGCCCCCGGACATCGGCCCCTTGGCGGCCGGCGCCGCGCTCATTCCCGGCCCCTTGGCGGCCGGCGCCGCGCCTGCTCCCGGCATCACCAGCTTGTCGTATTGCGGCATGAGAATGAGGGTGTCGTTCCCTTCCATCTGGACCTTGAACGTCATCGACGCCCCGCCCCCGCCCATCATCGACACCACGTGATGGACGACCAGGGTGGACCCGTCGTATTCGTAGGTGCCGGCGTCGGCCATGAAGCTCCGGCTTGTCCCGTAGGCGCCGCCGCTGGAAGTGGAGCCCTCCTGCTGCGAGAGGTCGCGGATCGAGCTGTAGTGCTTGTCCATGATGTAGAGCATGAACGCCTTGGGGACCGTGGTTTCCTTTTTGTCCCCGCCGAAATCCATTTCCGCGATCGTCCATACCCCTTTGATGGACGGTCCGGCTTTCGCGCCGGACGCGGACTGCGCCTGGGCCAAAACGGCAGTCATCGGCATGGCCAACAGGAGACAGAGAACAAGGAAGGAGCGTTTCATCGGGTTTCACCTCTCACAGGGTTATTGGTGGTTTTCCACTCCGGTGGAAAGAAAATATCGCGGTCCCGGCCTTTCAGGAAGGTTGGGGTCCCGCCGGCAGCGCGAACACGGTCCCGGGCCGCGGCCCCCCGCATCCGGCGCACTGGGCGTCATACCAGCTCAGGGGCCGGCCGCAGCCGGGACAGCGCCAGCGGGCGTCTTCCATCCTGGCCCAATCCCCTGCGCCCATCTCACGGATCTTCTCGAGGTTGGGCAGGTATTCCTTGCGGTGCAGGTAGTCGCCCATGCGGATCAGGCTCGTAACGCGGTGGCAGGGCAGCTCCCCGCATTCGGTGCAACGGGCATCCGCCTGCTTGCTCTTGGCGCACAGCCTGATCGCGCAGTTCTGGCAATGGCCGGCAAGGGTGCCGCCGCTCAGGCAGCCGTCGCACAGAAGCCCCTCCATCCACCTCGGGTCCGGGACCCCCTTCTGCGCCGGCGCGGAGGGTCTCTGCCGGGGCTTCGCCTCCCCCTCTTCGCCGTGCTTGGCGAGGTAGGCGGGGCAGGCTCCGCACCAGGTGCCGCAGGCGGCGGCCAGGTGCACCTTGCCGGCACCGGTCCCCCCGGGCTTCGCGGCTCCCGCGGGACCGGCGGAAAGCGCCGATGAAAAACAGGCGCAGCCGAAAGCCGTGCGGGTGACGTTTTCGCAGAACCTTCTTCGGGTCAT
>CAZWXG010000177.1:0-4583 GCA_964637825.1 uncultured Acidobacteriota bacterium
CTGCGTCTCGGAAGAGTGGTGGTGCCCGGCCCAGGCCATCGTCCCGGCCTGAAAACCGGGACGTCCCACACGTTCCCCGTTTTCCGGGCAGGCGCCCTCGTCATGGACGCACCGGCGGCTATGGCAGGGTGAGGACGAAGCCGCCGTTGGGTTTGAGGATCCATTCAAACTTCTCTCCCGGTTGGAGCTCGACATCCTGTTTCCGGAAGAGTTCGTCGTCGCCGTCGGTGATGAGCGTTCCTTTGGCCGCCTTCAGCTCCGCGAGGTCGAGCGTGAGGGCGCGCTCGGTGTTTTCCCCGTTGATGCCGGCTACGAACCACCTGCCCGCCTTTTGCCGCGCCATCACGAAATATTTGCCGGGATAGCCCGCCAGGAACCTGCTGTCGTCCCAGATGGACGGGACCTTCTTCATGAAATCCCGCACATAATCGGGCATTTTGGCCATGCCGGCGGGAATCTCGGGGTAGTGCTGGATGCCGGAGGTGAAGAGCACCGACAGCGCCAGTTCAAACGCGGAGGTGGTTTTCCGCCGGATGCGGTCGCTGACGCGGTCGAGGCAGACGGGGGTGAAGTCCATCGGGTCGAAGACATTGCGGGTGAAGGGGAGCATGGCGGCGTGGGCGGGCTCGTGGTCGGCGTTTTCCTGTCCGAAGGTGACGTATTCGAAGCCCTTGACGGCCTCCATGGTCATGAGGTGGGGGTAGGTCCGCTGCCAGCCGCGCGGGAGGGTGGCGCCGTGAAAGTTCATCAGGAAGCCGTAGGGGGCGGCGTCCTCGAGGATGTCCAGGTAGTAGTCGATCACGGACTGGCCGTCGCCGCCGAAAAAGTCGATTTTCAGCCCTTTGACCCCCATGGCTTTGAGTCTGTCGAACTCGGCGACGCGGCTTTCGCGGGTGAGCATCCTGTTGCGCGGAGACTGGGGAGTGGTGTTCCAGTCGCCGGCGGAGTTGTACCAGACCAGCACGCCGACATTTCTGGTCGCGGCATAGTCGCAGAGCTCCCTGATTCCGTCATAGCCGATCTGCCTGTCCCACAGGGCGTCGATCAGGCAATATTCCCAGCCCATGTCGGCGGCGTAGTCGATGAACTGTTTCTGGACGTCGTAGGTCGTCCGGCTGTCCCCCAGCAGCGGCCAGCTCCACGACGCCCGCCCGGGGAGAATGCCCGTCAGGGGCGACCGGGCCTTGTCGGCCAGGTCGGTCCCCAGGGTCGATTCGGCGATGGTCTCGAGCGAACCCAGGACGATGACGCGCCATGGGGTGGTCCAGGGCAATGTGGATTGCGGCGCTGACGCGCCGCCCCCCTTGACCTCGCGCTTGTCGGCCAGCTCGATGAAATATTCCCCGCCGGGCGATTCGTGCGCCAGTTTGCTCCCGCAATAGCCCCGGCCCAGGGCCGTTTCGCTGATCAGCAGCCAGGTGTCCCCCTCGTGAAACAGGGCCGGGAAGACCCAGCCGGCCTTCAGGGTCGACTGCGTGCCGACCGGGATCTCCCCGAGGTAGAACTCCTCGTACGCGGGATTGGATTTCTCCCAGCCGGACCCGCTCTCCTGCATCGGCTGAAGAAACGCGGTCGTTCCCTCGGGCATGGCAAAGGAGGTCGCCTCCTTGACGATCTGCTTTACCTCCCCGGATGTTCCGGGAAAATGATAGCGGAACGCCACGCCGTCGTTGGAGACCTGGAAGAGGATGTCCATGCGTTTGCCGTCGGGCAGTTTCAGATGGTGGACCGTTTTGTTTGCGACATAGGTATTGTGGCGCCGCTTGGCGGTCAGGATCTCGTATTCTTCCCGGATCGGCTCGTTATCGATCCGCTCCTGCCGCGCATCGCGATCCAGGGCCAGATTCCGCGTGAAATCGGCGTCCCGGCGCACGATGCCGAGGCGCGATTCCCGGACAGCCTGCCGCCCGTTGAGCCTGATGTCATAGACCGGGGTGCCGCCGGCGGCGATCCTGAAACCGACCTCGATTTTTCCATCCGGGCTTTTCAGGGGACGCTCCCCGGCGAAGACGGCGAGGCTCCACATCGACGCCAAACCGATCATCAGGAAAACTCTCATGGGCTTCATCCTCATCGCGATCCGCGGGATTCACATCCATCCTGTTGACTATGGCGGCATTTTAGCCGAAGATCGGGGCGATCCATATCGGTTTTTGACGCACCGGCATCCAATGCCATCACCTGTTGCCATGCATCGACAAACGGCGGGTAACCGAAGAATGTCAAAACTGTCCTGCATCCGTTCCGGCCGGGCGCTCCCCGGATTTTCGCTGATCGCCATGGCCGCGCTCGCGCTCGCGGGAGTACCGGCAGACCCTCATCCTGCAGGCGGCATCTTCAGGGACTGCCCGACCTGTCCCGAGATGGTGATCGTTCCGCCAGGCGCGTTTGTCATGGGTTCGCCTGCGACGGAGAAGGGGCGGGAAGCGGACGAAGGACAACATGCCGTCAGGATCGGATATTCGTTTGCCGTAAGCAAAGCACCCGTTACCTGGGACCAGTGGGAGGAGTGTGTCCGCGCCCGCGCCTGCGACGGCGCCTCGGTCGAAGCCGCGCTCCGATTGGGTCGCGACGGCAAGCCCGCCGGGAACTATGCGGATCATCCCCGCGGCAATCATCCGGTTGCCGGCGTCAGCTGGCTGGACGCCCACGATTTCGTCCGCTGGCTCAATCGCAGGACCGGCGAGGGGACCTATCGGCTTCTGTCGGAATCGGAATTCGAATACGCGGCGCGGGCGGGCTCAACGACGGTTTACGGGTGGGGCGACCAGCCAAGCCACGAGCATGCCAATTTCGGGAAGGATGCAGGCGGGGAGCTGGGAGGAAAAGCCGAAGGGAGCGACCGATGGGAGAATTCCACCTCACCCGTCTGTTCATTCCCGGCGAACCCTTTCGGCTTATGCGACATGTACGGCAATGTCTACCAGTGGGTGGAAGATTGCTACGAACCCGACGGCGCCCGGCTGCCCGCCGATGGCTCCGCCGTGGAAAATGGCGATTGCTCCGTGCGCGGGTTCCGTTCCAATTCGTTCGAGAGCACTGAACTGACTCTGCGCTCCGCGAATCGGGCTTACGCATATGCGCCGGATACCCGCGGCCGCAGCTACCTCGGCTTCCGCGTCGCCAAAACGCTCAGGTAAGCGGGCCGTTTCCCTCCCCGTGCCGTAGGAACGGCTGGTGTCGGAAACGGAACAACCCGGAATAAGGTGCTTGGCTGGAAATCCAAACAGGAGGGTTCATCCTCATGAAAAGGAAAGACGGAAGCGGCACGACACGAAGGGGCTTTGTAACCAAGGTTGCCGCGGGCGGGGCGGCTGCCGCCATGGCGGGAGCCTTGTCCACCGGCTGTGCCGGATCAGGAAAAAACTCCCTGTCGCTCGAGTCCAGGATCGAGGCGCTCGAAAAGCGGCTGCAGCGGGTCGAAGACATCCAGGCAATCAACCGGCTGCAATATGCCTACAACTATTACGTGGAGCACATGATGAAGGAGGAGATCATCGATTGCTTCTCCGATAGCCCCGATGTGCTCCTGGATTGGCTCGAAGGCAAATGGAAAGGGAAAGCGGGAGTACGGAAATATTTCGATGTGAGCCAGGTCCCGCCGGTTGGATTCCAGCATCAGCTCATACCGTCCGCAGGCCTGATCACGGTGGACCCGGACGGGAACACAGCCAGCGGAAGGTGGTATGCGCTTGGCGGCGTCATGATGCCGATGCCGGCCAGGGAGGGGGAGAAGCCGAAATTCAGCCGGTCGTTCATCAACGGCATTTATGAAATCCGCTATGTCCGCGAGGACGGCACCTGGAAGATCCTGGCCATCAACTGGGTCATACCCTACGGGGTCAGAATCAGTGACGGCTGGATTCTGCCGGAAGATATCGCCGGACCCATGCTGTCACGAGAACCGGGAGACCCCGGCGCCGGGGCAGTGCCGGATATCGTGATGGACAAAAACGACCTCCGTTATGTCACGGGATATATCCTGCCGTACCACTTCAAGCATCCCGTGACCGGGCATCCCAGCGGCGAATCGAAGCGCAACGCGCGGTTGAAACCGATCAAGGCCTGAGCCGCGCTGCAGCCGCTCATCGATCTCGGGGGGGCCGGGGTGTCCTGCTCCCTGAGGATGTCGCCGCCCGCTGACATTTCCAATTGTCGGCGCTCGTTGTCTTTAGCATACTGTCATCGTACGATGACCCATGCTGGAGAAACCATGCGCATACGAACGGCGGTCGATATCGGGGCCTTGATCCGGGATCGGCGTCTAAAACTGGGGCTCAAACAGAAAGTTCTGGCAGATAAGATCGGAGCCAGCAGGCAATGGCTCATTGAAGTCGAAAAAGGAAAACAGAGGGCTGAGCTCGGCCTTGTCCTGCGTACGATCGAGGAGTTGGGTATCTCTCTGGTAACCACGGACACGCCGAGCCCTGAGGAGCGCATGCGCTCCGGAGCGATTGATATTGATCGAATTGTCATTGCCGCCCGCGAGAAGAGAAAATGAAAAAGGAGCTCATTGCCCTTCTTGACGGCCACGCGGTCGGCCGTGTGACGCGCAACGAACGTGGACGCACGATGTTCGTTTA
>CAZWXG010000178.1:0-4569 GCA_964637825.1 uncultured Acidobacteriota bacterium
GCGTCCCAGGGGTCCACCGTCCGGTCGGGGAGGAGCGGGAGCACGATGAACGAGGCGAAGAGGAGCCTCAGCCCGGCGTAGATGTCGTCCCGCCCCAGCCGGCTGACCCAGCCGTGCATCGGGTCCTTGTAGGCGAGGATGGCGGTGGTGACGATGCCCAGGCCGACGGCCAGTTCGGGGTACCCCAGCGTCGTCATCCCGCCGAGCAGGCAGACGCACAGCGCCGCCGCCTCCGTGGTCAGGCCCATCGATTGCGGCCGCTGGCGCCCGTGCATCACGAAGCTGGCGATCTGGGCCCCGCCCGCGACGGCCAGGGTGGCGACGAAGAGCCACGGGGCGCCCGTGCGGGCGCCGATCCAGGCCGAGACCGCCCCGGCCATGGCGAGCAGGATGAAGGTCCTCAGGCCGCTGTTGCCGGCGGGGTCTTCCGTGCGCTTGTGGTTTTCGCGCTCGGCGCCCACCAGGGCGCCGATCAGCAGCGCGATCCCGAAATCCCGAAGCGTCATCCATTCCATCGGCCGGTCCCCGTGTCGGCGGCGCCTCCGGAGTCCGGCTGCGGCGCCGCGCTCCCACCATCGCACAGGTGCGCCCCCGCGGCAACAGGTTTTACCGGGTGCGGTCGTTCCGTTTTGACTAGCGGGGGGGGGAGACCCGCATCCGGATTTCGGTCCCCCCCTTTTCGAAGCGGACCTCGTCCATCAGCTGGTTGATGAGGAAGATGCCGCGCCCGCCGGTCGAGAAGAGATTCTGCCCCGTGATGGGGCTCGGGATGGAGGCGGGATCGAAGCCCGGGCCCGGGTCCCGGACGACGATGAGCATGCCGCGCTCGTGATCGCAGGCGACCGAGCACTGGACCTTCCCCCCGGGGGTCCGGGCGCTGCCGTGCCGGATCGCGTTGGAGAGCGCCTCGCACAGGGCCAGTTCCACCTCGAACTCCCGCCCTTCGGCGCACCCCATCCCCCTGACGATGGCCATGATCCTGTCGACGACGGGCGCGATCGCCTCCACCCCCCCCGCAATCGTGAGATCCACCTTGACCAGAAGCTTGTCGCTGTCGAATTCGCAGTTTGCGGGCGGTTGTCCGGACATGGGCTCCTCCTTTGCACGGCCGTGGCTGCCTTCGAGGTTGTCCCCATTATAAGCCCAACGGGGCGGGCGGTGACAGCGAAAGGGGCAATCATTGGCAATAGGATCGGCGCTTGGTGTACTATTGCTTCCGTGAAGGATTATCGAGAACCCGAGCGAGAGGAGAACAACATCATGTCATCGGTAAAAGTGGGGGCGAAAGCGCCCGAATTCGAGGCGCCGGCCTATTACAAGGGCGGCTTCACCACGGTAAAATTGTCCGACTTCCAGGGGAAGTGGGTGGTCCTCTGTTTCTATCCGGGAGACTTCACCTTCGTTTGAGCGACCGAAGTGTCAGCGGTCGCTGCCAACTACGACAATCTTGCCAAGCTGGGCGTTGAAGTCATCTCCATGAGCGTGGACAGCCAATTCGTGCACAAGGTCTGGAACGACCAGGAACTGTCCAAGATGGCCAAAAAGGACATTCCTTTCTACATGGCTTCGGACGCGGGGGGGGCGATCGGGTCGCTCTACGGCGTGTACGACGCCGAGGACGGCGTCAACTACCGGGGCCGCTTCATCATCGACCCCGACGGCGCCATCCAGGCGATGGAAGTGCTGACCCCGCCGGTCGGACGCAAGTTCGCCGAAACGGTACGCCAGGTGCAGGCCTACCAGTACGTGCGTGCGGCCAAGGGGACCGAGGTGTGTCCCGCGGGCTGGGAGCCGGGAAAGAAGACGCTCAAGCCGGGGCCGGAGCTGGTCGGCAACGTCTGGAAGGTCTGGGATCCGTTCACGGATCACTAAGCGGCCTGTGGGTGCGGTTGCGGCCGCCCCGGCGGGTCCGAGGGGATCCGCCGGGGCGGCCGGAGTTCCGGGGAGGCATGGACCATGAGACATGGGGCGGGGAAGACGGGCCTGCTGCTGGCCGTGGCCGCGGCGGGTCTGATGCTCGCGGGGTGGCAGCGGGGGGATGCAGGGGAACCGGGCGCAGGGGCGAAGATGGGGGACCACCCCTACGACGCCTTCGAGCCGTCCGAGCGGTGCGCCGCCTGCCACAAGGAGATCGCGCTCCAGTACGGGAAATCGGCCATGGCGCAGGCGCAGGCGCTCCCCTGGGACCAGGCGGAATATTTCCAGCTGGCGCTCCCCCATACCCGGATCGAGCCCCGGGTGGCCCCGGTGGAAGCGGGGTGCATCCAGTGCCACGCCCCGCAGGCTTTCCTGGCGGGGGACGTGCCGCCGCCCGTTGCGGGCAAGGCCGATCCCAAGGCCGACGGGGTTTCCTGCGATATGTGCCACGCCATCACCGGTTTTGACGGCGAGGCGCCGGCCAACGGGAACTACGTGGTCAGCCCGGGCAAGGTCAAGCATGGTTCCCGGAAGGACGCGAAGCCGATGGGGCACGGAGCCGGCTACTCCCCCCTCTACGAAGGGGCCGAGCTGTGCGGGACCTGCCACGACGAAAGCAGCCCCTACGGGGCCTGGGTCAAGGAGACTTACCGCGAGTGGAGCCACAGCCCGTACCGTGAGGCGGGAGTCTCCTGCCTGA
Source organism: uncultured Acidobacteriota bacterium (assembly GCA_964637825.1). Taxonomy (GTDB): domain Bacteria; phylum Acidobacteriota; class UBA6911; order UBA6911; family UBA6911; genus UBA6911. The sequence continues at coordinate 2,618 of CAZWXG010000178.1, forward strand.
GGTGCCACGTCCCGCCGGCCGCGGGGAAGGCGGCCGCCATGGGGCCGGAACGGCCCGACGTGGCGCAGCACGTGTTCCAGGGCGCCTACTCCCCCGCCATGCTCCGCGGGGCGGCGACCCTCTACCTTTACCCGGCGGCGGCGGAGACGGCGGCGGGCCGGACGCTCGAACTTTCGGTCGTGATCAGCAACCACCGCGCCGGCCACCGGATCCCCACGGGATCGACGGAGGAGCGGCAGCTCTGGCTCCGGCTGGAAGCGCGCGACGCGGCGGGGAAGAGCTACCACATCCCGGCCCCCCTGGCCGCGGGGGACTCGCCCGGGAAGAGTTACAGCGTGACCACCAACCGTCCGGCCTGGCGGGACCTGGGGAAGATGATGGGGATCGCGGACTTCAAGGGGGTCCCGCGGGATGCCCTCCCCGAAGGGGACCGGCTGTTCCGGAAGGTGTTCCTCAACCCGCTGGGGGAGGAGACCGTCGCGCAGTGGTACGCGGCCGACACCGGCGTCTTCGACAACCGCCTGAAGCCGCTCGAGGCGGTCGTGGAGCGCTACCGCTGGGAGGTCCCGGCCGACGTCGCCAAGGGGCCGCTGACGGTCACGGGCGCCCTCAACTACCGGAGGCTTCCGCAGTCGGTGGCCGACCTGGTGAAGATCGGCGAGGTCCCCATCCTCCCGGTCGCCGCGGAACAGGCCGTGATCCAGGTTAAATAGCATTTTGCGGTACTATTTGTCCTATCGTCTCCATAGTTGTAAGTAAAGGTAGCTTTAGGTAAGATCTTCTCGCGCACGGGCGCGCAGACATTACCGGCCGCAGGGCCGCTACCGGGAGACGAGAGCATGCATTTCCACCGTAAAATCAGACCCGCAACAGCCGCGCTGGGCGCGGCGTTCCTCCTCGTGGCCGGCGCCGGAACGGCCGCCTACCGGACCCACCAGGAAAAGGACTCGGAAATTTTTGTCGGCGCGCATCCGCACCTCGAAGGGACCCGGATGGACACCTGCGACGCCTGCCACAGCCGGATTTCGGCCCCGCCCCCCGGGGCGAAGGAGGGCGCCGTGGTGCTCAGCAGTTGCGATTCCTGCCACCGGGTGACCGATTACGGCCGCAGGAAAGGGGACACCCTGAACCCCTTCGGGAAGGACTACCTCGAAGCGGGGCGCGCTGCCGGGGCCTTTGCAGCGATCGCCGCGCGTGATTCCGACCGGGACGGGTTTTCCAACGCCGACGAGATCCGGGCGGCGACCCATCCCGGGGATGCCGCGAGCCGGCCCGGTTTCCGCCCGGCCCCGCACGTGATCCTCTCCCTGGACGGACTGAAAAAACGCAAGCTGACGGTCCTGGAGCAGGCCCTGTTCGTCAACGTGAGCAAGTCCAAGGACGGCGACAGCTATGCGGACCTCGGCGGGTTCCGCCTCATCGACGTGCTCGAGGCCGCCGGGTTGCGCAAAGGGGCGACGGCCGTCGACGTCATCAGCCTCGACGGCTACACCACGACCTTTTCCCTCGAGCAGTTGCGGAGGAAATACCCCCAGGCGGCCCCGGTCATGGGGCTCGACGAGGCGACCCTGGGGGAATGCGGCTGGGTGCGCTACGGCGCCCGGGGGCTCAGAGCGGGGGTGCCGCTGCCCGACGCCGATGTCCTGCTCTCCTTCACCGTCAACGGGGAGCCGTACCCCGCTGCCTCCATCTCCGCCCAAGGGCGGCTGGTGGGGAGCGGGCCGCTGCGCGTGGTCGCGCCGCAGATGAAAAGCCCCGGGATCCCCGACATCTCCAGCCGGGCCACCGAAGCCTGCGTGGCACGGGTCCCGGAGCGCCACCGCTACAATCGGGATTACGAGAAGAATTCCGATTACTGCGTCAAGGCCGTCGTCGCCCTGCGGGTCCGCCCGCTGCCGGAGGGGACGGTCGACCTGGACTGGACGCGGCTCGCGGCGGCGGCGGTCGCCGAG
>CAZWXG010000179.1:0-4404 GCA_964637825.1 uncultured Acidobacteriota bacterium
CGCTACCTCCGGCTCGACCGCAGCGTCGACGGCTACGCGCGCCTCTCCCCCTCCATCCGCCGGGAGTTTCTGACCTACACCGTCCTGGGGCCGGAGGAGCGGGCGGACGAGGTCGCACAGCGGGCGCGCAAACTGCGCACGGAGATCGGGGCGATCAGCAGGGAAAAGTCCGAGCTGGCGCGCGAGGCGGTCGCCGCGGTGACGGACGCCCTCCCGGAGTGGGGGGAGATCGGCGGGCGTGTCTGCTTCGTCATCGCCGGGGACGTGACCTACGGGATGGCCCACGCCGTGCCGCGCCCGGAGATCAGCACCGGGAAGATGGTGCGAGGCTCGGATCTCGACATCATCGTCGTCGCCCGCGACGACGTGCCCGCTCCCGCCCTCGCGGCCCTGGACGAGGCGATCCTGCGCAAGAAGCACTACCTCCTCGTCCACCCCAACTACCAGGAGGAGATCGACTACCTGGTCAAGACCCTGTCCCGGGTGCGCGAGCAGCTCGAGTTCGACACCTTCCCCCACATGATCGCCAGCAAGATCCTCGACGAGGGGGAGTTCCTCTACGGCAGCGACGCGGTCTTCGGGGAGGTCAAGGCGCTGGTGGCGGGAATGGGGATCCCGGCGCGGATCGCCGCGCTCGAGGCGCGGGCGGCCGAGAGCCGCCGGGAGGCGGAGGACCGCCTGCTCGAGCCGGACGCGGCCCGGGGGGAGAGCGCCGATCTGAACCTGTTCTACACCAGCGAGGAGGGGGACGAAATCTACTGACTCACCCCAGCCGGCCGGAGCCGGGATCGCGGAAGAATTTGAGGCTTTCGACCGGGACCGACGCCTGCGCCCCGCCGAGGTCCTCGATGTCGATCCCCCGCTCCCGGAGTTGCCCCTCCCGCCCCAGGAAGCCGGCGGCGGCCAGGCGGTCGACCACGAAGATCATGTTCCCCCCGGAGCGGGCGAGGGTGTGCCCGTAGGAGATCGGGACCGAGCAGTCGGGCTCCATGAAGAGGGCCTCGGCAACGGCGTCCGCCTTGCGCTTGCCGTTGGCCAGGAGCAGCACGGACTTCGCCCGGTAGACCAGGTCCGCCCCCATGGTCACGGCGTAGGCCGGGGACTCGGACCGGCTCGCGAAGTGGCCGTCGACGACGGCGTTATGAACGGTGTCGTCGTCCAGCTTGACCAGGAGGACCTCGCTCCCCTCGAAGGGGATGCCGGCCTCGTGAAAACCCACATGCCCCCGCCCCCCGACCCCGACGATGTGCAGGTCGATGCCGCCCGAGCGGGCGATCTTCTCCGCATAGCCGTCCAGGATCGTTTTCCGGAGCCAGCGGAGATACTCCGACCCCGCGTCGGGGCGGATGACGATGGCTTTGCCCCGGTCGCTCCCCTGGAGGGTCCAGTCCCCGGGATGGGTGTTGAGCTCCAATTCCAGCTTGTCCTGGTCGATCAGGGTGCCCCAGGGGACGTTGACCTCGAAAAACTTGGTCGCGAGGAGCCCGAACAGTTCCTGGATCATGAAGAAACCGTAGCTCTCCCGGTGCAGCGCCCGCTGCTGGGCGTTTTCCCCGGGCAGCCCGACATATTCGTCCAGGTTGAAGCTGGTGATCCGGGCAGGATCGATCTCCCCCGCGTTCGCCCCCTTGGCCAGGTGCTTGTACAGCCCCGTCGGCGAATTGCCGGTGGCCAGGCCGAGAACGTAGGAGGGGCGGGAGGCGAGGGTGCGGCGGATGTCATCGAGGACCAGGCCGGCGGCCACCTCGCTCATGTGATCGAAATCCCGGGTGATGATAACCTTGAAGGGCATGCGGGTCTCCTCGGGCCTTACCGGCCGATGCACTCTTTGACGGCGTCCGCCAGGGCCAGCGTCAGCCGTCCCGTCATCTCTTCAGTGGGCCCTTCCACCATGACCCGGCACATCGACTGCGTCCCGGAATAGCGGATGAGCACGCGTCCCTGATCGCCCAGTTCCGCCTCCGCCTCCCTGATCTTCTCCTGCAGTCCTGCAAGGGTCTCGAGCGGGGGCTTGTCGGCGACGTCCACGTTGATGATCTTCTGCGGGGAGAGGGTCATGACCTCCGCCAGCTCCGACAGCGGCCGGCCGCTCCATTTCATGGCCCACAGCAGTTGCAGGGCGGAGATGATCCCGTCGCCGGTGGTGTGGTGGTTCAGGAAGATGATGTGCCCGGACTCCTCCCCGCCGAGGACGCCCCCTTTTTCCTGCATCATCTCCAGGACGTAGCGGTCCCCCACCTTGCTGACCCCCTCCCGGATCCCGAGCCGTTTCAGGGCGGCGAAAAAGCCGAAATTGCTCATCACCGTCGCCACGACGAGGTTGTTTTTGAGCAGCCCCAGGTCCTTGTACATCCGGGCGCAGACGGCCATGACCTGGTCGCCCGAAATCTGGATCCCGCGCTCGTCCACCGCGATGAGCCGGTCGCCGTCGCCGTCGAAGGCGAGCCCCACGTCGGCCCCCGTCTCGCGCACCCGCGCGGAGAGGTCCCCGGTGTGCTGCGACCCGCAGCGGTCGTTGATGTTGATCCCGTCGGGCTCGCAGTGGATGGCGCTCACGTCGGCCCCCAGTTCCGAGAAGACCGCGGGCGCCAGCCGGTAGGTGGCCCCGTTGGCGCAATCGAGCACGATCTTCATCCCCTCGAGCGTCTGGTCTTCGGGGAAGGTGTTCTTGCAGAAGACGATATAGCGGCCGCTCGCGTCCTCGATCCGCTCGGCCCGGCCGATCTCCTCCGCCGTCGGCCGGATGTCCTTGATCCGGCCGGAGGTGATCAGGTCCTCGATCTCGTCCTCTTCGGCGTCCGGGAGCTTGAAGCCGCTGCGCGAGAAGATCTTGATCCCGTTGTCCTGGTAGGGGTTGTGCGACGCCGAGATCACCATCCCCGCGTCCGCCCTCATGCTGCGGGTGAGAAAGGCGATGCCGGGGGTGCTCAGCGGCCCCACCTGCAGCACGTCCACCCCCATCGAGCAGATGCCCGCCGTCAGGGCCGATTCCAGCATGTAGCCGCTGACCCGGGTGTCCTTGCCGATCACGATCTTGTGCCGCTGTTTCGGGTGCTTCTTGCAGACATAGGCCGCGGCGCGCCCGATTTCGAGCGCCATCTCCGCCGTCATGGGGTGAACGTTCGCGATCCCCCTTACCCCGTCCGTGCCAAACATGCGTCCCATTCGTTTATCTCCGCGTTAGATGCTGGTCCAGAGAGCGCCGGCGCCCTCCACGATCCCTTCGAGCCACGCGCTCCCCTCCGCGCGCGCCCGCGGGGAGAGGGCGCCCACCGCCCGGCAGTGCCCGGAGGAGAGGTCCATCCCCTCCCATTCCTTCAGAAAAGCGTCGCGGTGCCGCGCCCCGTCACCCTCCGGCGGCCCCTGCTCGAGCCGCGCCTTCATTTCGGGCCACCGCTCCAGGAGCGCCCGCTGCTCCTCGCGGACCCCTTCCGGCAGCTCGGCGCCGGTATCGGTCCGGGCGTGCCCGAGCGAGTATTTCATCTTATCGGCCAGTTCCCCGAGTCTTTTTACCCGTTCCTCGAGCCCCTCCCCGATCCGGGCCAGGGCGCCGGCGCGGCACGACTCGCGGAAGGGGTCGCCCCCCATGCTCCCGACGCGCACCTGGCGATACCACGCCCGGAGGGCCCACAGGCTCCCGATGTAAAGGAGGTTGTTGACCACGACGCGCTGGACGGCGCGGTAGATCCCGGGAGCGAAAGCGCGGGTCTCCGCCGCCGCGGGGGGCGCCGCCGCGATCCTCCCCTCCTCCAGGATATCCCCGCGCCAGACGGTGCCCGCGGGGATGACGCTCCCGTAGGCGATCCGCGCCGGCCCCACCAGCCCCCCCTGCCCCCCGAGGAAGATGGGGGCCCGGTCGAGGAACACCCCGCGAGCCACGTCGCCGACCAGCGAGGGGGTGGCCTTGTCCTGGCGCGGGGTGAAGTTGAAGTGGATGTAGGAGGAGCCGATCTCGCTGTGGTTCTTCCGGCTGGTGCCGCCCGCCATCAGGGCGTCGCAAAAGTTGATCAGGCTCCCGGCCGTGACGTAAGAGAGAAAGATGGTCTGCTTGAAACCCACCGCGTGGGCGCCCCCGGCCTCCTCCTCGAGGAGGGTCCCGGGGCGCACGTGGGCCCCGCTTCCCATGTTCGCCCCGTCGAGAAAGGTGGCGCCGGAGACATAGCCCCCCTTCAGCTCCACCCGGTGGCCGAGCTGGCAGGCCTCGATCGTGACCGGGGCCTCCCGGCCGATTTCGGAGCCGGGGCCGATGGAGGTGGCGGCTCCCGTAATCCGGCACCCCGCGTGGATCCGGACCCCGGGAGCGATCCGCTCCGGGACGACCGAATCGTCGATTTCGACGGTATGGGGGGAGGGGATCACGACCCCCCGGGCCAGGAGTCTCTCGACCTGCGGCGGCAGCTGCGC
>CAZWXG010000180.1:0-1408 GCA_964637825.1 uncultured Acidobacteriota bacterium
GCCGCCTTTCCGCCGCTTGCGCTCTTTCAGGGGAAACCTGCCCCATTATGTCCCATCGCCGCCGGCCGATGCCAGCGTTATCGAAACCGGGTCGCGGGGCCCGGAGTCGATCCGGGGTTTCGGATCCCCGGCCCGTCGTGTTATCGTGGAGGAACAGTCATCATGGCCACGGGGGATGATCTTCCGGCCGATCCGACCAAAGGAGCGACCCGACATGACCACGAGGATATCCGAACGCTATACCCGGGAACGTTTCGAGGAGGCCGCAGGAAAGATCATGGCCATCGTGCGCGCGGCTCCCTCGGTGGAGGACGCCCGGCGCGCCCTTTTCGCCCACGTGTCCGACGAGCATTACGAGCGGTTCAGCGAGACGACCCTCTCCTTCGGCTCGCGCCTGTACATCGTCCGGGACTGCGCGCGCGCCTGGCGCGCCATGCTGACCCCCATCTCCGACCAGAAGGCGGGCTTCAGCAACATCCGGGCGCTCTGGGACCTCGCCCGGGGAATCGCGCGCCCCGACCTCGGGCCGGGCTTCTATGCCGAGATGACCCACCTGGCGCTGGGGCTGGAGGGGAAGGCGGTGACCCTGCATTCGGAGGCGGTCGAGTCCCCGGTGACGCTCTCGGGGAGGGAAGCGGCGCTGGTCCGTTCGGATGAGCTGGACCGGCTCTGGGGGCACGTGGAGGAGCTGATGTCGCGCTACGGCGACGGGCTCGGGGAGGAAGGGCGCCGGAGGCGGGCCGGAAGGCGCCGCAGGGTCCTCAAGGCCATGGGGGCGACGGCGGCGCAGTTCGCCGACTGGCGCTGGCAGGTGGCACACATCGCCCGCAACGAGGAGGAACTCGGCCGGATGGTGACGCTGCTCCCCTCCGAGCGCGAGGCGGTCCGGAAAGCGGCCGCCGGCCGGCTTCCGTTCGGGGTGACCCCCTATTACGCCAGCCTGCTCGACGACGACGCGGGGGAGGGGCGCGACCGGGCGCTGCGGGCGCAGGTCATCCCCCCGCCGGAGTATGTCGAGCGGATGCTCCAGCACCGCGGGGACCGCGAATGCGCTTTCGATTTCATGCTGGAGCGGGACACCTCCCCGATCGACCTGATCACGCGCCGGTATCCGGCGATCGCCATCCTGAAGCCGTACAACACCTGCCCCCAGATCTGCGTCTACTGCCAGCGCAACTGGGAGATCGACGAGGCCATGGCGCCGGGGGCGATGGCCTCGGGCGCCGCCATCGACGCCGCCCTCGACTTCATCGCCCGGCATCCGGCCCTGCGCGAGATCCTGGTCACCGGGGGGGACCCCCTGGGGATGGCGGACGAGCCGCTGCTCGGCATCCTCGAGCGGCTGGCCGCCATCCCCCACATCGAGGTGATCCGCATCGGCACGCGCACCCCGGTGACGGTCCCGATG
>CAZWXG010000180.1:1508-4398 GCA_964637825.1 uncultured Acidobacteriota bacterium
TTCATGACCAAGGGGAAGGAGGAGACCAACGCCTACCGGGTCCCGCTGGCGCGCCTCCTGCAGGAACAGAAGGAGGAGGCGCGGCTCCTGCCCGGATCCCGGCGGACCGACGAGCCGGTCTACAACGTCCCGGGGCTGGGGAAAAACTACCTGCGCGCCATGCAGCACCGGGACCTGCTGGCGATCCTCCCCGACGGCGCCCGCGTCTACGACTTCCACCCCTGGGAAAAGGGGATTTCCGACCGGGCGTCCTACGTGGGGATCGACGTCCCGCTCCTGGAATACCTGGCGCGGCTGGAGGAGGTCGGGGAGAATCCCGACGACTACGAAAGCATCTGGTACTACTACTGATCGGGGGCCGCGGGCCCGACGACCCGGAGGAGGCATGGCGGACAACCTGGAACCTTTCGCCTTCCACACGGAACGCCGGCTGGTCGTGCTGACCGGACGGAAGGCGCGGAACCTGGAGGAGCTGCTCGCGCACCTGGGAGAGGTGTCCGGCTCCTCCATCTTCTACCACACGCACCACCAGTACCTGGCGCACCATTTCGAGACCCCCGTCTTTCACAGCGATTTCTCCCTCTGGGCCTCGCTGGCGCTGCTCGAGGAGGCGCTGGCGGAGAAACTCGCGGCCATCGACCTGCTGGCGTTCAGTTCCATCCGCCAGCTCCGGGAGGCCATCATCGCCACGATCGAACCGTACGCGAAGGGGAACGGGCGGCGGCAGGAGTGCATGCCGGGGCAGGAGTTTCACTTCAGCGAGTCGAAGAGCTTCGTCATGCCGAGCGGCATCGTGGCGGCGGACATTCCCGATTTTTTCGCCAAGCTGCCGGGGGTGGCCAACACTTCGCTCTACTTCCACTTTTTCGAGGCCCGGCTGCGGCTGGGGAGGGAGACGAACGATTTCTCCGCCTGGCTCGCCTACCGGGGAGCGGAGGAGCTGGCGCGCGCCATCGACAGGCTCAACCCCTATCGCATGTCGCTCGATGAACTCCGGGACAGGATCGCGAGGCTCGGGAAATAAGGGGAGGGAGGATGGCGGTCACGATTGCGGATTATGAGAAGGTCGTGGGCCCGGAGGTCATCGACGAGATCCGGATGCTCGCCGGGTACGTGCGCCACAAGTCGCTGCAGAACATCAATTCAACCCCCGTGGGGGGCGGGGTGGCGGAGATCCTCACCCGGATGATCCCGCTTCTGCGGGAACTGGGCGTGGACGCCACCTGGGACGTCATCAAGGGGAACGAAGCGTTCTACGCCGTGACCAAGGCCTTCCACAACGCGCTTCACGGGTATCCCGAAACGATCACGCCCAAGATGCTGGAGGTCTTCCGGGAAAACACGGCGATGAACCTCGAGGAGATGAAGCTCGACGGGGACGTCCTGTTCGTCCACGACCCCCAGCCCGCGGGCCTCATCGAAAAGAAGCCCGCTATCGGGCGCCAGTGGATCTGGCGCTGCCATATCGACGTGTCCAACCCGGACCCCGCCGTCTGGGAATTCCTGAGGCCCTGGGTGGAAAGGTACGACGCCGCCGTGTTTTCGATGCCCGATTTCGCCCGGGACATGCCGGTTCCCCAGTACCGGATCGCCCCCTCGATCGATCCGCTGAGCGACAAGAACCGGGAGCTGGAGCCGGAGGTCGTCCGCGGGGTGCTGGAGCGGTTCGGGATCGACCCGGAGCGCCCGGTCCTGACTCAGATTTCGCGCTTCGACCGGCTCAAGGACCCCCTCGGGGTCATCGAGTCCTACCGGATGGTCCGGCGGCACTGCGACTGCCAGCTGGTGCTTGCCGGCGGCGGCGCCGACGACGATCCCGAAGGGGCGGAGGTGCTCCGGGAGGTCGAGGAGGCCGCGGCAAAGGATCCCGATATCCATGTCCTGCTCCTCCCCCCGTTCAGCGACCTGGAGATCAACGCCCTGGTGCGCGGCTCCACGATCGTTTTCCAGAAGTCGATCCGGGAGGGGTTCGGGTTGACGGTCAGCGAGGGGCTCTGGAAGGGGAAGCCCGTCATCGGGGGGGCCGTGGGCGGGATCCGGCTCCAGATCATCAACGGGGTGACCGGGTTCCTGGTCCACTCGCCGGAAGGGGCGGCCAACCGGGCGGTGCAGCTGCTGTCCAACCCGGAACTGTGCCGGAAGCTGGGGGAGAACGGGCGCCGCTACGTCCGGGAGAATTTCCTCATCACCCGCCACGTGAAGGATTACCTCCTGCTGATGCTGGCCCTGGACCACCCCGGGGAGCGCGTGGTACAACTGGCGGGGATTTAGATCGGGCGGTCCCCCCCGCCCGCCGCGGGACATGCCGTCATAAGGAGAGAGAGATGAAGGAGAACGAGGGCGCCCGGTTCGGCCGGCGCGATTTCTTGAAAACGACCACCATAGCTGGAGTCGCGGCGGCGCTGCCGCTCTCCGCCCGCCCGGGCCACGCCTCGGCGCCGGCCCCGAAGGCGAGGGCGCGCGGGGGGAAGCAGAAGCTGCTTTTCATGACCGACGCCCCGGAGACGTACGCGAAGATCATCGACGCGCTCAAGTCCCTCAAGGGGGCGGACCTCGCGGTGACGGTGGCCAAGGTCAACTACCAGAAGCCGGGGGAACTCGGTGAGGCTTTCCGCCGGGAGGACCCGGATATCCTGTTCATGGTCCTGGCCCGCGTCACCACCGTTTCGGGGAACCTGGCCGCCGCGATGGGGGAGGTCGACGTGCCGGTGGTGATCCTGCCGGTCAACTTCGACCTGATCATGCTGGAAGCCGACCTGGCCGCCGCCTTCCGGATGAGGGGGACCTACGCCCGGCTGGCCAATTCCGAGGCGCAGGCGCTGGAACTGGTCCGGACCCTGGCCTCGCCCCGCATCCTGGAAGGGAAGAAGGCCCTCATCTACGGCCGGCC
>CAZWXG010000181.1:0-4397 GCA_964637825.1 uncultured Acidobacteriota bacterium
GAGGCTTCGGCCGCGAGCGGTTCGGAGCGGAAGGTGACGCGGCCGTTTTCATGGCGCAGCTCCATCTCCTTCTCCCGGTCGCCGTCGGCGGAGTCCACGTAGGTGAAACCGGTCCGGGACCCGGGTGCGCCGGCCCAGGCGTGGATTTCGAGCCTGCCGGCGCCTTCGAGGTCCCCGCGCCACCGGCGCGAACTGCCGCGGAAGATGTCCCCCGTGACGTAGATGGAGTTCTGCCGGACGAAGACGGGGATCTCCTCGAGCGGGACCTCGAGCGTGATCGTCCTCCCCCCGGCAATGGTTTTTGCGGGGTCGCCCAGGGCATACCAGCCGCCCCGGGGGAGGTAGATGTCGCGCCGGGTTCCCGGCTCGAACAGCGGCGCCACCAGCAGGGCGCCGCCGAACAGGTATTCGTCCCAGATGCCGTAGGTGTTTGCGTCGTCGGGCCAGGCGTAGGCCAGCGGCTGCATCAGGACGCCGTCCCTGTAGGAGGTGTTGGCGCGGGAGTAGATGGTGGGGAGGAGGCGCATCCGCTCTTCGCACGCGCGGCGGAAGGCCTCCTGCAGCCGGGCGGAGTACTTCCAGGGGGGGCGGTCCTCGCCGCTGCCGCCGGCGCCGTCGAGCTTGACCTCGAACAGGCCGTTGTAGGCGCTCCACCGGATCCAGCGCAGGTAGAGCTCCTCGGGGATCCTCCCCTCCCCCAGGTAGCCCCCGGTGTCGTTCCCCCACACGGGAAAGCCCTGGAACGCCGCGCGCATGGCGTTGGCCTGGTTGCCCGCCATCCCCATCCAGTTCGAGCGGCTGTCCCCGCCCCAGAGGGCGCTGAGGAAGGGTTGGGTGCGGTGGATGGCCGCGCGCGCATAGTTGAAATGGTCGCTCCCGTGCGCCCGGGTGAGGAAGTCGTGGATGGTTTTGGCGTAGAGGTAGACGTACCGGTTGCGCGCGGCCGATTCCGGCACCGGGTCGTGCCACCGGGCCGTCAGCGGGAATGTTTCGTCGGCGCGGTCCATCTTGTGCCCCTTGACGCCCACGGAGTACTGCTCCGCGGCCAGGCGGCGCTCGAATTCCGCCAGGGCGCCGGGGTGGGTCAGGTCCAGGTAGTTCTTCGGCCCGGGGAGAATGCCGGGGAAATCGGGGTCGGTGAAGGTCATGGGCGCGACCCAGGTCAGGAGCTCCATCCCGAAGGTTTCCCTGATGGTGCGGATCCACTCCGACGGGCGGGCGAACTTCTCGCTGAAATTCATCCGCGACCACTCGTGCCCGCCGTCGCTGTAGGGGCGGTCGATCATGCAGGCCGTGAGCGGGATCTTGAGTTCGGAGAAGCGGCCGAGGTCGTCGAGGAGCTCGGCGCTCGAGCGGTTCAGGTCGCGCCAGACGACGGGGCCGCAGGCCCAGATCGGGACGCGCTTGGGCCGGCCGATCACCCCGAAATATTTCGAGTGGATCTCGCCGCCGTCGGCGCCGAAGAAGAGGTACCAGTCGAGCGCGTCGGTCTGGTGGTAGATCTCCGTGACCCCCTCGACCCCCAGCCGGTAGCGGCCGCGGCCGAAGGTGTCGAAGAAGCTCCCGTACCCGCCGCTCGTCATGAAGAAGGCGGAGTAGGCCGAGGCGTAGTTTTCGGCGTACTCCCTCTCCCCCTCGGCGTAGACGTCGACGTCGACCGTCTCCCCGCGCAGGTCGGGGGTCGGGGCGTTGCGCGGGTAGAGCTTCTCGATCAGGCCGAAGTAGTGCTCGCCGCGGTCCCTGATCCTGATGGTGACGTGGCGCACGGCGTCATGGCGCGCCGAAAAGTGAAGCGTGCCGTCGGCATAGGTCAGCGTCAGCGGGAGTTCCCGGGGGAAGTCGGAGCGGAAGCCGTCGGTGGAGCCGAACGAGAGGGCGAGGCGGAGGGCGTCGCCGTCGGCTCCGGCGACCGTGACGCGCTCCGGCTCGACGAAGTTGAAGGCGAAGGAGGCGATTTCGACCCGCGCGCCCCGCGCGTGCCGGATTTCGAGCGCGTTCTGCCGCAGCAGGATGCTGAGATCCCCCTTTTCCCAGACCGGGCGGGGCTGGGCCGGCTGCAGGGCGCCGGCCAGAAGGGCGATCCACACAAAGCAGTTGATGAAAGGCATGCCGTCCCCCTGGTTTTGAAGGTTTGTCCCCGAGCGCCCATCATAGCAACAACGGCGCCGGGGCGCATGTCCTGAATGACGCCGACCCTCGGCGCGGGCCTCAGGGGAGGGGGTGGAGCCCCTCGTGGCGGACCACCCAGCCCTCCGTCGGGAAGCCGGGGGCGTTCCCCTCCGGGGCGCCGTCCCACCCCGCGGCCATCATGGCGACGGCCGTGAGCAGGCCGCCGTTCCCCGGCAGGTAGAGCGGCAGGCGCTCGCCCTGGTAGTTGTGGCCGCTCGGCAGATAGCGGTTCTTGGGTGCGTCCATCATGAGGGCCTCGACGGCGAGGTCGGGGCGGCCCACCCGCGCCGCGGTCATGGCGATCAGGGCGTAATCCCACCCCCAGGTGCTCTGCCAGTCCCAGGACTTCATCACCGCCTCGAGCGTGGCCCGCATCCGGTCGCGGTCGACGGCGATGCCGGGGAGCATCCCGAAGGGGGCGAGCAGGGTGGGGTGGTCGCGCCGCTCGGCCGGGTGGGCGAAGGTGTCGGGCGCGCTTGCGGCGTTGCGGTAGCGGCCGCCCGCTTCGGGCAGTGGGGAGAGGCGGGCGAGCACCCGGTCCCATTTTTCCTCCCGGCCGAGCCCCAGCCGCTCGCGCCAGGTTTGGGCGGTCTCGAGGCCGAAACGCCAGTAGGCGAGTTCGAATGCCGGGTCGAGGGTCCGTTCGGGCGGGTGGATCTCCTGGGCCGGGATCAGGGGCGGCCCCAGGACGCAGGCGGCGTCGTCGCAGCGCGCGAAATCGGCCATGAAATCGGCGGTGGCGAAGACGAGGTCCCGGTAGCGCGCGAGCGTCTCCTGCTTCGGGTCGAGGTGGTAGAGGAGTTCGGCGTAGTAGATCGGGTGCGGCTGCTGCCAGGCGAGAAAGACGCCGATGGAAGAAGGGCTTTCGCGCCCGTCGGGTGAGGTCATCTTCGGCCAGCGCGCCCCCGCGTAGCCCTGGGCGGCGGCCGTGCGGCGCGCCTCGGGGAGGACCGACCGGTACCAGGGGAGGGTGCGCGCGAGCGCCTCCGGGTCTCCCCAGAGGGCGAAGTGCACGCCGTGCCACCAGTGCATCTCGAGGTGGAATTTGCCGAACCAGCTGTTGCAGGTCAGCCCGGTTTCCGCGGGAGGCATCGATCCCCGGCACTGGATGGCGGTCAGGTAGCGGGACAGGACGATGCGCCGTTCGAGTTCGCGCGCGCGCGGGTCGCGGCTCCGGGACAGGTCGACGGCGCCCCCCGAGCGCCAGAAGCGATGCCAGTGATCGCGTGCCGCCTCGAAGGTCGCTTCCGCCGGGGGGGCGTCGCCGGCGTCGGCCTTCGGGGAGAAGCGGACGCCGAATGCGAAGCTCCCCCGCCCCGCCGGCTCCAGCCCGAAAGAGTGGGGCCCGTGCTGCACGAAGCGGGCGTCGCCGGACCAGTGGATGGAGACATGGTAGCTGTCGCCGTCGAGGGTGCGCACGAGCGCGACCGACCGCGGCCGGCGGGCGACGATCCGGGTGCGATGGCGCCCGGGCTTCTGCCAGTCGGAGGGATCCTTCCCCCATTCGGTGCTGCCGTAGGGGAAATCAAAGCGGACGCCGATTCTCCCGCTCCCCACCAGGCTCGATTCGATCCGGGCGCTGACCTGGTCGATGCCGGGGTGGCACGCCGTCTCCACCCGGACGGGAACCCCCGCCGCCTCGAAGGAGCTGCGGAGGACGCCGTCCCAGAGGCCGGCCTCCTGACGGATGCGGGTGATTCGCTCCAGGGGGAGGTCCCGCCCTTCGGTATCCCCGAGCGCGAGCCCCACCCGGCCCAGGTTCAGCCGGTGCGGGTTGGCCCGCAGCCACCCCCCTGCCGGCGAGTCCTGCAGCGACGCGTAGGGGGCGCGGCGCCCGCCGACGTCGAAGTGCCGCACGGCGTCCGCGAGCGCGACCGGACGGGGGGAGGGGACGGTGTGCCACCCCCACTCCGACTGCGTGGCCAGGGGGATGCCGTCCCGGTAACGGTCGGGGTAGGTCTGCAGCCCGGTGATGTCGGCGGTGAAGGCGAAGCGCCCGTTCCCCACGCTGAGAGGGGCGAGCGGGTCGGCGCGCTCGATCACGGGATGGTGCCGGCGCACCAGGCGCTCGCGGTCGATGGCCCCCCGGGGGCCGGTGCACCCGACGGCCGCGGCGAAGAGGAGGACCCAGAGGGAAACCCGGCGCGCTCTCATAACCCCCCAGTCTACCAAAAATGGGGACGGACCAGGGTAAATTATTGCGGAATATAACCTTTAAAAGGGGGACG
>CAZWXG010000182.1:0-4369 GCA_964637825.1 uncultured Acidobacteriota bacterium
AATCGGCCGATCGATTCCTGAACGCACGCTCCGGAGCGGCGGCTTTTCCAGAATGCTGTGTTGTCATCCGAAAGCCCCGGGTGCTCGCTAATAGTCGAGCATAGATGGAACTCGCATTACCCAGCGCAGGAGAGCTAGGACGCGTGGATTCCCCCCAAATCTGAACCGGTCGGAGGGCGCCAGCATCTATCGTTTCAACGACAAAATATCATTGTGTGGGGACACCATGCATTGCAGAACCCGCTTTGCGCTACTGATGCCCTTCGTCTGCGCCGCCATGCTTCTTTCCGAATCCAGGGCGCAGGAAGCCCCGGGACAGCTTGGAGAAGCTGCCACGCTCGATGTAGGCTTTCGAATTCGCTCGGAGGTGGAGCTGATCACCGTCCAGGTGAGCGTCCGGGACAGGAAAGGGGCGCCTGTCCGCAACCTCAGGAAAGAGGACTTCACGCTCTACGAAGACGGGAAGATGCAGGAAATCCTCAGCCTGGACGAGGTGACGGCAGAAGGGGCCAGGTCACCCCTGGGAGTGAACCCTCTGACCGGAAAGACCCTCCACGGCGGCAAGACCGTGTTGATGCTCTTTCACGAGGCCGAAGGCCCGCTCCGGCGGGATGCCGCGGTGAAGTTCGTCCAGGAGCATATGCGTCCCGGGGACCTGTTCGCAGTCGCGGTGTACGGGACTTCGATGAGCGTCCTGCAGAACTTCACCTTCGACAAGGCGGAGGTCTTGAGGGCGCTCGGCTCGGCGAAAGTGCCCGAAAAGCCCGGCGAAAGCATGGCGTATGCCGATTTGTTCAGCGCCTTGGACGCGCTGATCCCGTCTGTAGCCCCGATCAAGGGACAGAAAAACATCTTCTTGTTTTACAAAAACACCCTCCAGGGCAATCGCACGACCGATGCCATCGAACAATCCGACGACACGTATGTGGCAGCCCCGTTACGAACGGCGCGTGAAAGAAAGGCCACCGACCGCCTTTGGAGATATTACGGGTCGTCCGAATATGCGAGGTTTCTGAAGTCCGCCAGGCAATCGGGCGTGGTTTTTCACGCCTTTTGTGTGGAAGTCGGCTGTGACAACACGCTTGCCGGGGACAGCGGCGGGGGTACGGTCTACGGCTCGTCGATGGCATCAGCCGATCTGTCGAAAATGGACGACCAGATCAGCAACTATTACGTCCTGGGCTTCCAATCCAATACCCCGCGACACGACGGGGCGTTCAGGAAGATAACGGTCAAGGTCAAGGCCAAGGGAAGCACGGTGCGACACGCCGATGGCTACCGCGACCGGTTGCCGGTGGATGTGCTTGCCGACACCGCTTCGGAAAACAGGCTGTTGACAGCGCTGGCATCTCCCGTTCCCTCCACCTCTGATGCATCCACCGCGACAGGGGATACCCCGCTGGCGCTCCGCCCCTTCTATTTTTACGACTCGCCCCACAGGGTACGGTTGTTCGTAGCGGCGGAGATAGGCCTGGAAGGCGTGGCGATTACCAGGAAGAATGGAGACAAGGTCGGCGTGGACCTCGATGTCATGGGTGTGGCATACGCGGAAAGCGGCGTCATCGCCGCGCGTTTCAGCGAGACCGTGCCGGTACGCTTCGACAAGGGGGCTCCCGCCGGCGAGTGGAAGCAGAAGTCCGCGGCGTACCGGAACTATTTCCGCCTGCCGCCGGGACGCTACCGCTTGAAGCTGGCGGTGTCGGACGGGCAGCGCGTCCTTGGCGTCGAGGAGACGTCCGTGGAAGTGCCGCGCCTGCCGGAGCGCGGGCCTGCCGGAAGCAGCCTCGTGGTGGTGGAGCGGGCTTTGCCGATGCCCGAGCTGATTCGCGACCTTCAGGCGCGGTTGCTGGATGAGGACGACCCGCTGGTCTACCGCGGGAGCCGCGTGGAGCCGAGCGTCACCAACAAAGTGGCGGTCGGCGCGGCGATTCCGGTCCTGTTCCATCTGTACAACCTGCCGTCTTCGACCGGTTCGGAAGATATGGCGGCGACAGGGAAATTGGTCGCCGCGGATGGCAGGACATACGCGGGCATGCCGGTTTCCTTGGGCAAAGCCATGTTGCCAGGCGGAGGGGCGGAAGCGGTCGCGGGTCTTTCGCTCGCCTTCCCCGATGCGCCTGCGGGGAGATACCGGCTGGTGGTGGAGGTGGCCGGTCAAGAGGCAGCCCCTGGAAACGCGGAGGAATCCGTCCAGATGGAGACCGACCTGACGCTGGCAAGGTAATCCGCCACGAAATGGAGCGCGGCATACGTACGGGGGGCAAGACGTGTCCGGAATCGGAAGAATCGTTATCCATGGCGTCGTTTCCCTGGGTCTCTCGCTGCCCGTGCCGTATGTTCCGCGGCTGATCGGCGGGGATGGTGCAGAGAAAGCTGCGGTGCGGCCGGGCAGGCGCGTCGTGTTCCAATCCTCGGTTAACGCGGTCGTGGTGAATGTGACCGCCACGGACAAAGACGGCAAGCCGGTGACAGACCTGACACGGGACGAGTTCAAGGTCTACGACAACAACGTTCCGCAGCAGATCACCTCCTTTGCCATGGAGTCCTTCGCGCCACCGGAGACGCCGGAGACGGAAGCGCCGCTATCCCTGGAACCGCTTGATGCAAAGCCGCCGGTCACGGCAACAAACCAGCCGAAGAAACAGTCGGGCGCGAAACAACAGGCCGCGCCGTCACCCCGCATGCTCTCCATCGTGATCGACGACCTGACGATGGAAGATGTGCTGGACCTGGCGCGAACGGTGGACGCGGTGAGGAAGTTCGTGCGGGACGACATGGGCGGCATGGATCAGGTTTCCATCGTATCCGCTTCCCGCAGCGTGCAAATCCCCTTCACCGACGACAAACAACGGCTTCTGCGGGCGCTCGATTCCGTCCCCGGGCGTTTCAACAAAAACGTGAACGATTACTACGACGCAGGCAGCGACGAGTTCATGAGCGAACTTGTAGCATGGCATTGGATCCATGATGGCGAAGACATCACATGCTTTTTTTGCCAGGAAGGGATCAGAATCAGCGGTTGCGCAAACCCGGAGGGAGGCAAAAGCCGATTCCGTTGCGAATTCAATCGTATTCGAGCGCAGCGGATTACAGACGAAGGACAATTCCGGACTCAGGAGCTGCTGTATACCATCAGCAGGAACCTCCGCACGTTGAAACATTTCGAAGGCAACCGGATGCTGATCCTGTTTTCGGACGGATTCCTTTCCGAACGGGGTTCCCGGGAGGAGTACCAGCTGCAGGAACTCATCGACCTTGCCATGAAATCCGGCATCGTCCTGAACACGGTGAGCACCCGCGGGTTGGAACTGCGCAAACGTAACAATATGGTCAGCGGCGCGGACGCGCGCGAATCCATGATGTCGAAAAGCTCCCACGGGGACCCCCTCGCAACGGAGGCGCTGCGGGCGCAGCAAGGCAGCGCTACACTAGGTCTCTCTCCGTATATGACTTCCACGCTGAAACAACAGGCCGATGCCGCGAATATTGCTGCAGCCCATGCCGGATTCGTCACAAATCCGGTTCACAGGCTGGAGTCCTGGGAAGAAGCGAACGCCCTGGCGCAGCACAGCTCGCTCGCCAGGATGGCGGACGAAACGGGCGGGCTCTTCTTCAACGACAACAGCCTGTCCGACCCCTTGCGGGAGATCGCCGGGCGCAGTTCGACCTGCTACGTCCTCACCTACAACATGCCACCGGACAAGTCGGACAACGGCCGCCACGATGTGCGGGTGGAGGTGACGCGCCCCGGTGTGCGCCTCGGCCATCGCAAAGGGTACCTCTCCCCCAGGGGGGAGGTGTCGTTCGAAAGCGACAGGAAGGAGGACATCCTCGCCGCGATAGGCTCCCCGGGGGACATGAAGGAAGTTCCCCTCACGCTTTCCTACAATTACTCCCTGACCGGCGCCGCCGATGGCGAAGGCGGCCCCGAGTACACCCTGTCGCTCATCGCCAATGCGGATATCCGCAACCTGGAGTTCGCGCAGGAGGATGGGCGGCAGGTCAACCAGATCAGCATCGTCTGGGTCGTTTACGACGAGGCCGATCGGTATGTCCGTGGTTTGGAGCGTGTGATCGATTTCAAACTGCAGGAAAGAAACCACAAGGAGCTGCGGGAGCGCGGGCTCACGTCCAAAGCGGAGTTCAGGCTCCCGATGGGGCGCTACAAGACGAAGGCGGTCGTGCGCGATGAGAATCGGGGGAAGATGGGCTCGGCAGCCAGGGTGGTGGAAATCCCGTAAATCCGCCGGTCTGTCCGCTTCGTTTTTCCGCTTGTCGACAATCCCACAGGGATCCGGTCCGGTGCCATGCCGCTCAGCGGTTGGGGATCCCCATCGCCGCGCGCACCTCGGCGACGAGCGGCCGGGCG
>CAZWXG010000183.1:0-4349 GCA_964637825.1 uncultured Acidobacteriota bacterium
TAGACCATCACCACGTCGGGGACGAAGGAGGCGCGTTTCAGGGGCGCGGTGAGCACGCCGACAAACCGGCCGGTCTCGAAGCTCCGGTACGATTCCATCCAGGCCCCCTGGGACTTGGGTTGCGGCACCATCCCGTAGGCCATGAGCGCCGTCGGACACCAGTGGTCTTCCTTGAGCATGGCCACCGTCTTCCCCTCCCGCCGCGACATCCCGAAAGCCTGGCACTGGGCGAGGTGGACCTTCCCGTCCCGGCTCGGGCGGAAGGCCCCCTGGGGAATGTCAGCCTCCTTTTCCAGCATCTTGACCGCGATGGGCGAGGTGCGGAGCAGGAGCGCCGTTTCCAGCTCTTCCCCGTACCGGTTGAAATCGCCGAGCCCCGGCGCGGCATTTCCGGCCGCCTGCGGCTTCCTCGCCGGGGGCTGGGCGGCGGCCACCGCCGCGCCGGACACACCCAGGGCCACGGCCCCCAGTCCCAGTTCCAGAGCTTCCCTTCTCGTATATCTGTTTTTCACGCCGTTTCCTCCTATGCCCCCAATTATAGGCCAGGGGAGCCGGGGAATGCAAAATCGTTCCCCGGGGCACAAAAAAAAGGGGATGCCCGCCGGCGCCTGCGCGCCGACCGGGCATCCCGGCCTGCCTCTCGGGACCGTCTTCCCGCCGCTACCGATACACGCTGTCGATCTCGGCTTCCGAGACGTCGAAGACCGGCGCGCCCGGCCCGAACGATTCCTCAAGGAAGAACTGCGGCAAACGGTCGTCCTTTTCGGTGAACCCGGCAGCCTGGTTGAACCGGCGTTCGATGTCGAGCACCGACTTGCCGAGATCGAGCACGTACCCGTCATCGAGTTTTTCGCCCAGGACGGCGGAAACGCAGGCGACGAGCCTCTTGTCGAGCCCCGGGGTCTCCCTCATCGTCATGCCGATCATCATGCAGAGGCCCAGGGTGTCGACGGCGGCCATCCACTGCTGCATGAACCGCGACCGGCGCGCCTGTTCCGTGGGCTGGATCGGGCTGTATTCCGGGTCCCAGGGCCCGGGGAGCACGATGCCGGCTGTGTGATCCGCCCCCTGCGGCGAGGTCGCGAAGGTCACCCCCGTCCCCTTCAGGATCCTGGGGTCGTACCCCGAAAGCCCCTGCCCCTTGACGTGGGGCACTCTCCGCACCCCGAGCTTTTCGCCCGTCACCTTGACGCCGCAGCCGATGATCTTGCTGTTCTCCTCGCCCCGGGCGATCCCCTCGACGAGTTTGATCGCCGCCTCCCCGTCGCCCCAGGGGAGCAGCCCCCCTTCCATCGCCACGGCCAGGGCGCTGCCGGCGTCCATGGTGTCGATGCCGACGTCGTTGCAGGCCCGGTTGAGACGGGCGACGGTGTCGAAATCGTCGATCAGGCAGTTCGGGCCGAGCAGGGCGAGCGACTCGTACTCGATCGCCGCGGTGATCAGCTCCCCTTTCTCGTCGGTGTAGACGTTGGAGCAGCTGACGATGCACCCGTTCATGCAGTGGTGCGTCATCGTCCCGTTCGGCCTGCTCTGGACGATCTCCTCCATCCGTTCGGCCGAAAGGTTTTCCGCCTTGTCCCACTGCCCCTGGGAAAAGTTCTTGGTGGGGAGGGCGCCGGCGGTCTGGGTGTTCATGAGGATCACCGGGGTCCCGAAGCGGCGCTGCAGCCCCACGAAAGGATTCGCCAGGATCTCCTTGGAAAGGGGCGCCACGTTCGCCTTCAGCCCGGCCTTGTCATGGATCTCCACCAGGTTGGCTCCCCCGTCGTCCACGATGACGGTCTTCAGCTTCTTCGAGCCCATGACGGCGCCCAGGCCGCCGCGCGCCGCGATCCGGATGTGGAAATCGGGGGTCGTGAACTGGATGGAAGCGGCTGACAGCAACTGGTCCCCCGCCGGGCCGGTGCAGGCGACCGAGACCTTGTCCCCGTACTCGCCCTTGAGCTTTTCCACGATGTCGTAGCAGCCCAGGTTCAGGTAGGCGGAGCCGGAGGAAAACGTCACCCCGTCGCCCGTGATCTTGACGGAGACCGGCTCGCTGGCCTGCCCCTCGAAGATGACGGCCTTCAGCCCGAGCCGGGCCAGCTTCTGGGCCATGGAGCCGCCGGTGTTCGCTTCCTTGACCCCCCCCGTCATCGGGCTCTTGGCGCCGACGGAGAGCCTCCCGCTGCAGGGGACGGGGGTCCCGGCCAGCAGTCCGGGGGCCCAGATCAGCTTGTTCTCGGGGCCCAGGGGATCGCAGGTTGCGGGAACCTCGTGCTGCAGGATGCAGGCGGTCAGCCCCCGGCCGCCCAGACTGCGGTAGGCCTCGGGCACCTCCTCGGTGGTCGAGGTTCGGGTGGACAGATTGATTCTCAGTATCTTAGCCATTGGATATCCCTCGCGCTGAGTGCGACTCAGAACAGTGTATTCAGGGTAACGGTTCGCTCCTTCCGTCATGAGACCGTCCGCCCCCGTCTGCGACCGGACCGGGGCGGAAATATTCCTCATCAATATAGTCGGATCGGGCCGTTTTTGCCAGTAAACAAAACGGCTATCGCTTCAGGAAGAAGTTCCACGACCGTTTGGGCTTTTCCTCCTCCCCGGGGGCCGCTTCGGCCCAGAGCGCCCGGGAGATCCGGTGAATTTCCCGGGCGATCTTCGAGCGCGGGTTGGACAGCACCAGCGGGGTCCCCATGTTGATGGAACCGACCACCACCTCGTAGTCGCTCAGGATCGACCCGAAGACCGGCTCTTCGAGAAACTCCTCCACCTGGGCCAGCCCGAGATCGACCCGTTTGCTCCACCGGTTGACGACGACCCGGACCTTGGCGCGCGGGTAACCCACCCGGTCGAAAATCTGCAGCGCCCGCCTGGCGCTGCGGATGGCGGCCAGGTCGAGCGACAGGACGAGCACGATTTCGTCGGCCTGGTCGAGCGCGGTAAGGGTGATGGGGTCGAAGGTGTGCTGCGGGTCGAGGACGACGTGGTCGTAGGACTCCGTCAGCCGCTGGAGCGCCTCCAGGACGTGCTCGGGCCTGATCTTCTCGACGGGGTCCACCTCCCGGGGCGCGGCCAGCAGGTGCAGGCTGTCCGAATGGGGGGTGACGAAGGCGGCCACGACGCGCTCGTCGATGCGCCCGTGCCGCTCCACCAGGTCGGCGATCGAGTGACCGGGGTTCAACCCGAGAAAGAGCGGCAGGTCCCCCGCCTCCAGGTTGAGGTCGACCAGTACCGTGCGCGCGGGGGCCGAGGCGGCGAGGTTGGCGGCGATGAAGGAGGCGCCGCACCCCCCCTTGCTCGAAAACACCGCCGTCATGCGCCCCCGCTTCTTCGCTTCCTCCCGCCCCTGGCGGTATTCGCAGATCCGGTCGATCACCGTCCTGAGCTCGTCCGGGTCGACGGGGAGCCGGAGGAATTCCTTCGCCCCGGAGCGCAGGCTCTGCAGGATCAGGTCGGCCGAAGTCTCCCGGGCCGCGGAGATGACGGCCGTGCCCGGGCACTCGGCCGTCAGGCGCCGGATCAGCCCGATCGCCTGTTCGGCGTTTTGGCCCAGGTTGACGATCGCGGCCGCGGGCTTGTGCCGGGACACCTCTTCGAAGACCTGTTCGACGTCGTTGCCGCCGGAGAGGATGCGCGCCCGCGGGTCGGAGGCCATGGCCGCGCGGATGGCGTTGAAATTTTCGAGATCGGTGCTGAGTACCACCAGGGTGACGGGTTGGGCTGTCATGGATCTCCCTCATGATGATCGGGGCCGGACCGCGCTCAAAGGAATGCCTGCGCTATGGTAACCCCAACACCCGGGTCCGCCCAAGCCCGATCTCGGGCGGGGGGGTCAGCGCGGAACGGGGTCGTGGCGCGCCGCATCGATCGTAAAGACGACGCGGCCCGCGCCGTGCTGCCAGAAACCCGCCTCCCCGGGCTGCGCGCGGCGTGCCGCCCCCTTCCCGTCCGCGGGCCCGCTCGGGAGGGCGAAGACCGCCCCCACTTCGAAATGGGTCGGGTCCGTTACGCTGTAATGGTAGGGCTCCGCCGTCACACGGTCCGCCTTCTGGACGATATGGGTCGCCGGGTTCGCGTCGAGGTCCTGGAGGGAGAGAGGGAGAACGCCTTCGTTGCGGTAGTATCGCTCGACCCTTTCGCTGATCCGGCCGAGGTCCTCCACGCGCCGGGCGTCATGGGCCAGCAACCGCGCCTCCATGGGACTCCCCGCATACCAGAACCCGAGACCGAGGGCTGCCAGGACCACCAGGATCATGGCCGCAAAGCCCGCCCGCGCACCCGGCGAGAGCCGCAGTTCCGAAGGGGGGGCGGCCTGGTCCCGGCCGAGGTTCCTGATGAAGTAGACGAATGCCGCACCCGCCATCACC
>CAZWXG010000184.1:0-4330 GCA_964637825.1 uncultured Acidobacteriota bacterium
CTGGATCAGCTGAAAGCGTTCGATGCCTATATCTCCTGGCTCAGAGAAGAGATAAAAAAAGGCGGTCAATAGAGCGCATGGGGGGCGCTCCCGGGAAGAGGACTGCCCGGCCCTGTCTCGCCTGAAAACCCGGTTTATGCCGCTGCCGAGGTGAAGGTGGACAGCCCCGGGAAGCGGCGGGCTCCTAAGGAGTTAGGATATCGCTGTCCGCTTTTATGTTGATCGGGCGCCATTATGGCATAGAATCGGTAACACTGAACATGTCAGGCGTACATCGTACCGAAGCATTCCAGGAAAGGAATGCCCGGGCGCAATGACCAACTCCAAGAGTGAGGTGCACACCGTATGCGGATCAAAATCCTCGTTTTAGCTCTGTTTGCCCTGAGCGTGATGATGTCATCGGCTTTGGGCGCGGATATTGCAGGAACATGGAAAGGCAACAGGGAGATGATGGGCCAATCCATGGAAGTGAGCTTTACCTTCGTCGCGGATAAAGCCGACCCCACCAAATTCACCGGAACGACGCCGGGCCGCCAGGGGGGCGAAAACAAGATAACCGAGGGGAAAATCGACGGGAACAACGTTTCCTTCACGGTTGCGATGGAAGGCGGCATGATGGCCGGGCTGAAGATCAAGTACAAGGGGGCCGTGGCGGGCGATGAGATGAAGCTCACGATGGAAATGGACATGAGCGGAGTCGATATGAGCGCCATGGGCGGCGGTCCCGGCGGTGGTCCCGGTGGCGGGCCTGGCGGCGGGATGGGCGGACCGCCTGCCGGCGGCGGGGGCCCCGGCGGCGGCATGCCTCCGATGGAATTGACCGTCAAGAAAGTCAAATAGCCGGTCGCAGGAACCTGCGGCTGCCGACGAAACAGCGCCGCCGGCAGGGAGGGGTGAGAGCATCCCTTTCCTGCCGGCGGCGTCTTTCCGTCCCTCCTGGCGTCGAAACTTCCCTTCTTTCCGTGCCCTTACCTGGCGTACGGGTGATACCCGATCGCCCCGGTCTTCTGATCGCGCGAGAACCGGGACAGGTAGTCCCACGCTATCCCGGCGTACTGCGGATACAGGGCATGAATCAGACCCGCCGTATAGTTGAGGGCCACCATGGGAACCCCCTGCCTGTTATGCAGATACCATAGGTAATTTTTGTGTTCGTCGTTGAGCAGGGTCTCGGACCAGGCGTCGGCCTGAAACCCGCGCTTCGGGTACGCCCTGAAGTCAAAGCGGACCGGGCTCATCTTGTTGAAGCGCAGGAACGTATTCAGCAGCACCTGGGAATTGTCCGAGAGACTGCCGTCCTCGGGGTTGATATTGGGCGCCAGGTCATAGGCGCTGGTCAGGTACATGAACGGCAGGTCCGTTTCCGCAAACCGCTTATCCATGTCGCCGGTGAACGTGAACATCGCGCCGGCCATGTCGACAACGGCCGCCAGCATCCGGGGGTGGCTGGTCGCGAGGGTGAGGGTAGCCCCTCCGCCCATCGAATAGCCGGACGCATAGACACGGGAAGCATCGATCGCGGGATAGGTCTTCATCATGTAGGCGGCCAGCGCGGCGAGCGATTGTCCAAGAACACGCTGATCGGAATAGAGGCCCTGGTGTTCCGGGGCCACCAGGATAAACCGCTTCTGGCATACCATCTCCAGCCAGCCGACTTCCTCGACAAAGGCCTGCGGATCATCGCCGCCGCCGTGGAGGGCGATCACGAGGGGAACGGTGCCGGGAGCGACCCTGCTTTGGAGAACCTCGCCGGGAACATACTCGTACCAGGTCTGCAGGTACTCGCCGGCCGGGGATTTGATGTCCGAGAACCGGGCTTCCTGGTGTGGAAACACGGAAACGCCGTCCCGCGTCGCCCCATCGGTGATGACGTTCCGCGGGGCCAGGGAGTAGGGCGCCTGATCGAAGGCGTATCCCTGGAAGGGCGTGCCGGCGCTGTGCAACCCCTGTTTGACGACGGGGATGCGCATCGCCCGGGAGAACGTTCCGTCATACGCCTTTTTGATGATGGCGGCCGTGTCCGGATTCGATTCCCTGTGGATGACCACCTGTTGCAGCGGCAGGGCCTGATGGAACCAGGTGGTGGTCCCGGCGTCCCCCCTGGCGGCGTCGGTCTTGTTCGCGGCTTTGTACCCGGCCTCGACGGCCTCGGTGGGGTTCACGAGGTAGACGGGCAGAACGGCGGCCACCTTGCGGACCTCGTCCATCCTGCCGTTGATCAGCAGGGCGCCGGCGATGCGGCTTGCGTAGTCGAAGGTGCCGGCGATGTAGTTGTTGAAGAAGGTCGCGCCGCCGTCGATGCCGATGGCATAAAGGAAGCCGAAGCCGCCGAAGTAGGCGCCGTCGGACCAGGTCGTGACGGTGTCGCCGGATCTTACCGATTCCCCCAGCGACAGCATCGCCGTCTGGAGGGCGTAGTAGTGCTTCTGGTCGGCGGCGGCGAAACCGGCTTTGGGATCGGACGGCGTGACGAGCACCACGCTCCCGACCGCCGCATCGATGATGTCGGTCAGGCCGAGATGTTTCAGGTAGGCGAGCGCGGCTTCCTTGTTCGGGAAGGCCTTCTCGGCAAAGACCAGGATGTTGGTGTTGGAGCGGAGGGCGCGCCCGCCCCACAGGTTCGCCGACCGGTACACATAGGTGGTTTTCGGGGGATAGCCATCGAGTACGGGATGGGACTTGAAGGCCCCGGATCCCTGTGAGGCGGCCACGGCAGGGCTGCTCACGCGAGTCTCTTCCAGCGTTTCGAAAGTGGCCTGGTTCCCCTGCCGGTTGGAGTAGTCGAGCGCGAAGGCGCCGGAGGTGAAGGCCAGGCCCGCCACGAGGGCGAGCGCAAGAGTCAGGGGGGAGTGGATCTTCAGCACGGGTCAACCTCCGTTTCCTGCCGACGGGTTTGCCGGCGGCGTTGCAGCAGGGTTGTTCGAGAGAACGACAGTACCGCAATGCCGGACCCTGTCCATTACCGGCATCGGTGCGATCATACCGCAGGCCCGGGCCGGCCGGATGGGAAATATCTGCCGGTTTCTCGCGCCGTTTTTTTTCGGGATCCTTGCGGCGGCACGGTTTCCACGCCTGTCCATCCTTCCCGGGGGCGCGGTCACGGGTCGCTGAAAATGTGTTCCGGTAATTGGCGGCCGCATGGTAGATTGGGTCGTTAAAAATCCGTTTTGCTGGCATGCAACTTTATTGGCCTCAAGCAGTTATGCGTACCAAGGAGCCTCGCATCGGCGGGTCGGATCGAAAGGAAATGCACGATGAAACCTGGAATTGCCTGCCTGTTTTCCATTCTCTTTCTCATGTTCGGCAGCAGCGCGTCGGCGGGTAAGTATCAACAGCATTTCAGCAACGAAGCGAGTTTTGAAACCCTCGAGGAGGCCCGCCTCAACGCCCCCGCCCTGCTTGCGAAATGGACCGGCCGCACCTATGTGCCCGATCCCGCCCTGGATACCTATCCGGCCGGCACCACCTTCGTGTACCGCTCCGCCAGGATGTTCACCGACCTGAGCGCAGCCGTACGGATGAATACGAACATCCTGGTCTATACGGACAGGCCGTTCGAAAACAAGGATGCGGCGCTCGCCTGGCTGAAGGATCTCGGCCTGACCGACATCATCGGGAAGGCCTCCGGCAGCGTGGTGCTGGTTACGCCCATCGACAGGAAAAAGGGGTTCGGCAGCGCGGACCAGACCGCCTATTACCAGCTGCAGTCCGCCATGTTCAATGTCGGTTACTCCAGGCGGGTTGAAGGGAAGCCGAGCTATCACGCCGACAGCGCCTGGTACGGCGGCGTAACGTACCGCTACCTGATCGGCCTGGACGGCGGGGCCACGTTCATCAACAACTACATCTCCAGCACCTTCGACTACATCACCCGCGTTGCCGGCGTGCTTCTGGTCGGCGGGGATATGGAGCGTATCCGTGAGGTGGCCTCTTTTGTCCCCGCGTATCTCGTGAACGCGCCCGATGCCGTCATCGGAAAATACCGGGCGGCCAACCGGGCGGACTCCTGGGGCACGCAAGGGGACCTGAAGTACTATTTCAACCAGGCTCAGCCGCTCCAGAGGGTGATCGTGGCTTCCGGGAACGATCCCGATGTTCCGTCCATCGTCCGGGACGCCTACGATCGGCTCTTCACCAGGGCCCTGCGCGTTCCTGTCGTCAAATCCAATCTCCATACGGCGTCCACGCCCTACGCGGACTATAACTTCAATGCGGCGCCCTACTCCCTGGGGGCGCGCAATGCCATCACGGATGGGGTGACGGTGGACAAGGTCCATGTGGTCGAGCACCAGGAGGACCGCTTCAAGGATGTGGCTTCGGCGACCGGCGA
>CAZWXG010000185.1:0-4304 GCA_964637825.1 uncultured Acidobacteriota bacterium
GGCTGGACCGCGGCCGCAAAGCCCATGGTGATGCCGAGCAGAAATTGCAGGGGCATGATTCCTCGAAGTTTCCCGGTTTGCGGACGCCCCCGGTGCTCAGAGCCCCTCGGTGGCGTGGGAGAGCGAGTCGACAAACACCCGGAACCGCGCGTCGTCGGCGCCCTGGGCCTTCTCGAGGGTGCCCGGCGCGATCCGGATCTCGTCGCCGCCCCCGACGGTGAACCGGAGGCGGGCGACCGGGGTCTGGTCCCACCAGGCGTAGGTCAGTTCGTAGTCGCCCTCGGGGAGCGCCAGCTTGACGTACCCGTTCGGTTTCAGGGTGTCGGAGTCGCAGGACAGGTGGTCCTTTGCGCGCATGACGCCGTACTCCGTCGGCACCAGGTAGTCCCAGTCGCCCGGCAGGTGCGTCGCCCCGTGGCCCGTCTGGAACCAGTCGAAGGAGCGCAGCCTGGGGATGACGTAATAGGTGCCCTCGTGCTGGTCGGCGTCGTACCGTACCGAAACGGAGCCGTCCTTGCGGATGAACAGCTTCTGGTTCGTTACCGGGATCAGCACGGTCCCCCACCCGGCCTGCGCCCCCCCCGACTTGAGCAGGGGGACACGCCGCGTCTTGGGCATGTAGATCTGCGGCTCCCTGAATATGTAGGGGGCCGCAAAAGGCTGGAGGAATACGTCCGCCGGCAGGTGCCACGATGTCTGGTCGACGACGTTGCCCACCATCCCCGGGTTCGTGACCCCCGGCGCGCCCTCCCCGAAGGTGGCGTCGAAATCGACCCACTGGCCGTCCACGTTGGCCACGGTCAGGGAGTGCCCCCCCTGGACCGAGACCGCCGCGGGAATGCCGGCGGTGCGCAGCGCGTAGCTCAGCAGGTGGGCCGACTGCTCGCAGTACCCGCTCGTGATGCCCATGAGTCCGGCGATCGTTTCGGGACACTGGAAGGTCAGGTCGTATTCCGCCTTCCCCTTGACCCAGGCGGCCAGCGCGTAGGCTTTGTCGTATTCCAGGGTCAGCCCCCCGGTCAGCTCCGCGACCATATCCACCAGGGGCGGGTACACCTTGATGGTCGGATCCTGCCAGGGATTGCCCAGGAGGGCCGAAGCGTCGTCGGGGAAAACGAAGTTGTGAACTCCCGGGACGCCGCCGCAGTCCGAGTCGAGGGCCCAGTCGTTGCACTCCAGGGGGCAGACGGAATCGCCCGACTGGCACCTCTGCAGGGCCACGCCGCAGACCCCGGGCACGCCCCCTCCGCCGCAGGTCTCGGGAAGGACGCAGGTCTCCGCGCACGCATTGTTTCGGACACAGCCGGTCCTCGGGTCCCCGGCGTAGCCTGGGGGACAGGGCCCGCAGGTGCATTCGCCGACGGTGTTCATGCAGGTGGTCAACGGATCGCATCCGCCGTTGTCCGTGAGGCAGTCGTTGATATCGATGCAGCCGGATGCGCCCGCCCCCGCATACCCCGCGGGACATTGGCCGCACGTCCGCCCGCCCGTCGTATTCGTGCAGGAGGTCAGGGCGTCGCAGCCGCCGTTGTTGGTCAGGCACTCGTTGATGTCCACGCACCCGGTCAGGCCGGAGCCGGTGTACCCCGCCGGGCAGGCGCCGCAGGTGCGCCCGCCCGGAGTGTTCGTGCAGGAGGTCAGGGCGTCACAGCCGCCGTTGTCCGTCAGGCACTCGTTGATGTCCACGCATATGCCCCGGCTGTCCTTCGTGTACCCCCGGGAACAGGTCGTGTCGCCGTCCCGGGAACTGCTGCCGGACTTTCCGCCGCAACCGGAAAACAGGCCCAGGGCGGCGAACAGGGCCACGGCCCAAATCATCGGTCTTCCGGTCGACATGCATTCCCCTTATGTTCGTACACCCGCCTGCATACGGCCACGTCCAGCCACAGCCTCTACAATAGGAAACCTTTCCGAATTTAGCAAAGGTTTTGAGCCGCGGCCGCCCGCCTTGCCGCGCGCTTCCGCCGTGATATACTGGCGCCTTTCACGGCGCCCGCGGCGCGGCACCGCCCGGGGAGGGAAGGACCGATGCAATCCAGGCTGCAGCAGAAGATCGACGGCAAGACCAAGCCCCTGGGCGCCCTGGGGCGGCTCGAAACCATCGCCCTCGAGGTGGGGGTCATCCAAAACACCCTGTCGCCTTCGATCCGGAAGCCGACCATCCTGGTTTTCGCGGCCGATCACGGGCTGACGGAAGAAAACATCAGTCCCTACCCCAAGGACGTCACCTGGCAGATGGCGATGAATTTCGTGGCCGGCGGGGCCGCCATCAGCGTGTTCTGCCGCCACAACGGCATCGCCCTGAAGGTCATCGACGCCGGGGTGGACTACGATTTCCCCCCCGGCTGCCCCATCATCCCGGCCAAAATCGCCCGCGGCTCGCGCAACATGCGCCAGGAACCGGCCATGAGCCTCGGGCAGTGCGAGGAAGCGATGGCCAGGGGCCGCGGCTTCGTCCGCCACGAGGCCGAAAACGGATGCAATACCATCGGCTTCGGGGAAATGGGCATCGGCAACACCTCCGCCTCGTCGCTCCTGATGCATCGCTTTACGGGCCTGCCGATAGAGACCTGCACCGGAGCCGGGGCCGGGATGCAGGGGGAACAACTCGGCCACAAGCAACGGGTGCTGAAAGAGATTTCGGAAAAATACGATCCGGCGACGCCGCTCGAGACCCTGGCGACCTTCGGGGGGCTGGAAATCGCGATGATGACGGGCGCCTTCCTGGAGGCGCGCAGCCGGGGCATGGTGATGCTGATCGACGGCTTCATCGCCACCGTCGGCCTGCTCGCCGCCTGCCAGTTCGACCCTTTGGCGGCCCGAAACGCCCTGTTCTGCCACCTGTCCGACGAACGGGGGCACGCCGTCCTGCTCGAGCACTTCCAGGCGCGGCCCGTGCTGCAGCTCGGCATGCGGGTGGGGGAAGGCACCGGCGCGGCGGTGGCGCTGCCCGTGATTCAGAGCGCCGTGGCGTTCCTGAACGAAATGGCCAGCTTCGAGGAAGCGGGCGTATCCAACAAGCAGGGCGAATAAGGGACCGGTCCCACGGTCCCGGGGGCGGCACGATGCACGTATTCTGGACGGCCCTCATGTTCTTCACCCGGATCCCCGTGCCCGCCTCCCTTCCCTACTCCAGCCAGCTGCTCAACCGGGCGCTGCGCTTCTTCCCGCTGGTGGGGATGCTGGTGGGGGTCCTGGGTGCGGGGGTGCTGTGGCTGGCGCTGCTCGTCTTTCCCCCGCCCCTGGCGCTGCTCGTGAGCATGGGGGCCACCATCCTCATCACCGGCGCCTTTCACGAAGACGGCTTCGCCGATTTCTGCGACGGGTACGGCGGCGGGATGAGCACCGAGCGCATCCTGGAAATCATGAAGGACAGCCGCCTCGGCACCTACGGCACCCTCGGGCTGCTCGGGATGCTGGCCGCCAAGTACGCGGCGCTGGCCTCCCTGCCGCCGCCGGCCCTCTACCTGCTCCTGGTCGCCGCGCACACCCTCAGCCGCTTCGTGCCCGTCGTGCTGGTGCGCACCACCCCCTACATCCGCGCAGACGCCCTGAGCAAGTCCAAGCCGATCGGCAACGAGGTCAGCGTACCGTCGCTTCTCATCGCCGCCTGCTGCACGGTGCCGCCGCTGCTCCTCCTCCCCTGGCGGCTTACGGCCGCCATGCTGGTGGTCTCCGCCGCGGTCCTGATCCTCTTCCGCCGCTACATCCTCAAACGCACCGGGGGCTACAGCGGCGACGTGCTGGGCGCCCTGCAGCAGCTGTCCGAGCTGGGCCTCTACCTCACGGCCGTCGCCCTCCGTCATCAGCTCCAGCCATGCGCCTGACCCTGCTGCGGCACATCCAGACCCTGGCCCCGGAGGGAACCTGCTACGGGCAGAGCGAACCGGAACTCCCCCCCGATCACGAGTCGCAGCACCGGCAGCTGGCCCGGGCTCTGGCCGGCGAGACCTTCCACGCCATCTATTCCAGCCCCCTCCGGCGCTGCGCCCTCCTGGCGGAGACGATCGCGGGACCGCGCCCCGTCACCTACGACGACCGGCTGAAGGAACTCGATTTCGGACTGTGGGAGGGGCTCCCCTGGAGCGAGATCGAACAGAGGCCGGAGGCGGCCCCCTTTTTCGCCGACTGGGTGCGCACGCCCCCTCCGGGCGGGGAGCCGTTCCAGGCCCTCATCGGGCGGGTCGGCCGTCTGCTCGCCGAACTCGGGGAGCGGCACGGCGGCCACCATCTCCTGGTGGTCAGCCACAGCGGTCCCATCCGCGCCATCCTGGGCCTGGCGGAACGACTCCCGCCGGAGGATT
>CAZWXG010000186.1:0-2695 GCA_964637825.1 uncultured Acidobacteriota bacterium
GGACATCGGCGAAACCGGGCTCCACCCAGTGGATCAGGTAGAAATTGGACCCCTTCGCCATGCCGTCGTCCATGCGCGCCAGGATCGGCCGGGGATCCGGCACGACGGGCGTATTGAGGCCGTACTTGATGAAATATTTGTCGTACTTTCCTTCCGTCATGATCCCCCCCCCGTGGCGTCGTCCGAAGACCTGAAGCCATCCTATCACCCCCGGCGCCGCGACCGCAACAGGAGGGTTGGGCTCATCGAAGCCCGTTGCATGTTCCGGAAAAAGCGGCTATGTTCGTTGCCATGCGGGTCCGCGTGCGGCCGATGCGCGGCGACGCGCTGCGGGCCCATCAAAGGGAGGTGCTCCTTGACCGGAAAGAGATGTTCCGCATTCCTGGCGTTGTTCCTGATCGCCGTCTGCTCCGCGGCGCATGCCGCCGAAAAAATCAGGGTATTGAACCCGACTCCGCCCAACCGGATGGTCGATCGCGTGCCGCTCGCGCCGCGGCTCGGTTCGCTGGAGGGGAAGACGATCTTTCTGGTGGATATCGGCTGGGGGGGCGACAACGCCGCTCCCAGCGTGTACGCGGAAATGAAGGCGTGGTTCGCCCGGAACATGCCGAGCGTCAAAATCGAGGTCCGCAAGGTCAAGGGCTTCTACATGCAGGACCAGCCCGAACTCCTCAAGGAGATATCCGAAAAGGGGGATGCGGCCCTGATCGGGATCGCCGGTTGAGACAGCTGCATATCGGCCGTGAGCCGAAACTGCAAGCAGCTGGAACAGCAGTACGGGATCCCCGCCGTCGGGAGTTCGGCCTCCAATATCATCAAGTACGCCCACGGTCACGATTTCCTCTATACCAACGGCTCCCCCATCCGCTACATCGCCTTCCCCTTCCCGGTGGCCGGGCAGCCTCAAGCGGTGCACCACAAGTATGTTTTCGAGAGCCGGGACGTCGTCAGCGGCAAACCGATGATGCAGGCGTTCATCGACGCGCTCACCGCCCCGCTGACCGCGAGCGAGAAATACAAGGGGCCGGCGCCCGACCCCGACCCGGCCGAGTCGCGCTTTCTCGGGCCGGACACGGAGGAGAACCTGCAGCGCCGCTTCAAGGAGCTGGATTACACCGACTACCTCCCCGTCATCCTTCCGACCGAAGAGCGGGTGGC
This sequence comes from uncultured Acidobacteriota bacterium, assembly GCA_964637825.1. Lineage (GTDB taxonomy): Bacteria > Acidobacteriota > UBA6911 > UBA6911 > UBA6911 > UBA6911. Next base: position 1,159 of record CAZWXG010000186.1, read on the forward strand.
GGACATGCTGAAGGGGACGTCCCATAGGCCGGAGGAGGTCATCAAGGTGCTGGACTGGCCGGGAGGCAGGCGCGAGGTGACGGTGGAGAGAGTCGCGATCTGCGCGGTCATGGCGGGGGCCAAGGTGGAATACCTGCCGGTGATTCTCGCCCTGGCCAACCACATCCCTTTCGGGAACTCCACCTCCTCGATGGCCAACATGGTCCTGGTCAACGGCCCCATCCGCGAGGAAATCGGGATGAATTCGGGCCACAACGTCATGGGGCCCCATAACGAGGCGAATGCGACGATCGGCCGTGCCTACACCATCATGTCGAAGACGATCGGCGGCCTGCACAGCAAGCAGACCACCTGGAGCACCCTCGGGAGCACCATGCAGTACAACAACGTCTGCATCGCCGAAAACGAGGAGGCCCTGCCCGCGGGATGGAAGCCGTTTCACGTGCAGGCGGGGTTCAAGCCGAACGAGAGCGTGATCACGGTGGCGACCGGGTGGTCCTACATCTCCAGCGTGACGGAGGCCAAGCGGGAATACCCCGTCCACATGTGGATGGGTGATTATATGAAAGCGCTCACCATGGGGTCCGCCACCGTCATCATGGACCCGACCGTCGCCGAGCTCCTGAAGGAGGCCTACGGTTTCGCGAGCAAGGAGCAGCTCGGCAAGTGGTTTTCGGAAAATGTCGAAAAGACCGATTACGCTTCCGGTCAGAAGGTCAAGCCGTTCGGCGAAAGCTCGGTCAACATCATCGTCACCGGGGGCGGCGGCCAGACGACCTGGTTTGTGACCGATTTCATGATGAGCCGGAACATGGTCCTGACGGGAGGGAGCACCAAAATCGACGACTGGCGCTAGCTGGTCCGTTGAGAAGCACGCCATCCCCGCACTTCCGTCTGCGCGGGGATGGCGTGCCGTCCGTCTGAAGCCACAGGCCGATTTTTATTCGGCGGTGGCTTCCGCCTGGAGTTTCTCCAGCTCGTTCTCAATGCCTAGTTTCCGCGCCCAATCATGAAGATAATCGTGATCCAGCTTCCCGTGCTGCACTTCATAAACGCGAACAGCATCGATGAATTGTTTCTGACTTCCTCCCGACATTTTTGACCAGCGCAGTTTCATCAATATGGTGTCCTCCGGGGAGGACACGGCAAGGCGCATCCCGAGCACCTCTTCGAAATATCTTCGATGGAAACGTGAACTGTCGAACGCCGTCTCCGTCAGGATCCAGAAATCGACCTTGTCTCCCGAGCGCACGTCGATCAGGTTGGCCATCCCCCTGGAGGAGACCGCATGGAGGACAGCATCCTGATCCAGATAGTAATCGGGTGGAGGGAAAGCTCTGCTGAGCGCCGGGACTTTTGACCTTGGAAGGTCGATGATCAGGTCGATATCATGTGTGGAGCGAGGTTCCCCCTGCAGACTCGATGCGATGGAACCGGTGACCATATATTCAATGTCCAGCCGGTTCAGAGTGAGAACTACCTTTTCTAGAAGCTTCTGTTGTGACACTTGCCCAGCCGCTCAAGGAACAAACCGTGG
>CAZWXG010000186.1:2795-4275 GCA_964637825.1 uncultured Acidobacteriota bacterium
TTTCTAGAAGCTTCTGTTGTGACACTTGCCCAGCCGCTCAAGGAACAAACCGTGGAACTTCTTCTCCTCCATGTCCGGGAATCGTCGGCGCAATCCATGAAGAAAGAGCTGCTTTGAGAACTCCGTCAGTTCGAAGGCTTTCGCGAGCCTTTGCTCAGGCGACATGCGGCGCAATGCACGAATATACATTGTGTGATTCGGCCGCTCCTTGATGTTTCCCATGCTCATGGATGCATTATAACCATGTACGGGGGAAAATACGAAAGCTTGTGATCGGGACCCTGGAACCGGGACAATGTCCGGCGGCATATGCCCATGCGGGGATCCTATCCGTCGGCGGACAACCGCTCCCACGCGGCCCGGGCGGCCGCCATGCGGCGGGGTTCGCCCACGCGCCGGGCGCGCCAGAGGAGGTTGTGGGGCGTCACCGTGGGGGGGACGAACTCGACCACCTCGGTCTCGTACCCGGCGGCCTCGAGGCGCCAGGTGCGCTCGGCGTCCACCAGGGCCTGGATGAAGCGGCGGCGGACCGGGGCGTGGCGGGGGATGTCGAGCGCGGCGGCGCGGCGCTCCGCCGCCGCACAGGCGCGGACCGCCCGGCCGGTGCAGCAGGGGGCCACGAGGAGCACGCGGGCACGGCAGGCGACGGCGCGGTCGATGATCCCGTCGGCGGCGTCGCCGCAGGCGTGGAGGGCGGTGACGATATCCGGCTCAGCGGGCCAGGCCGAGGGATCCCCCACCTCCGCCCGCAGGCAGGTGACGGGGATCCCCGCCTCGAGCCGCTCCGTCGCGCGGCGGCTGGCCTCCACCCGGCGCGGGTCCCGCTCCAGGGTGACGACCGAGGAGGCGTCGTTGCGGGGGGCGAGCAGGAGTTTCGCCGCGAGCAGCCCGACATACGATTTCCCCGCCGCCGCGTCGAGGAGCAGGAGCCCCTTCCGGCCGGAGAGACGGGCGGCGGCCCGCTCGATCTCGACGAGCATGGCCGCCACTTCCACGGCCTTGCGCCGGTCCTCGCGCCGGAGCGAGGCCCCCTCGGCGGCGACGTAGAGCCGGTCGAGCCACTGTTCGGTTTCGGTGAGAAATTTCCCCATCTGCCCCCTCGCCCGCAAAATTCCTCTCGGATGGTGAACCTTTTGTCCCCCGGATATCCTATAATAGCAGCATTGAGACTCTCTCCCCGCCGAGGGGGCCATCGTCGCCGGAGGAACATCATGAAACCGCTCCCGGCCGCGTTTCTGCTCTGCCTTTGCGCCGCCGCGCCCGCGCAGCAGTCCGTCGACATCCGGCCGGGAATCATAGAACAGATCGAAGGGGAGGTCTATCTCGGCGACGCGCGGCTGCTGTCGCCTCCTGCCGGCCCGTTGGCGGCGGGGGAGGTGCTCCGGACCGGGGAGGGGAAGGTGGAGGTGCAGCTCGGTCTCTGGGCCACCCTCTGGATGGGCGCCGGCTCGAGCCTGCGCCTGGAGGACCGGGACTATGA
>CAZWXG010000187.1:0-4230 GCA_964637825.1 uncultured Acidobacteriota bacterium
AACTGGATAGAAGGCAATTTCTGAAAGCCTCGGCCCTGGCCGGCGTGGCCGGAAACGTGAGTTTCGGCCTCTTCGCCTCCACGACTCCCGGACAGGATCCCGCCGCCTGGATCCGGTCGCTCATCGTCGGGCGCGTCGCGAATTCCCCGGCCAACTCCATCCGAAACGCGGAAAACGAAAAGGCGTGGGACGAGCCGCTGGTCGGCTTCGCCCGGGGGGACGATCCCATCTTCGAGTCCTTCAAGGAGCATGTGGGCCCCTTTCACCTCACCCCGCTCGAGATTTTCCACAGGGAGTTCCCGAACGTCGCCGCGACACCCGGCGAGCTGGCCGTCATCTCCTGGGTGCTCCCCCATACCGAAGCGATCAAGGCGGACCTGCGCAGGCAGAGGACCGACCCTTCGCAGAAATGGATCCGGGCGCGGATCTACGGCGAGGAGTTCAACGAGGGATTGCGGCGGTTCGTGGCCGAAACCCTCACGGAGGCGGGCCACCCCGCCGTGGTTCCCGTGCTTACCAAGAGCTACAGGATGGAGAAATCGCAGCGGTACGGCATCGCTTCGACCTGGTCCGAGCGGCACGCCGCCTACGCCGGCGGCCTGGGGACTTTCGGGCTGTGCGACGGCCTCATCACCGCGAAGGGGAAGGCCATGCGCTGCGGCTCGGTGGTCGCCAAAATCGCGGTCCCGGCGACGCCCCGCCCATACAAGGATCATCACGCCTACTGCCTGTTCTACGCCACGGGAGGGTGCGGGGTGTGCGCGACCCGGTGCCCGGCCGGCGCCGTCACCAAGGCGGGGCACGACAAGATGGCGTGCCTCAAACAGTGCAACGCGACCGAGGAGTACGCCGCCAAACACTACGGCCTGGAAGGGTACGGCTGCGGCTTCTGCCAGACCGGCGTCCCCTGCGAATCGAAAATCCCGGTGTAGCCGGAACCTGTTGGCGCAATCGGGGCGGGGCGCTTCCACGCTGAAGTGATCAGGGCTTGTGAGACAGGCGAAAGGTGCGGATTTCCACGTCGTTCCGGTCATCCGTGAACGGGGACGGGGATTGACGGAACGTCGGAACCCGGAAATCCTCGAGCGCCCGGGAGACGACCGGCCCGACCGCCGGGAATGCGGCGGCTCCTTTCCGTAGTGCCCCGATCAAAACATCCAGCTCCACCGGCGACTTGCTCGCCACCAGGATGACGTTGTTCCGGCCGAACAGGAAGACGCCGGGAAATACGGCCGCGACCGTGCGGACGAAGGGGGCGAGCGGCTCCTCGTCGGAAGGTGCGGAGTGGATATGCATCATCATCAGCCCGCCGGGGGAGAGGCGCCGCCTGACGCGATCGAAGAACTCCACCGTCGTGGTGAAGAACGGGATCTGGCCGGTGACGAAGAGATCGACGGCGACGAGATCGAATTCGCGTCCGGTGCTTTCCACGTACCACCGGGCATCCTCGGCCCTGAGTTCAAGGCGGGAGGAAGGCAACAGGCCGAAATACAGTTCCGCCACGGCCAGGACCTCCGGGTCCAGGTCGACCCCGACGACCTCCACGTCCGGGTACACCTCGAGGACCTGTTTCAGGGCCGTACCGCCGCCGACGCCGAGAAACAGGACCCGCTTTGCGCCGTTCAGGAGCGGCCCCAGCAGAAAGCCGTCGTAGTATCTCCCGGTCAGAAGCGAGTCTTTTCGCATCACGGTCTGGGCGCCCGCCGCGTAGTTCAGATAGAGGGAGCGATCGGTCGGGGTATCGACGACCCGGATGATGTTGTGAACGGATTCCCCTTCGTAAATGACCCTTCCCGGCAGCCTCGCGGCGGGGAGCAGAACCGGGAGCAGGACGAGCCCGGCGGCGGCGAGATGCCGGAGTCGTTTTCCGGCCGGCGCAAGCGCCACGATGGCCGCGATCAACAGCGACCCCGCCACGTAGTGGCTCGCGCGGGTTCCCAGCTCGGGGATGGCGTAGAAGGAAGTGAAGAAGGTGCCCCCGATGCTGCCCAGGGTGGAAAGCGCGTAGACGCCGCCCGCCGCGTGGGCGACTCCGCCGGTGAAGGTCAGTCGGATGATGATGGGGGAAACGGTTCCCAGCAGGGCCGAGGGCAAGCCCAGGAGCAGGGTGGTCGCCACCAGGGCTCCCCACACGGGGCCGAAATCACGGGACCAGGACAGGGAGAGTCGCGCAAGGTGTGGAATCAGCATGATCCAGGCCGCCGACAGGACGAGGGCCCAAACGAGGAAGCGCCGGGCATGCGGACGGTCCCCGATCCGCCCTCCGAGGTAATAGCCGCAGGTCAGGGCCGTCAGCACCCCGCCGATGAGTGCGCCCCACTGGTACACCGAATAGCCAAAATAGGGCGCCAGCAGTCTCGCTCCCAGCAGCTCCAGCATCATCAGGACCCACCCCGAGACGAATGCGACGCCGAGCGGGATCGCGCGACCCGGGGCCTGGGCGGGAATTTGACTCTTCCGGTTTGAGCGGGTCCGGGGCATGAGGGCTGTCCTCGCCTCCTCCTGCAGGAAAAAGGCAGGACCGGCGGAAACAGGAGCGGCCGCCGGTCCCCTTGTTGTCGCTTACGGGCACCCGAGCGCGCTCATGACTTCGACGATACCGGCTGCAAGGTCGGCCCTGCCCGTTCCATCGAGGAAGTCCGGAGGCGGCGAAAAGCCATCGGAATGGTTGAGGGCATCCTGAAGCTGGGTGCAGGCGAGGTCGTACGCGCGCGCCTCGATCAGGTCGCTGGAGGCCTGGAGCATGTTCCTGAAAGCCTTGAGGCGATGGGGTGCGGAGCTTCCCGGTCCGGAGCCGGTGAGGGACCCGTCGGCAACGGCGGCATCAAAAAAGGCGAGGAGGCCCGCTATCAGGTCGCCGGGGGGACTGGCGGCATCGACGCCGAATCCGATCAGCGGGATCCAGGCTTCCGTACCGGGCAACCCAACGGAGTCGTTGCTTTGAACGAAGAGGAAAGCTTCCCGCCGTCCCAGGGCGGAAGGCGTAAAGGTCACTTCCACATCGAGGGTATCGCCCGTAGGGTGTTCCATGGGCAATGGCTGGCTGGTATAGGTCACTGCGAAATCGCAGGCCGTGCATTCCGAGGGATACATGCTGCAATGATCGGCGGAAAGTCCGCCGGAGCATATGGGCGCGATGACTCCGGCTACGGGGGTGGTTTCGACTACGTACACCCAAACCGCCGTCGGGCCGAGGCTGGACAGGGTGAAAACTTGAGACCGGGACGCCGCAAGCTCTACGTCCCCAAAATCCCATTCCGTCGGGCTGATCGAGAGGTCTTCGGCTGAAACCAACAAGGGAGTCAGAAGAAGAATGGGAACAAGCAGACCAATGACTCTACAGTTGGTCATTTTCATCGACTTGTCCTCCTGATTCTGTTGATTATATCACGATCGGCGGTGGGCCGCTCTTCCCCCTGGGAACCTTCGGCCGGGTGGTTAAAAAAATCGATACGGTTCGCGGCGGTCTTCGGCTAGAATGCCGCCATAGTCGGCAATCGGGATCCGGTACCGTTGCGGTTATCGCTGCAGACGAGGATGTTCTGCTTTACTCACACCTTCATGCAAGGAGAATAAGAAATGAGAAAGATCGGGTTTCTGGGTATCCTGGCCCTCCTCGGGCTCGTGGCCGGCTGCGCCCCGGCTCCTCAGGCCACGCCGCCGGAACTGACCACGCTGGTGGAGCGCGCGGCCATCGAGGACCTGTTCATCGATTACTACGCGCAGTTCAGGCCGGACAGCAAGCATGATTTCATGTCCTTCTTTACGGCCGACGGCAGGCTCGAGGTCAACGGCATGGTGGCCAGCGGCATCGAGGAGATCAGGGCGATGTACGCCGGGATAGAAAGCGGCGGCGGGGAAAAGCCGAAAGCGGCCGCTGCCATACCGGAGGGAGTGTCGGAGATGATGCTGACGAACATGAAGATCGCTGTCGACGGGGACAAGGCCGTCGCCACCTTCCTCTGGCACAGCATCAAGGCGGAACTGGTGACCACGGAAGGGAAGATCACGGAATACGGGCGTGAACGGTCCGAACTGGTCAAGCAGGACGGGAAGTGGCTCATCAAGAGCCGTGTCGTGCTCACCGAGGGGGGCATGCCCGCGTCGCTGCTCGAATACTACCCGAAAAAGTAAAACGGAAAGGGGTCCGGCCCCCGGCATCGGGCAGCCGTTTTCGAATCTGTCCGATATCGGGATCGGCCGGACCCCGCGTTGCCGGCCCCGGGCGAC
>CAZWXG010000188.1:0-4196 GCA_964637825.1 uncultured Acidobacteriota bacterium
TCGCGCCCTACTTCAACGGGGTCTACCAGACGCAGGGCTACATGGAAATGCGGGGCATGAAAAAGATCGACTGAGCCCCGGCCGCGCGGGGGCCCGTACCGGGCCCCCGCGCGGGAATGGCGCCGGCCTCAGGCGGGCATGAGCGCCTTTTTCACCTCGTCGAGGAACGCCTGCTCCGCCCCGCTCACCCTCTCGCCGCCGAATCCCAGGAATCCCCCCTCCTTGGAGGCGTTAGCGGCTTTTTCGGCCACCCCCAGGATCACCTGCCGGTACGCCTCGGCCTCCTCCGGCGCGGCCTTGCTTCCGAGCAGCGCCATCGCCTCGGCGATGCGCCCCAGCACGGCGGATTTGAGATTTTCCATCTGCTGCCGGCGGTCCCCCTCGCCCAGCAGCGTTTTCGGGTCGGGAATCCCCGGGGTGCTCCGGTCCCCGCCGAGCGCGCCGAGCAGTTCGATCCCGGCCCCCTGCTCGAGCGACCGGATCAGTCCCGTCGCCCCGGCCGCCGCCTCCTTGACGGCGCCGACGATGCCGCTGGGGTCGGCGGCCGACACCCCGCTCGATACCAGGGCGGGCAGGATCCTGAGCAGGGTCCATTCCTCCGTGGTAAATGCGGCCTTGGTGGTCATGGCCTCGCTCCTTTCGCTAAGCTTTTCCGCTCAGGCCTTGGGGATCCTGAGCACCTGCCCCACCTTGATCAGGTTCGGGTCGGTGAGCTGATCCTTGTTGGCGTCGAAAATCTTCATGTAGTCGTTGGCGTTGCCCAAAAACTGCCTGGCCAGCTTCGAAAGCGTGTCCCCCGGCTGGACCGTGTAGGTCTTCGCTTCCGGGGCGGCGGCGGGCGGGGGCGCCAGGGTCGGGTCGATCACGATGTCGCAGGTCAGGTCGGCGTAGGCCGGGTCCACGAGCTTGATCTGGCCCCAGACGGCGTTTTTCTGTTCCTCGGATCCGGCCGAGGCCTTGATGAACAGCTTGTTGTCCTTCAGGTGGATGTTGTGCATCCGGAATTTCTTCTGTTCCATCAAGCGCAACACCGACTGATACTTCGCCTTGAGTTCCTCGAAACGGTCCATGATGCCTCCTTGCGGAAAAAGAGTGGATGAAATGCGGCAGGTTGAGGCGGCTGCCGCCGACTGCATAGCATATAGCATACCCGCCCGTGCCCCCGCCCGTCAAACCCTTTGCCGCAGCCGGGTCAGGCCGGCAGCGCCGCCTCCAAAAAATTGCCCTGAAGCTCGCGGCTCCGGAAACTCTCGTATTTCTCAGGGTCGAGGGGAAAGTCCCAGGACCCGACCCGGTGCGCGATGCGGCCGCCGAAGCCGGTCTTGAACCGGTAGAGGCCGAAGAAAGGGTGGAGCGGGTCCCGCAAGGCCGACACCGCCCCCATGTCGTAGGACAGGCAGCCGCGCCGGCGCGCCTCGCGGATGGCGTGCCACTGCACCGCGTAAGGGGCCATCAGGTTGCGGCATGTGTTCGAGGAAGCCCCGAAAAGATAGGTCGCGCCCCTTCCCGAATGCGCTACGATCGCGCCGGCCAGGGCCTCGCCGCCCCTGACCGCGAGGTAAAAGGCCAGCGTGGGCCCGTCGGGCCCCGCGGCCAGGGGCTCGAACAGGGCGGCGAAATGGGCGTAATCGCGCGCCGGGAAACGGTTCCGCCGGCAGGTCTCCAGGTACAGTTCGAAAAAGGCCGGCAACGCCGAGGCGTCCGCGGCGACGACTTCGACCCCTTTGCGCTCCGAAAGGCGGATGTTGTAACGCGTCTTGGGTTTCATCCCGAGGAGCAGTTCCGGCTCGCTCCCCTCGAGGTCCAGGACCAGGGAGTCGGCGACGGTGAGGTCCAGCGGCGCCTTGCGCAGGTTCCACCGTCGGGTGGAGAAATTCATGCGGATCTCGCGCAGCCGGTTCTCGGGGCGCCAAAGCCCCGCCGCGGCCCCTTCGCCTTCCCCGTCGAGCGCGTAGGGGTCGGTCCAGGGAAGATCGTAGCGGATGAACGCGCAGGCCGGGTCCAGGTGGCGGGAGAGCGCGGCGGAGAGCTCTTCCAGGAACCGGCCGTAATCCTCCGGGGCCGGGCCGTGCTCGGGCCCCTGCGGGACGCATGCCATCGCCGCGTCATCGTCGAGGGGCCGGGTCAGCGCCAGCAGGTCCCCCTGCGCCGGGGGGCGGGAGAGTTCGAAGGCGTCCACCTTCCACCCCAGGCGCCGCTTCACGCTTCCCCAGAAGGAGGTCTGAAAAAGAATGTCGGTGGGGTAGAGCCGGCTGGCGGGTTTGGGCGTCACCTCGAGATCCATGGTGACTGGGTTATCCCCCATTCCGTTCCGGACCGCAATGAGGGAGGAGACGAAAAGCCCCGGGGGGAATCCTGAAAACGGGCTGAGCCAAAGGAGGACGGGGGCTCATCCAACGGCCCGGAAAGAGCCCGAAACCTGCCGGGGCGGCGGCCCGGTTGCGGCCGCCGCCCCTTTTTCCCTTGCGTGGGCGGCTACCGCCAGTCGTCGATCTTGACGCTCCGGCCGTAGCGCAGGCCGCCGACGCTGTAGTAGTTGTTGTTCGTCCCGCCGGTGACGATGATGGCGGTGTTTGAGAACCCGCCCATCATCGGGGGCACCTTCGCCTCGGGGTCCGGTTTCGCCTTGGGGGGCGCCATCTTCCCCATCGGAACCTGCGGCGCGGGCTCCAGGTATTTCTCAAACGCCTCCACCGTGTCGTAACCCGCGTTCTTGACGAACTGGGCGATCGGCGGGCTCAGGACCGCGCAGGCGCCGAAGAGGAACCCCTGCTGGTCGAAGATGTCCTTGATGATCCTGGGATAGTCCATCTCCTTTCCCCAGCTCGCGGCCTTCCAGTTGGCGGCCGAGAGCACGCCCCACCCCTCGAAGAGGCTGACGACGTTTTCCCCTTTCCTGAACCCCTTGCGGACCGAGAAGGGGGCCCAGGGGGATTCCTCCTCGTTCTCGGCGATCACGATGTTGATCAGGTTCATCGGGTTGCCGACCACGCCCATGTAAGTCGTCCCCACCTTGCCGCAATTGCCGAGGTTGATCGACATCAGCGACCAGGCGCGCCCGATGGTGGTGTTGGCGTGGGCATAGGGCCCCATGGCCCCCACCTTGTAGTTCAGGCCGATCTCGTCGCGGATGGCCCCGTTGATGACCAGGGCGCCCACGAAGGAGTTGTCGGAGACCGAAATCGCCTCCTTCCCGGTGGAGGCCACCGCGAGCAGGAGGGGGAAGTATTCGGGCTTGCACCCGGCCATGACCGCGTTCACCGCCACGTCCCTGACCGTGTAGGTCCAGTCCTTGAAATAGGTGCCGGTCTGGGTGGGCGACATCTTGCCCACGATCTTGTCCGGCTCGTGGCTCGTCCCCTTGAGCATGTCGTCGACCCGCTCCGGGGTGGGCAGGACGATGGGGAGAAAATCGGTGTAGCGTTTGTCCAGGAACATCTTGTGCAGGTTTTCGGCCGTGTCGGTGAAGGTGTCCGGCCCGCGGCTCTGCTTGATCTCCCCCGTCCGCTTCTCCTCCGCCGTCAGCGGTTTGGTGAATTTCTCCACGATCTCCCGCATGACGGGCTGGCCCGTGATCGGGTTTTTCCCGTTGATGACGTCGCGCCGGAGCTCGTCGCGCGTTTTCGCCCAGACCGGGCCCCGGATCCACTGCGTCCGCAGCCCCGGCAACCCCTCCTGGAGCGCCTTGTCGACCTCCTGCTCGTAGAACTCGGAGAGGACGATCGGGACGGCGGGTTTGTTCAGGGTGGTTTCAAAAGTGATGGCGTGGCCGACAACTGCCGGCGCACACTGGCTTCAATGGCCCAGGGCGATGATGATGCCGTCGGCCTTCTCCTTCATCTCCGCCCACAGCGCCGGGTCCGGAGAGTCGAACCCCCCGCCCCCCTTGCGCTTGAAGACGGTCGTGGTCCGGGGATGGTTCGCCTTGAACCAGTCCTGGATCTCGTAGAGCAGGTTGTCGCCGCCGATGAACCCGTCGTCGACGAGATAGATCGTCTTCCCCTCGAGCGTGTCGAGCCGGGGCGCCATCTGCTTGAGCGTGATCGGCGGGGGCGTGCCCAGCGGGTTCAGCACGGTGATCTTCTTTTCCGCGGCGGCGGCCGCCACGGCCTGGCTGTCCATCGTCGCATAGCTGCAGAACAGGCCGAGGCACAGTACCGTGATCAGCGCTGCTGTTTTGTGCCACTTCATAGGGA
>CAZWXG010000189.1:0-1222 GCA_964637825.1 uncultured Acidobacteriota bacterium
CGAACGCCTCGTGCGCCTGGTAGGAGGAGCGGACCAGGGGGCCGGAGGCGACGTGGCGGAAACCGAGCTCCAGGGCGTATTCCCGGAGCCGGGCGAACTCGCGGGGCGGGACGTACCGGGCCACCGGGAGCGAGTCGCGGGTGGGCTGCAGGTACTGCCCGAGGGTGAGGAAGTCGACCGCGGCCCCCCGCAGGTCGCCGAGCACGGCGCGGACCTCCGCGTCGGTTTCCCCGAGCCCCAGCATCAGGCTCGATTTGGTCATCATCCCGGTCCCCAGGGCCTTGGCGCGCCGCAGCAGCTGGAGCGAACGCTCATAGCCGGCGCCGGGGCGCGCGAGCGGGTAGAGGCGCGGGACCGTCTCCACGTTGTGCCCCAGCACGTCCGGGGCCGCCGCGACCACCGCCTCGAGCGCGTCCAGGGCCCCGCCGAAATCGGGGACGAGCACCTCGATCCGGATCGGCGCGGCGGTGGCGCGGGTGCGCCGGATCGTTTCGGCGAAGATCGAGGCGCCGCCGTCGGGGAGGTCGTCGCGGTCGACCGAGGTGACGACCACGTACCGGAGGCGCAGCTTTTCCACCGCCACGGCCACCCGGCGCGGCTCGTCCAGGTCGTACTCCGCGGGTTTCCCGCTCTTGACCGCGCAGAAGCGGCAGGCGCGGGTGCACACGTCCCCGAGGATCATGAAGGTGGCGGTGCCGGCGCCCCAGCACTCCCCGATGTTGGGACAGCGCGCGTCCCGGCAGACGGTGTGCAGCTGTTCCCCCTCGACCAGGCGCTTGAGCCGGAAATACTCCTCGCCGGCGGGGAGTTTCACCTTGAGCCATTCCGGACGCGCGTTTGCAAGTTTCATAGGTGGCCCCATCATAGCACAAAGAAGCGGTTGAGTCTGGGATCCCTTCCCCCGGCGCGCTATACTTAGCCGTTTATGTCTCTACTCGACCGAATCGGCCGGCGCGTCGGCCCGAAAACGAAACTGCTGGGCCGGGAGTGTTTCGACCGCGGCGGGGTCCGCATCCTGTTCGCGGACGAGGAATTCGTCTCCGCGCAGGTGACGGCGGACCCGCCCGGCACCGTGGACCTGGAAAACGAGCTCGGGGAGCTGGTCTATTCCTGCGACTGCGCCCGCTTCGAGCACCACCTCGCCCTGTGCGAGCACGTCTGGGCCACCCTGCTCGAACTCGAGCGGCGGAACCATTTCGAGCAATGGCCCCCCTCCTTCCCC
>CAZWXG010000189.1:1322-4163 GCA_964637825.1 uncultured Acidobacteriota bacterium
CCCCCGCCCCGCGCTGGCCCGAGGGGCGGCAGGTGCTCTACGTCATCGAGCGGTCGAAGCGGCTGGCCCACTCGCCCCTGGTCATCCAGCTCGAGGCGCGCGACCCCAAAAAGAACGGCGGGTGGAAAAAACCCCGGCCGCTCGAATCGCCCCGCGACGGGGTGCCGGAATTCGACCACCCCCTCGACCGCGACATCCTCGCGCGCCTCATCGGCGTGAAGCGGGACGCCTGGTATTTCGGCTCCTACCCTTCGGTCCTCCGCTTCCAGCCCGCCGCGGCCGATCTCGCCCTCCTCCTCCCCCTCATCTCCGCCACCGGCCGCCTCTTTCTCCGTCAGGAGGACGGGGAGCTGCTCCCGCTCCGCTGGGACGACGGGGAGGGGTGGACCTTCGAGGTGGAGGCGCGCCGCGCCCCCGGGGAGGAGCGCTACGAGATCGCGGGCGCCTTCTTCCGCGCCGGCGAGCGCCTGGCCGCCGAAGCCCCCGAGCGCGTTTTCGCCGAGGGGGTCCTCCTCAGGGACGGCACGCTGGCGCCCTACTCCGGCCCCCCCGACTGGATCTCCCTCTTCCGGCGCGAGGGGGACTTCTTCGTCCCCGCCCCGGAGGCGGACCAGTGGCTCGAAGCGATGATGGGCATCCGCCCGGCCCCCGTTCTGCGCCTCCCCGCGGAACTCCGGCTCGAGGAGGTGGCCCCCGAGCCGCAGCCCGCGGTGCGCATCCGCACCCGGAAGGAGGCCTGGGGCGCCCCCTACCTCTCGGCCGAACTCGAGTTCCGGTACCTCGACCGGACCGTCGCCGAGGGGGACCCCTCCCCCGCCATCGCCCTGGTCCGGGAAAGGAGGCGCATCCTGCGCGACCCGGAAGCCGAGCGGGCGGCGCGCGAGCGGCTCGAGGGGGCGGGGTTCCGGCCCCGCCGGGGGTTGCGCGGCGCCACCGCCTGGACGATCACGGAGAGCCGCCTGGCCGGCGCCGTCCGGGAGCTGGTCGGCGCCGGCTGGTACGTGGAGGCCGAGGGGAAGACGTTCCGCAACCCCGACGCCCTCACCCTGCGCATCGCCTCGGGCATCGACTGGTTCGAACTGCACGGGGCGGCCGACTTCGGCGGCAGCAGCGTCCCGATTCCGCGCCTGCTGGCCGCGCTCCGGCGGCGCCAGGGGGCCGTCCGGCTCGACGACGGCGGCTACGGCATGCTCCCGGAGGAGTGGGTGCGCAAATACCGCGTCCTCGCGGGGCTGGGGCACGACGAGGGGGACCACGTGCGCTTCCGGCGCCACCAGGCGGGGCTGCTCGACGCGCTGCTCGAGACCGGGCCCGAGGTGAGCTGCGACGCCCTCTTCGGCCACATCCGCGACGAGATGCGCAGCTTCGAGGGGGTGCTCCCCGCCGACGCCCCGCCCGGGTTTTGCGGCGAGCTGCGCGCCTACCAGCGCGAGGGGCTGGGCTGGTTCCACTTCCTCGAGCGCTTCAACCTGGGGGGGTGCCTGGCCGACGACATGGGGCTCGGCAAGACCATCCAGGTGCTGGCGCTGCTCGAGGAGCGCCGCGCGCTCGGCGTGGCCCCCTCGCTCGTGGTGATGCCGCGCTCGCTGGTCTTCAACTGGGTCGAGGAGGCGCGCCGCTTCACCCCGGGCCTGCGGGTGCTCGAGCACACCGGGAGCGACCGCGAACGCGATCCCGTGCGCTTCGACGACTACGACGCGGTCTTCACCACCTACGGGACGCTGCGGCGCGACGCCCCGCTCCTGCGCGACAAGGAGTTCGACTACGTCATCCTCGACGAGGCCCAGGCGATCAAGAACGCCTCGACCGCGTCGGCCAAGGCCGTGCGGCTGCTCTCGGCGCGCCACCGCCTGGCCCTGAGCGGGACCCCGATCGAAAACCACCTGGGGGAACTCTGGAGCCTGTTCGAGTTCCTCAACCCGGGGATGCTCGGCTCGGCCTCGGTGCTCCGGCTGGGCCGGGGGGCGGAGCGGCTCGACGAGGAGACCCGGGCGCTCGTCGCCCGGGCGCTGCGCCCCCTCATCCTGCGCCGGACCAAGGCGCAGGTGGCGCGCGACCTGCCGGAAAAGGTGGAACAGACCCTCTTCTGCACCCTGGAGCCCGCGCAGCGCGCCCTGTACGACGAGCTGCGGGAGCACTACCGCCGCTCGCTCCTGGGCCGGGTCCGGAGCGAGGGGATGGCCCGGTCGCAGATGCACATCCTGGAGGCGCTGCTGCGCCTGCGCCAGGCGGCGATCCACCCGGGCCTGGTCGACCCCGCGCGCGTCGCCGAGTCGAGCGCGAAGCTCGACATGCTGATCCCGCAACTGGAGGAGGTGCTCGAAGAGGGGCACAAGGCCCTGGTCTTCTCCCAGTTCACCTCGATGCTCGCCATCCTGCGCCGGCGCCTGGACGACGCCGGGATCGTCTACGAGTACCTCGACGGGCAGACGCGCGACCGCGCCCGCGCCGTGGAGCGGTTCCAGAACGACCCGGCGTGCCCCCTCTTCCTCATCAGCCTGAAGGCCGGGGGGCTCGGCCTGAACCTGACCGCGGCCGAATACGTCTACCTCCTCGACCCCTGGTGGAACCCCGCCGTCGAGGCCCAGGCGGTCGACCGCACCCACCGGATCGGCCAGACCCGCTCGGTCTTCGCCTACCGCATCATCGCCCGCGACACCGTCGAGGAGAAGGTGCTGGCGCTGCAGGAGAGCAAGCGCGAGATCGCCGACGCCATCATCCGCGAGGACAACAGCCTCCTCTCCTCCCTCGCCCCCGAGGACCTGGCCCTGCTGCTCGATTGAACCTTCGAATTTTGACTTGCGCCCCGTACCCCGTTTGATTTACATTCGGCCTCAACCA
>CAZWXG010000190.1:0-4158 GCA_964637825.1 uncultured Acidobacteriota bacterium
ACCTCCGTGGTGCCGGGGCGCAACGACCCCCGGCGGAGAAACGCCTCCTCCCCGACATAAAAGGGGAGGCCCCCGGGGCTCCCGATCCGCCGGAGGATCTCCTCCGCCCCCGTCCAGTGGTCGAAATGCCCGTGGCTCAGGACAAAAGCCTCGCTTTTCCCGAGGTCCAGGCCCAGGAGCCGGGCGTTGCCCAGTATCCTTTCCCCGTCGAGGCCGAAATCGAACATGCAGCGGCTCGTCCCGGCGCCCGTGGACACCTCGACATAGTACGAGAGCCCGTGCTCGGCGTGGACGCATTCGCCCGCGCCCACGCGGTAGTGGGTCGACACCTCCGAATCGGGCCTCAGCGAGTCGTAGTAGTTGTCCGTAAGCACCCAGATGCGGACTTCGTCCGCCTCCATCGTATGACCGGGTTGCACCATTCCCCCTCCTGGATTCGAGCTCCGGGGCCGCAGCCGGCCCACCCTCCCCTCCTTGCAATTCTCCGGCCAGAGCCCGCGCCATCTGGCCCATAAAATGCATGGGTTTCTGAAAGAATCCATAAGGAGAAAAGGAGACATCGAATGAAACTGGGCATGATCATCAGTCAGACCGATCCGGAAACCGTGTTCAACGCCCTGCGCCTGGCGCTCTACAGTATCGAGCAGGGGGACCGGGTGCGCATCTTCCTCTCCGGCAGGGGGGTGGAGATCGACGGCATCGAGGATACCCGCTTCAACGTCAGGGAGCTGGCCCGGCAAATCCTGGACGCGGGGGGGGAATTCCTGGCCTGCGGCACCTGTCTCAAACTGCGCCATTCCGGGGGCTCCGAAATCTGCCCCCTGTCCACCCTCAAGGACCACTACGAAATCGTCCGCGATTCGGACCGGCTGGTCACGATCTGATAAAATAATAGAGGACCTTCGAGCCGGGAGGCGTGATTATGGTTGACACCTCCTCCCCCGGTGGGCTCAAATCCCGGGACGCGCCGGCCGCGAAGGGCCGGCGCGGCGGAGGGTTCCCATGTTTCACCCGATACGGCGAGGATGTGCAATGAAAAACTTCGGCATCAGGATGATGGCGCCGGCGGCCCTGGCGCTCTGTCTCTCTTTATCGGTCACCGGTCAGACCCCGGGGACCGGGGCCACGGCAAAGGCCGCGGCCCCGACGACAGGGGCCTCGGCGAGGCCCGATCACGTCACCCTCACCTGGACCGGGGACCCGGCCACGACGATGACGGTCACCTGGAGAACGGATGCCGCGGTCGGGAAGAGCTTCGTCGAGTACGGGCAGGGGGCCACCCTCACCGGAAAAGCGCTCCGGGCGCCGGGGACGGCGCGCGAGTTCACCTCCGATCTGGGGACGGCGCGGGTCTTCTCCGCCACCCTGACGGGACTCGCCCCGGGCAAGCGCTACGCCTACCGGGTCGGCGGCGGCGACCTCTGGAGCGAAACCTCGAGTTTCGAGACCGCCCGGAAGAAGGTCGACCGGTTCACCTTCCTCCTTTTCGGCGACAGCCAGGCCCCGCTCGACGGGGACGCCCCCTTCGGCGTCTGGCGCCGCACGGCGCTCAGGGCCATCGGGGAAAACCCCGATGCGCGCTTCCTGGTCCTCACCGGCGACCTCACCGACTGGGGGCTGATGCAGGCCCACTGGAACGCCTGGTTCGCCGCCTCCCGCGGCATCATCGACCGGCTCCCGTTCATGCCCGTATCGGGGAACCACGAGCATTACGGCTCCAGGAAAGTGGCCCGGCAGGATTACTACCTCGCGCAGTTCACCCTGCCCGGCAACGGGCCCGAAGGGCTCCGGGGCCACGCCTATTCCTACGACTACGGCCCGGTCCATTTCGTCGTGCTCGACAGCCAGCAGGTGGAGCAGCGTCAGCAGGGGGACATCCTCACGCCCCAGAAGGAGTGGCTCGAGCGGGACCTGGCCGGGAGCAAGGCCCCCTGGAAGATCGTCTTCTTTCACCGCCCCCCCTACGGGACGAAGCTGAACCGGGACGAGGCCGAGATCCGCGACGCCTTCTGCCCGATCCTGGAACGTCACGGCGTCGACCTGGTCTTCAATGCCCACGACCACGGAATCTCCCGCACCCCTCCCATGAAGGGGGGCGTCGCGATGAAAAAAGCCTCGGAGGGGACGATCTACCTCGTAGTGGGACAGAGCGGCGGGAAAACCTACAAGGACAACGTCCGGAAGGAGTTTCACAGCTTCTTCTACAATCCCCTCGACCAGCCCAACTACTGGGTGCTCGAAGTTTCGAAAAAGAAGCTCGGGGTGAAGGTGCGGAAAGTCGACGGAACGATCATCGACTCCTTCGAGATCGACAGCAAGGGGAACTTCAAACAGAAAGAGCAGCTGCAGGAAAAGAAGGCGGCATAGCGGCCGGGGGGGGACGGGTCAGGCCGCCCCCCCGCCGCACCCTATCCTATTTCCTTCTCGAACGGCCACATGGCCAGCCCGCCGTCGAGCACCTTCACGTTGGCGAATCCCGCCCCGGCCAGCACCCGCGACGCCTCGTACCCCCGGAGCGAAATGGCGCAGTAGCAGACGATCTCCCGGTCGCGCGGCACCTCCGCGAGCCTCCGGCGCAGGGCGCCGAGCGGGATCAGGGTGGATTTGGGGAGCCGCACCTCGGCGTACTCCTCCGGGGAACGGGCGTCGAGCAGGAAGAAGTCCTCGTTTGCCTCGATCTTGCGGTGGACCTCCTCGGCCGTGATCCCGACCATGAGCCCGTCGCGCTTGTTGCGCACGACGTTGGCCGCGGTGATGAGGTTGTCCATCGCGGAGGAATAGGGGGGGGCGTAGCTGAGATCGAGCCCGGCGATGTCGTCGATCGTCATCCCGGCCGTGATCGCCGTGGCCGCCACGTCGGTCCGTTTGGCCCCTTCCCCCGGCCCCGTGATCTGCACCCCCAGCAGCCGGCCGGTTTTCCGGTCGGCGACCATTTTCACCAGGAGCGACTTGGACTCGGACATGTAGTGGGCCCGGTCGGCGCCCGGCACCATCGCGCTGATCACCTCGTACCCGGCGGCGCGGGCCGCGCGTTCGGTCAGCCCGGTCCGGCCGGCGCAGTAGTCGAAGATCTTGCAGATGGAACTCCCGACGATGCCGGGAAAGATCTCGTTCCCGCCGCAGATGTTGACGGCGACCACGCGCCCCTGCTTGTTGGCCGTCGATCCCAGGGGGACGAAGCACGGGTTTCCCGTGATCCGGTCGATGCACTCGACGCAATCGCCCGCGGCGTAGATGTCGGGGTCCGAGGTCTGGAGGCGGTCGTTGACGCGGATGGCCCGGGTCTTCTCCCCGATCTCGAGCCCCGCCCGCTCGGCGAGCGCCACGTTGGGGCGCACCCCGATGGCGAGGATGACCATGTCGGCGGGAAGGTCGCCTTTGTCCGTCTTCACATGGGTGACCTTCCCGCCGCTCCCCTGGTCCTCCAGGGCAAGCGCCCGGGTGCCGGCCAGGATGCGCACCCCTTTCGATTCCATGTAGTTTTCGACCAGGCGCGCCATGTCCCAGTCGAGCATGCCGAGGATCTGCGGCAGCATCTCCACGATGGTGACCCGGCAGCCGTGCGTCACCAGGGCCTCGGTGGCCTCCACCCCGATCAGCCCCCCCCCGACGACGACCACGTCCTTGGCCGTGCGTTCGGCGAGCACGCGCTTGATCCCCTCGGCGTCATGGACGCCGTGGAGCGTGAACACGTTCCCCTTGTCCACCCCGGGAATCGGGGGGATCACGGGAGTCGCCCCGGTGGCCAGGACCAGCTTGTCGTACCCGAGCGTCGACTCCTGCCGCGTGGCCAGGTCCCTGACGCGGACGCTCCGGGCGGCGCGGTCGATCTCGAGCGCCTCCGTGCCGCTCCGGACCTCGAGGTTTTTTACGTTCCGGAAGAAGACGGCGTCCCGGATCACGCCGGCCGAAGTTTCCATCAGCTCCCGCTGTTCCTTGATCTCGCCCGAGACGTAGTAGGGGAGCCCGCAACCCGCGTAGGAGAGGAACGATCCCTTTTCGATGATGGTGACCTGGGCGTCCGGCACCATGCGGATGATCCTCGACGCGGCCTTGGGACCCGCGGCCACACCCCCGATTATGACGACTTTCACGCTGTCTCCTTTCCCGGCGGTCCGCCGGATCGACCGGTACCGCCCTTTATACCGCCATCCCGGC
>CAZWXG010000191.1:0-4145 GCA_964637825.1 uncultured Acidobacteriota bacterium
GGGTCCATGTAGCGGCCGAAGACGACGTCCTCCTGGATTTTCGGGCAGGTGTAGGCGCCCACGACTTCCCCGAACCGCTCCATGAACCGCTTCGCCAGCCCCATGGTGGCCCCCATGGCCTCGAAATTCCCCAGGTCGTCGCTCCCCCGGTAGAGCCCGATGGCGACGAGGCCCCCGGTCACCCCCCCGCACATCCAGCCGGTGCTCCCGAACCCGGGGAACGGGGAGAGGGCGCGCAGCACCTCGACGCTGCCGAGCCCGAACTCCTCCATCACCGCCAGCGCAGTGCTGCGCGCGCAGTTCCCGACGAAGTAGTTGTACTCCTCGGCCCGCAGTTCGACCCGGGCGAGGATCCGCTCACGGTCGCCCAGCGCCTCCTCCGCGCCGGGGAGCCTCCGGCGGAAACCCGCCGCGACGGCCGCCCGGCACCGGGCCTCGATGGCGGCCAGATCCCATTCCCGCCCCGCCAGTTCCCTCAGTTTCGCCTGCAGCGCCTCGTAATCCGCCATGGAACCTCCTCCTCGTCGTGCGGGAAGAAAAAATCCGCCGCTTTTTTCGTTCAGGATCCCTCATTCCGACCCCGGCGCCATTGTAGCCGAAGGCCGGTGGGATCCGTACCGGTTTTCGCCCCGCCCCGGAGACCCGCCAATCGGGGATTGACAACAAAACAGGGGGGGTGTCACAGTATCTCCAACCCATAGGCTCATCACCATTCGGAGGGAAGCACACGGTGACACATCCAACCTTCAGTACGACCCTGCGCGCGCTCGCCCTGCTGGCGGCGCTGGCGATCGCTTCCGCGCCGCCGGGCGCGGCGCAGAACCGGGACGGGAAGGCCGGCGGAGCGCGTCCGCGCCCCAACATCCTGCTGATCATCAGCGACGACATCGGCGTGGACGCGAGCAGCGACATGTATCCCGGGTTGATCGACGGCCTGGTCCGGCAGTACGGGCCCTCGGGGCACAAGCACCCCGACTACAAGATGATCCAGGGACGCCCCGCGTCCACCCCCGCCCTCAACTCCCTCGCGCAGTCGGGCATGCGGTTCTCCCAGACCTGGGTAAACACCTTCTGCTCTCCCACGCGCACGTCGATGATCACCGGGCTCTATTCCGTCAAGACGGGGGTGCTGGATTACATGGGCTACCTGTCCAAGACCCATCACTCCTTCGTCAGGGACCTGAAGGAAAAGGGGGGCTACGCCACGGCCGCGTTCGGCAAGTGGCACATCGCCGGCCTGGGGGAATACCCCGGCATGAAACCGAAGGAAGCGGGTTTCGACCTCTACCGCGGCAACCTCCATGGCGGCGTCCAGACCTATCACGAATGGGACTACCACATCCAGGACAGCACCGACGCTCCCGACCGGTACCGGACGGAAAAGGCACCGGTCCGCTCCCTGCCCGGCATCGCGCCGACCACATTCGCCCCGGTCGTGAAGACGGCCGACGCCGTCGACTGGATCACCCGCCAGGAGAAAACCGATCCCGACAAGCCTTGGTTCGTCTGGTTCGCGTTCAACCTGTCGCATATCACGGGCCAGCAGATGCCCAATCCGATGGTCATCCCCAACGCCGACACCATGGATGAGAAATCGCGCAAGGAAATGGAGGGGTGCATGGGCCCCGACGGCAAGTTCGGCACCGCCCAGGTCGGGTCCTGCTCCTCGGAAGCCCTCATGCGGGCGATGACCAACTCGATGGACTCCATGGTCCGCATCCTGCTCGACACCGTGGACCGGGTGGACAAGAACACCTACGTCATCTACATCGGCGACAACGGCACCTGGATGTTCGGCGAAAAGCGGGAGTTCATCGACAACATGTACATCACCCGGCGCGGGCGCAGCAAGGGGACGGCGTACGAGAGCGGCGTCCGCGTTTCGATGGCCGTGAGGGGACCCGGCATCAAAGCCGGCTCGCGGAGCGACGAATGGGTCAACGGGGTGGACCTGTTCTCCACCATCCTGGAACTGGGCGGCCTCGAAGTGCCCAAAGCGGTCCCCGACCGGACGGGGAAGGGGACGGTGGCCGTCGACTCGGTCTCGCTCGCCCCGGTCCTGTTCAAGGGGGCCAAGGACCTGCGCGATCCCGACCGGGGCTACATGCTCGCGGAAACCGTGAACCCCGTGAGCACCGTGAAGCCGAACCTCAAGCAGGCGGCCGCCCGGAACAAGACCTACAAGGTCATCTGCGACGAGAACCCGGAGACCGCCAGCTGCACCTTCTACAACCTGGCGGACGACCCGCTCGAGGAATATCCCCTCGACAAGCCGCAGAGCTGCGCCAATTACGCGAACGGGACATGGACGACGGCCGACGCGTCGTGGCACTTCTGCCGCCTGCAGGACGTCATCGCCACCGAATCGTTTCTGGGGCAGCCCGACTACGAAAAACAGGCCGTGCCCCAGCAGCCGGTGGCCAAGAAGCCCTTCCCCAAGCGGCCGGCCCAGGCCCAGTAACCTTCCGACGGCAGAAAGCGGCCGGGCTCACGCCCGGGCGCTTTCTGCCCGGCCGCCCTTCGGCGCCGCCTCAGATCCGGTTCTCGTGCCGGGAGATGAGGTCGTTCTGGCAGTCGCGCGTCAGCTCCACGAAATAGGCGGAGTACCCGGCGATGCGCACGACCAGGTTGCGGTACTCGTCGGGCGTCTCCTGCGCCTTGTGCAGCGTCTCGGTTGACACCACGTTGAACTGGGCCTCCGCGCCGCCGCTGTGCATGTACGCCCTGACCATGTCGCGCAGCTTGGCGATCCCGTCGTCGCGGCCGAGCGCGGTGGGGTGCAGCCGGATGTTCAGGCAGACGCCGTCCATGAATTTGCCGTGGTCGTAGCAGAGGGAGGAGAGAAACACGGCGGTGGGGCCGTTGGCGTCGCGCCCCTGCACCGGGGAGGCGGCGTCGGCGATGGGGGTCCCGGCCTTTCTGCCGTCGGGCGTCGCCCAGGTGGTGTACCCCTGCCCCACGTGGTCCGCCGCCCCGTACAGGCCGGCCTTGAAGGTCCCGGTGCGGGTGGAATAGCACTCCTTGCAGGTTTCGTAATAAGTGTTGACCACCCAAGCCATCTGCTCGTCGGCATAGGGGTCGGCATTCCCGAAATGGGGCGCTTCGTTGATGATCCGCTGCCTCAGCCCCTCGTACCCCTCCCAGTCGGCCATCACGGCGTCGTACAGCTCCCGCGCCGTGACCAGCTTCCGGTCGAACACCATGTACCGGATGGCGGTCAGGGAGTCCGCCACCGTGGCCAGTCCGGTCGCGGTCCCGCCATAGGAGTTGTACTTGGCCCCGCCCCAGGTGCAGTCCTTGCCCGACTCCATGCAGCCGTCGAGCGAAAGGGACAGCATCGGGTGCGGGGTGTGGTACTGGACCAGGACCTCGAGATAATTGTTCAGGCTCACCTGGGCCTTGAGGAAGTAGCGGGCCAGGGTGCGCCAGGCTTCCCGGACCTCCTCGAACGACTTCATGTCGTACAGGTAGCCTGTGTGGATCGAGGACTGCTCGCCGTTTTGGGGATTTTTGCCGTCGTTGATCGCCATGGCCATCAGCTTGCTGTAGTGGATGGAGGCGTGCGGGGGGGCCACGCCGTTGGCCGCGGCGTAGTCGTTCCCCGAGCCGGTGATCTCCTGGCAGCCGATGATGGCGTAGTCCCGGGCGTCCTCGAGGGTGAAACCTAGTTCCCTGACGATGCCGGGGACGATGATGTCGTCGTTCTGGAACAGCGGCAGCCCGCCCACCTTGGTCGAGGTCTCCAGGGCCAGGGCCCACAGCTCGTCCGGGGTGCCCTTGTGGACCCGCAACGAGATCGTGGGGTCGTGGAGGCTCAACCGGGCCAGGCTCTCCAGCACCATGGAGGTGACGGGGTTGCCGGCGTCCGCGCCGGTCGCGGGATCCACCCCGCCGATGGTGGTGTGGAGATAGGTGTTGCCGATGCCGATGATCTTGACCAGTTCGCCGGTGCCCCCGCCGTACATGGAGTTGATCTTCATGAAGAAGCAGTCGACGATCTCCTGCGCCTCGTCCAACCCCAACCGGCCCTCTTCCAGGTCTTTTTTCAGGTACGGCCAGGTGTACTGGTCGAAGCGCCCGAAGGACCCGACATCGCCGATGAAGCTCAGGCGCAGGATGTACTGGTAGGTGATCGCCGCCTGGCA
>CAZWXG010000192.1:0-4091 GCA_964637825.1 uncultured Acidobacteriota bacterium
ACCGACGACGGCGCCGAGACCGACCTCGACCTGGGCCACTACGAGCGGTTCACCGGCGTGCGCCTGACCCGGGAGAACAATTCCACCACCGGGAAGATCTACCAGACGGTGATCGAGAAGGAGCGCAAGGGGGAGTACCTCGGCAAGACCGTGCAGGTGATCCCCCACATCACCAACGAGATCAAGTCGGTCATCCGGCGGGTCGCCCGGGACGTCGATGTCGCCATCGTGGAAATCGGCGGCACGGTGGGGGATATCGAAAGCCTCCCCTTCCTGGAATCGATCCGGCAGATGCGCAACGAGGACGGCCGGGAAAACTCCCTGTTCATCCATCTCACCCTGGTCCCCTACATGGGCGCCTCCGGGGAACTGAAAACCAAGCCCACCCAGCACAGCGTCAAGGAGCTGCGCGGGATCGGCATCCAGCCCGACATCCTGCTCTGCCGCACCAGCCAGCCGCTGCCCAGGGACGTCAAGGCCAAGATCGCCCTCTTCTGCAACGTGTCGGAACGGGACGTGATCACGGCCGTCGACGTCAAAAACGTGTACGAGGTGCCGCTGGGGCTGCACAGCGAAGGCCTGGACGAGGCCATCATCAGCTACCTGCGCCTCCCCCCCAACGAGCCGCGGCTCGCGGACTGGAAGGCGGTGCTCAAGCTCGACGCCGCGCCCAGGGACAACGTCAAGATCGGCATCGTCGGCAAGTACGTGGAGTTCGAGGATTCCTACAAGAGCCTGAACGAGGCGCTCTACCACGGGGGGCTGGCCAACCGGCTCCGGGTCGAGCTCTGCTGGGTGGACGCCGAGGAGCTCGAGGAGGGGACTCTCGACGGCCGGCTCGCCCCCTACGACGGCATCCTGGTGCCGGGGGGGTTCGGCAAGCGCGGCATCGACGGCATGCTCCTCGCGGCCCGCTACGCGCGCACGCGCAAGGTCCCCTATTTCGGCATCTGCCTCGGCATGGAGTGCGCGGTGATCGAATACGCGCGCAACGTCTGCAACCTCGAGGCCGACAGCTCCGAATTCGACCCGTCGGCGCCGCACCGGGTGTTCTACCTGCTGCGCGAGCTGCTCGGGAGCGACATCATGGGGGGCAACATGAGGCTGGGGGCCTACCCCTGCGTGCTCGACGAGGACTCGCTCGCCTTCCGGGTCTACGGCAAAAAGGAGATTTCCGAGCGGCACCGGCACCGTTACGAGTTCAACCGGGAATACGAACAGGCCGTCACGAGCCGCGGGATGCGGTTCTCGGGGAATTCGCCGGACGGGAATTTCGTGGAGATCGCCGAAATCCCCGACCACCCCTGGTTCCTGGGCTGCCAGTTCCACCCGGAGTTCAAGTCCCGGCCGCTCGAGCCGCACCCGCTGTTCGCCAGCTTCATCGAGGCGTCCTACCGGAACGGGCGGAAAAACCGGGCGGCGGCCGCGGACGCCAGCGCCGTCGGAGAAAACGCGCCCCATTAGTCATCGGAGGTCGCCGGGAACATGGTACAGGTCAAAGCCGGTCCCCTGAAACTGGGGAAGGGCCCCTTTTTCATCGCGGGCCCCTGCGTGATCGAGAGCGAGAGCCACTGCCTGCGGATGGCCGAGCGGCTCGCCGGGTACGGGTCGCGGCTGGGGGTCCCGATCCTCTTCAAGGCCTCCTACGACAAGGCCAACCGGACATCGGTCCGGTCCTACCGCGGACCGGGGCTGGAGGAGGGGCTGCGCATTCTCGAGCGGGCACGCGCCGTGAGCGGCCTTCCCATCCTGAGCGACGTGCATGAAACGGCCCAGGTGGCGGCGGCGGCCGAGGTGCTCGACGTGCTGCAGATCCCGGCCTTCCTCTGCCGGCAGACCGATCTCATCCGCGCCGCCGCGGCCAGCGGCCGCTGCGTGAACCTGAAGAAGGGGCAGTTCCTCTCCCCGGCCGAAATGGGCAAGGTGCTCGAAAAGGCGAAGGAGGGGGGGAATCGGAACATCCTCCTGACCGAACGCGGGACCACCTTCGGTTACCACAACCTCGTGGTCGATTTCCGTTCCTTCGTCCTCATGCGCTCCTTCGGCCAGCCGGTGGTTTTCGACGTCACCCACAGCGTGCAGGCGCCGGGGGGGCAGGGGGACCGCTCCGGGGGGGACTCCCGCTTCGTGCCGGCGCTGGCGCGGGCCGGGGCGGCCATCGGGGTGGACGGCTTTTTCCTCGAGGTGCACGACAACCCCGCGCGCGCCCTTTCGGACGGTCCCAACAGCCTGAAACTCTCCGAGTTCCCCCGCCTGGTGCGGGAGATCCTCGCCATCCGCGACGCCCTGGGAGGTCGGCCATGAGCCAGGGAGCGACGCATCCCTCCCTCGCGACGGCCGCCAGGGTGCTCGAGGCGGAGGCCGACGCGATCCGCGCCCTCGTTCCGCGCCTGGGGGAATCGTTCCTCGAGGCGGTCGAGCTGGCCGCCCGCTGCACGGGGAAGATCGCCGTGACCGGGCTCGGGAAATCGGGCCTGATCTGCAAGAAGATCGCGGCCACCCTCTCCAGCACCGGATCCCCCGCCCTGTTCCTGCACGCGGCCGACGCCCTGCACGGCGACTGCGGGCTGCTCGCACCCAACGACCTGGTGCTCGCGGTGTCCAAGAGCGGCGAAACGGGCGAAATCCTCGAACTGCTCGAGGTCGCCAAACGGCTGGGATTGCCCGTGCTGGCCATGGCGGGCGACGGAAACTCGACGCTCGCGCGCCACGCCGATGTCTTCATCGACGTCGGCGTGGCCGGGGAAGCCTGCCTCTTCGACCTGGCCCCGACGACGAGCACGGCGGCCGCCCTGGCCATGGGGGACGCGCTGGCGCTGGCGCTGATGGAGCGCAAGGGGTTCGGGCGCGAGGATTTCGCCGGTTTCCACCCGGCCGGGACCCTGGGGAAGAGGCTCCTGCGCGTGGCCGACCTGATGCACCGCGGGGAGGACGTTCCCCGCGTGGGGGTCGACACCCCGATGGCGGACGTGATCTACGAGATGTCGCGCAAGGGGCTCGGGATGACGACGGTGGCGGACGCCGGCGGGAGGCCGGCGGGCGTCATCAGCGACGGGGACCTCCGGCGCCTCCTCGAGACATCGTCCGACCCGCTCGGGCGCAAGGCGGGAGAGGTGATGACGCAGAGCCCGAAGACCATCGGGGAAGGGGAACTCGCCACCGCCGCCCTGGCCCGGATGGAGGAGCTGAAGATCACGAGCCTGGTCGTCGTCGATCCCGCCGGCCGCCTGCAGGGGGTCATCCACGTGCACGACCTGTGGCGGACGGAGATGTTCTAGCCTGTTCCCGGCCCGCCCCCGCCACAGTCGCCAAAGCCCGCCCGGACGGGTATAATGGCTGCAAGGACCTTTTCTACGGGGAGAGGCATCCATGACGGACGAGAGATGGGTCCGGATACGGGGCCTGCTGGCGGGTACGCAACCGGACTGCATCGAGGAAGGGCTCGGGCTGCTCGAGGCGCAAATCGACCGGATCGGGCCGGAGGAGGCGACGACGCTGCTGGAGATCGTCTCCCCCCTCTTTTACATCG
The DNA here is from genome assembly GCA_964637825.1 of uncultured Acidobacteriota bacterium. Lineage (GTDB taxonomy): Bacteria > Acidobacteriota > UBA6911 > UBA6911 > UBA6911 > UBA6911. The sequence continues at coordinate 3,530 of CAZWXG010000192.1, forward strand.
ACACCCTGGATCACCCGGAACTCGTTGCAGCCCTCGACCGCGCGCTTTCGCTCACGGCGCGTCTGGGTGACCGGCTGATCCCGTTGCTGGTGGAAAGACTGGATGCGGCCGACATGAAGGCGCAGTGGGCGATCGCCCACGCGCTGGGACGCGTCGGCGCCCCGGCCGTCCACCCCCTGATCGAGGCCTACGAATCCGCCACCGACACGATGATGCGCGCCTTCCTCCTCTACGCCCTGGGGAAGATCCGCTCCGGGGAGGTCGTGCGGGCCGTGCCGGCCGCGATCGAGGCGGCCGCTTCCCCCAACATCGAGCTGCGCGACACGGCCACGCGGGCCCTGGGCAAGTTCGCCGAGGCGATCCCGCCGGGGCAGCTGCCGGCCGAGTTGAGGCGCAGGTGCCTCGAACGCCTCCAGGAGAACCTCGCGGACGAGGAGCCCTCCGTGCGCGCCAAGGCGGTCCGGAGCATGGGGAAGCTCGCGCGCCACGGGCATCTGACCCCAGGGGAGCGCGGCACGCTCCGCGTCATCTGCCGCAACCTCACCGGCGAGGACGTCTCCGG
>CAZWXG010000193.1:0-4007 GCA_964637825.1 uncultured Acidobacteriota bacterium
GGGTCTTTCTTGCGCAGGGAATCGATCTTGCGGATGGAGTGCAGCACGGTCGTGTGGTGCTTCCCCCCGAAATCCTTCCCGATCTGCGGCAGCGACTGGTGGGTCAGCTCCTTGCAGATGTACATGGCGATCTGCCGGGGGACCGCGATCGGCCGGGCGTTGCTCTTCGCTTTCAGCTGGGCCGGTTTGAGGGAGAAGAAGGAGGCGACGGCGCGCAGGATGGCGTCGGGGGAGACGGACGCGTTCTCCTCGGTCGTGAAACCGCGCAGGACCTCCCGGGCATAGGCGGTGTCGATGTCGGCCGGGTCGAGCCCGTCGAGCGAGGCCCGGGCGGTCAGCCGGGTCAGGGCCCCTTCCAGTTCGCGCACGTTGGAGCGGATCCCCCCGGCGATGAACAGGGCGACGTCGTCCTTCAGGTGGGGCATCTCCGCCTGCGCCTTTTTCCGGAGAATGGCCAGCTTGGTCTCGAGATCGGGCGGCTGGATGTCGGCGATGAGGCCCCACTCGAAGCGCGAGTGGAGCCGCTCCTCCAGGGTGGGGATCTGCTTGGGGGGGCAGTCGCTCGTGATCACGATCTGTTTCTGGCCGTCGTACAGGGCGTTGAAGGTATGGAAAAACTCCTCCTGGGTCCGTTCCTTCCCCGCGATGAACTGGATGTCGTCCATCAGCAGCACGTCGATGTTCCGGTATTTCTGCCGGAACTGGATGGTGCGGTCGTAGCGGATGGCGTTGACCAGTTCGTTCATGAACCGTTCCGAGGACATGTAGGCCAGCCGGACGGAGCGGTTGCGCGCCTGGATCATGTTGCCGATGGCGTGCATCAGGTGCGTTTTACCCAGTCCCGCGCCCCCGTACAGGTAGAGAGGGTTGTAGGCCTTGGACGGGCGCTCCCCGACGGCGCGGGCGGCGGCGTGGGCCAGCTGGTTGCTGCCGCCGACGACGAAGGTGTCGAAGGTGTATTTCGGAATCAGGAACGGGGTGGATTCGGTCCCCTGGGGCTGCGGCGCCGGCTGCGGGGCGGTTTCCTCTGCGCTTTCGGCCCTGACTTCGAGCGAAAAAGTGGAGTGGGTCAGGGCGCCGGCCGCGTTGAGCAGGAGGGTGGAGTAGTTTTCCAGCAACCCCTTGCGGAAACTCTCCGTGGGGACGGTCAGGCGCAGGACCCCGTGGTCGTTGCCGCGGTAGACGATGGGGCGAAACCAGGTTTCAAAACACTGGGGATTCAGGTGTTTTTCAACAGTAGCGAGGACCTGGTTCCAGAAATTCATAATGGGGCAACCTGAACGCGGGGGGGAGTTTTCAGCCGCAACGTAAATCTTTTTCCACAGGTGTGGAAAACCTGTGGAAAACAGACGGACAGCCCCGAACAGCGACGGTGTCACCCGTTGCGCTGTCCCTGAAACACTGAATGTCAGGATTTCGATGGTGTCGTTGTTCTCAACAACGGGGCGAAAGTTAACACACGGACAAGAACACATTCAATAAAAAAAGGGTCGTTTTCCCAAATTTGTTTTTTGACTTGAAAACCCAGTAAAAATGCGGTTGCGAGGGCTCCCATCGGGCCCGGACGCCGACAAACAAAGGACAAAAAAATGCTTGCATACATGTAATATCCTATAAGAGGTACATATAGGAAGTAAGATAAAAATCGGGCGCGCCGGCCGGCCCGGCCCGAAACACCCTGTCGGGGCAAGGCGGGAGGAGGGGGAGCGGGAGGAACGGGCCGGGAGCCGCCGCCCTCTGCGGCGTGCGCGCGCGGGGAGGGTTGACCGGGATCACAGGTAAAACGGGGGGAAACGGCTCAAAGAGACGCGAAGTGGGGGAGGAGACGTTCGTAGGTCCGCGGCAATTCCTCAGGCAGGACGCGGGTCTCACCCACAATAGAAACAAAATTCGAATCACCCGTCCAGCGGGGCACGACGTGCATGTGGAGGTGATGTTCGACGCCGGCCCCGGCCGAGCGGCCGAGGTTGAACCCGAGGTTGAACCCGTCGGGGGCGTATTCGAGCCCGAGGGCGTGCTCGCACCGGCGGGCGAGATCGATCATTTCGTGGAGCTCTTCGGGGCGGGCGTCCCCCAGCAGCCGGATGTGGCGGTTGGCCACCACCAGGAGGTGGCCCGAGCTGTAGGGGAAGAGGTTGAGCAGCACGAAGGCCGAGCGGCCGCGGTGGAGCACGAAATGGCCGGGGTCGTGCCCCGCGTCCTCCAGGATCCGGCAGAAAACGCAGGCCGGGGCCGAGTCGGCGCCGCGGATGTAGTCGAAGCGCCAGGGAGTCCAGAGCCGGTCCATTACTGGTTCACGAGGTCCTTGATTTCCTTCCCCGGCTTGAAATAGGGCACCTTCTTGGCCGGGACGCTGACGCCCGAACCGGTCTTGGGGTTGCGCCCCTGGCGCGAGGAGCGGTTGCGGATCCGGAAGGAGCCGAAGCCGCGCAGTTCCACCTTTTCCCCCCGCTGCAGCGATTCCGTGATGCTGTCGAGCACGGTCTGGACGATCACCTCGGCGTCTTTCTTGGTCAGTTCCGATTCGTTGGCGACTTCTTCGACTAATTCGGCTTTGGTCATGGCGCTCTATCTCCAGAGATATTCAAATCGGATGTGCGATTGCGAACGGTTCGCGTCGAGCGGAAGCACCGTTTTGGCGTCGCCCAGCACGACGTCGAGAACGGAAAAGTCCTTTTTGGCCGGTTTCAGGAGTTTCGGGGCGCCCTCGATCCCCCCGAGCTTCGCCGCGGCGTCGACGGCGTCCTGGTAGGTCCCGATCTCGTCGATCAGGCGGTTTCGCTGCGCCTCCAGTCCCGTGTAGACCCGTCCGTCGGCCAGGCGGCGGACCTCCTCCTCGGGCAGGTTGCGCCCCTGGGCGACATCGGCGACGAACTGACCGTACATGTTGTCGATCAGCGCCTGGAAGTAGGCCTTTTCCTCGTCCGTCATCGGCCGGGAGCCGCTCCCGGCGTCCTTCAGCCCCCCGCTCTTGATGACCACGTCCTGCATCCGGGCCCAGCGCAGCAGCTCGCCGTAGTTGTACCACTGGGCGATCACGCCGATGCTCCCGGTGATGGTCCCCCGGTTGGCGAAAATCCGGTCCGAGGCGCAGGCGACGTAGTAGCCGCCGGAGGCGGCCACCGACGCCATGCTGACCACCACCTTCTTGTCCGATTCCGCGCGGAACTTCCGGATCGCCTCGAAAATCTCCTGGGTGGCCGCGACCCCCCCGCCGGGACTGTCGATGCGCACCACCACCGCCCGGACCCCCGGGCGGTTGCCGTAATCCTCGAGCTGCTCGACGAACTCCCGGGAATCGGTGATCGTCCCGGTCAGCTCGAGGGCGGCCAGCTGGTTGGAGGAAAAGGAGAGGCCGGGGGAGGCCCCGTCCGTGAACAGCACGGCCAGGGCCAGGAGACAGAGGACGAAGAAGAAAAGGGCTCCCCCCCCCAGGATGATCCAGAGCAGCAGGTTGGATCGTTTCTGTGCCATCTCCACCATCGAAACCCCGGCTATTCCGCTTCAGGTTCCGTCTTCTTGAAACGCTGAAGCTGCTCGCCCAGGCGCTCGCCCATCGAGGCGTTCCCCGAATCGGCGGAGGCCATGTAGGAGGAGAACTCCACCCGCGGTTCGTCCTCTTTCATCGCCTTCAGGCTCAAACCGATCTTCTTCTCCTGAAGATTCAGCTTGATGACCCGCATCTCGATTTCCTGGCCGATGTTGAGGAACTCGGTCGGCTTCTCCACGTGCTTCTCGTCCAGCTCCGAAACGTGGCAGAGCCCCTCGATCCCCTCTTCCAGCTCCATGAAGGCGCCGAAATTGGTCATCCGGACCACGCGCCCCTTCACGATGTCCCCCACCTTGTGGCGGCTGAACCAGTCCTCCCAGTGGTCGGGCTCCAGCTGCTTGATCCCGAGCGAGAGCTTCTGGTTGGCGGCGTCGATGCTGAGGATCACCGCCTGGACGTCATCCCCCTTTTTCAGCACCTCCGAGGGGTGCTTGACCCGCTTGGTCCAGGAGATGTC
>CAZWXG010000194.1:0-3972 GCA_964637825.1 uncultured Acidobacteriota bacterium
ATTCGGCTGTTAACCGAAGGGTTGTAGGTTCGAGTCCTACCTGAGGAGCCAGAACTTCCCGTCATTCCCCCACCCATAAAGACTTACGCCCAAGATCCCCTGCGAAAGCCCGGTCTATTCGATATTGGCGCTGACAACGGAGGCCATCTGCATCATGTCGATCGTCTGCCCCACCTCCAGATTGGTCAGATCGGTCACCTTTCCGTTCTTGCTGGTGGTCCGGGTATTTTTGAATATTTTGATCAGATTGGCGTCCGCCACGATAAATTTGCCGGCATTTTCCGGCTTGCCGTTGGCCGTTTTCGTCTGCAGTCCGTTTTCCTTGATGTAATCCCACAGCCTTTTGGTGATCTCGGTGCGAGGAAGCGAGGCAACGCCCAGGAATGCGGCCAATTCCGCCTTCAGTGTCACCGGTTTGTTGAGTCCCTTTTCTTCCGCCATGGCAGTTGTCTCCGTTATCTGGTTTGATCCGGTATTGTGGGGAAAGTATTAGAGGCTTCCGCCTTGCATGTCAAGGGATCAGACCCAAGCCCCGCTTTCGGTCATGCGGCTCTGCGGGCCGAGATCTTGATCTCGATTCCCAATCGGGAAAGATACCCCGCCAGTTTCTCGGCGCTCATTTTCGAGATTTTCCCATTCAACAGTTCGCTGATTCGAGGCTGTGGTTGATCCAGGATCTTTTCCAGTTGTCGGGCTTTGAGTTTTCGCTTCTTCACCTCCCGCAGGATCTCCGCATGGAGGCTCGCCTTGAGCTTGACGGCTGCGGCCTCTTCCGGCGAAAACCCGAGATCGTCGATGACGTTCCCGACGGAAATGTGACCGGGTTCATTTTCTCGTGCTTTGGCTTTCATTTTCACTCCTAAGGCGGGCCAGAACTCGTTTCCATCTCGATCGGGCAACCGCCAGATCGCTTTTGCCTGTCTTGGCCGACTTTTTCTCGAAACAGTGGAGCACGTAAATCCTGCTCCCGACCTTTGCCAGATAAATCACCCGGTACCAGGCTCTTTCATCCTGCTCTTTCAGCTCATAAACCCGGATGCCGATGGAGGGCATCGGGCGGCTGCTTATGGGTCGCTCGCCCGTTTGCAGTCTCCTCAGTTCCGCGCCCAGGTCCTGTCTAACGGGACCTGGAAAACTGCGCATCACCTCCAATGAATCGCCTTCCCACACCACCTCCGCCGTCGCGGTCTCCCCATGCACAGGATTCAACACCCGCCTCCACCGCAGAAAGTATCATTTATTCAGATTTTTGTATACTATATCATGTATTTCCTCAATCGAACGGAAACGGGTGACTGTCCCGCCGATCAGGTGATGCATGACGTTTCGCATGATATGATTACTGTTTGGACAGTCCTTTCGGGCGAAGATGTCCCAGGCTTTATCACCGCCTACCCGAGGGAGGGAAAATGAGATTTGATATTCTTGATACGGTGGTTTTGGATAGAGATCTTCCCGATCTTGGCCTCCGGCGTGGTGATCTTGGCGCAGTGGTGCAAGTCTACAATGAAGACGGCCTTGAAGTTGAGTTTGTCGCCGCTTCGGGACGCACCGAGGCTCTGGTGACGCTTAAAGAATCAGATGTTCGCCCCATTTCCGATACGGATCTCATCGCCGTGAGATCCCTTCAGAAGCGATCGGCCTAGCACCCCTTTGCGCTCCATTAATGAACCGACCCTCCCCGCGCTTCCGGACCATCTTTTTCGAGCTTTACGAGTCGCTCCCCAGGCAGGGGCCGGGCAACCGTGACTGCGCCGCCAGGGCCCTCGCTCTCTGTCGTGGCCTGCCACGGGCGCCGACGGTGCTCGACCTAGGCTGCGGGGTCGGCGGGCAGACACTTCATCTGGCCGATCTCACATCGGGTCCGATCGCTGCCCTGGACAGCCATGTCCCGAGCATCGAGCGCTTGCGCCGGACGGTGGCCGAGCGCGGGCTGGCCGGGAGAATTCAGCCCAGGGTGGGGGACATGGCTGCACCCGGGCTGCCGCCGGCGAGTTTCGACCTCGTCTGGTCCGAGGGGGCGCTCTACAACATCGGCATCGGGAACGCCCTCTGTGTGTGCCGTGGCCTCCTCGGCGCCGGCGGCTACCTGGCCTTCACCGACGCGGTCTGGCAGAAGGACCATCCGCCCCCGGAGGTCAGGGCGAGCTTCGAAGACGACTACCCGGCCATGGGCCGGGTGCCGGATATCCTGGCCGCGATCGGGAAAAGCGGTTTTTCGCCCATCGGGCACTTCACCCTGCCGGACGAGGCATGGTGGGATGATTTCTACACCCCGATGGAGGTGCGCATCGAGCAGCTGCGCGGCAAATATCGAGGCGACGGCGAGGCGCTGGCCGTCCTTGAACGACTGACCGAGGAGCCCGAGATGCACCGGCGGCACTCAGAATACTACGCCTACGAGTTCTTTGTGGCGCGTCGGAAGGGGTGAAGGAACCGGGGGGCACGGGTGACCGTCCCCCCGATCAGGCGATGGCGGTCAGCGGCGCCACCCGCGCCGCCGGGCGGTTGCGCGCGAGGTCATAGGCCGTCTGCAGGTTGATCCAGAACTCGGGCGTCGTATTGAGGGCCTCGGAGAGCAACCATGCCGTCTCCGGGGTAACTCCCCGCTTGCCGCGGACGAGCTCATTGATACGCTGCACCGGCACGGCGATATGCGCCGCAAACGCCACCTGCGAAACACCGAGCGGTGCGAGGAACTCTCGCTGCAGGATCTTCCCGGGGTGAGTGGGTATACGATTTTCCGGAATCATGGCAATGCCTCCTACCTGTGATCGTCCATCAAGCGGGCCCCCGTAGCACCGCTGTCGTCCCAGCGAAACACGATCCGCCACTGCCCGTTCACCCAAATCGAAAAATATCCTTTCAGCTCTTCTCTGAGCCTTTCGAGCCGTTTTCCGGGCGATGATCTCAGGTCCTTTGCCCCGGCTCCGCCGCTGAGCATGTCCAGCCCGCTCGGTAGCGGAATCGCCGCAAGAGACAATCACTGAACCTTCCAGTCCACTCAGTATACCGAAATCACGGATAGCGTGCAGGAATGGGGCAGGATCAGTCTGACGGAGGTCTTTTTCATGAATGCGAATGAGGTTTTGGGTTGGGGACATCGGTGGTTCCCCCCGATCAGATCAAGTGCACCCAGGCGTATCGACAAAAACACTGGACTTGACAATATGTCCAGTGTTTTTGTAAATTATCTGCATCATGGCGTCGCATCTTGAAAACCTACTCCGCATGGCCGAAACCAAACGACTGATCCGCGCCCGCGATCTGGACGAACCCGGAATCCCGCGTCATTATCTGTCGCTTGCCTGCGCGCGCGGGCTGCTCGAACGCCTGGATCGTGGCCTTTACTCGCTTCCCGGCGCCGAACAGACGGAGCACCGCAACCTGGCGGAGGTCTGCAAACTGGTGCCCCATGGAGTGATCTGCCTCCTTTCGGCGCTCCAGTTTCACGGGATGACAACCCAGAACCCTTTCGAGGTCTGGCTTGCCATCGGCGAATCGAAGCAGATTCCCCGGATCGGTCTCGTCAAGCTTCGCATCGCCCGCTTCTCCGCCGACTCGCTGAAGGCCGGCGTCGAAATCCACAATGCGAACGGCCCGGCACTCCGAGTGTTCTCCGCCGCCAAGACCGTCGCGGATTGCTTCAAGTACCGCAATAAGATCGGCGTGGATGTCGCCACCGAAGCGCTTCGCGATTACCTGCGCCGGCGCAAAGGGCCGATCGACGACCTCACGACATACGCACGGGTCTGCCGCGTGGAGCGCGTCATGGCACCTTATCTGGAGGCGCTGCTTTGAGCACGTCCCGATCCCATTCGATCCAGGCACGGCTACTGAACTATTCGCGCGAGCGTCGGGCGAATCACAACCACACGCTGGCGCGCTAAACGGGGGGCCTGGAGATTGGGGACAGTGGTGACTGTCCCCTTCCAAAAAGGGATTGCACTTCGGGGCGGGTGCGCGACAATG
>CAZWXG010000195.1:0-3950 GCA_964637825.1 uncultured Acidobacteriota bacterium
ACAGGACACAGATCATGCCGACCGCCCGCCCGCCGGAGAAGGGTCCGGATTACCGGAAGATGCGCACGAGCGCCGCGCTCTGGGAAGCTTTCCGGATCGCCGTCGATTCCATCTGGACCCACAAGCTGAGGAGTGTGCTCACCCTGATCGGCATCATCATCGCGATCGCCTCGGTCGTGACCGTCGGCGGCGCCATCGAGGGGATGGGGGCCTACGTCTGGAAGCAGCTCTCCTCCACCTTCGCCAGCAACACCTTCATCGTGGCGCGGATCGTGCGGGCAGCCTCCATGGAGGAATTCGAGGAGAAGATCCGGCGCAACAAGAACCTCTACCCGGAGGACATGAAGGCGGTGGAGGGCCTGTGCGACGGTTGCGAGGCGATTTCGCCCATGCTGCAGGGGACCGACACCATCAAGCGTGCCAACAAGATCTTCTACGACGCCTCGATCTCCGGCATCAGCGCCGACCTGCCCAAAATCCAGGCGGTCGACCTTTACGAGGGGCGGTTCATCGCGGAGTTCGACGTGGCGCACGCCAGCCCCGTGGCCGTCATCGGGTGGAAGGTGCGCGAGGAGCTGTTCGGGCCCCTGAACGCGCTGGGCAAGCAGGTCAAGATCGGCGCCGACAATTTCACCGTGATCGGGGTCGAGGAGCAGAAGGGGAGCAGCGGTATCGGCCAGTCGGCGGACAACTCCCTCTATATCCCCTATACCGCCTTCCTGAAAAAGTACGGGTCCCGGCAGTCCATCTCCTTCCAGGTCCGGGCCTCTTCGGGTGAGACCATCCAGGCCACCGAGGACGAGGTCCGGATGATCCTGCGGGCGCGGCACAAGCTGAAGCCGCAGAAGGCGGACGATTTCGACATGCTCACCAGCAGCGCCATCCAGGAAACCATCGACGGGATCATCGGCATGATCGCGGTGGCCATCATCCCCATCACCCTGATCGGTCTGGTCGTCGGCGGGATCGTGGTGATGAACATCATGCTGGTCACCGTAACGGAAAGAACGGTCGAGGTGGGAATGCGCAAGGCCGTCGGCGCCCGGCGCGCCGACATCCTCCTGCAGTTCCTGGTGGAATCGGCGCTGCTGGCCACCCTGGGGGGGGTGCTCGGCCTCGGCCTGGCTTACGTTCTCTGCGCCGTCATCGAGGGCGCCGTCGGGTTTCCCATGCGGATCACGGCGGGCTACGTCCTGCTTGCCATTTTCACCAGCGGCGGGGTGGGGATGATCTCCGGGATCTACCCGGCGTACCGCGCATCCAAACTGAGCCCGATCGCCGCCCTGGCCAGGGAATAGGAGACCCCGACGATGGATTACCGCGAAACCTTCGGCATGGCCTTCGACACCCTCCTCACCCACAAGTTCAGGAGCTTCCTGACCGTGCTGGGCATCGTGGTCGGGGTGTCGGTGGTGATCGTCATCGCCGCGATCCTTTCCGGGGTCAAGCAGAACGTCCTGGCCGAAATCGAGTCGCTGGGGGCCAACAACATCCTGGCCTACCACCGGGACATGATGCCGAGCGGACGCCCCACGCGGGAGGAGAGGATGCGGCGGCCGCTCACGGTGGCCGACGCCAAGGCCATCCGGGAGCAATGCCCGTCGGTCCAGGACGTGTGCTGGATCGGCGCCCCCACCCGGACCCGGATCACCATCCGCAACGAGAAGACCTCGGTGCGGGGGGGCGATTTCATGGGCGTCTCCTATAATTACTCGAGCATCTACGACCTCAAGCTGGCCAACGGCCGCTTCTTCACCCAGGCGGAGGACGACCACCGCGTGCCGGTCGCGGTCCTGGGCCCCGAGACCGCCAAATCCCTGTTCGCGGACTCCGACCCGATCGGGAGGCGGATCCTGATCCTGGGGCGGCCGTTCACGGTGCTGGGGGTCGCGGAACAGAGCCGCACCGGATCGATGCTCGGGGCGGCGGACAACTACGTCTACATCCCCTACGGCGCCTTCCACAAGCTCATGCCGTGGGAGGAGGATCACTACCTGTACATCCAGGCCCGTCCCGGCATGAGGGCGCAGGCGCTGGACGAGAGCGAGAGCCTGCTGCGGCTGCGGCGCAAGGTCGGGTACTCCGAGCCCAGCGATTTCACCCTGACCACCCCGGACATGATCATCAAGCAGCTCAATTCCATCACCGCCATCTTCGGCCTGGTCGTCATCGCCGTTTCCAGCGTCGGCCTCCTGGTCGGGGGGATCGGGGTCATGAACATCATGCTGGTGTCCGTCACCGAACGGACGAGGGAGATCGGCACGCGCAAGGCTCTGGGCGCCACCAAGCGCGATATCGTGCTGCAGTTCCTGTTCGAAGCCATGACGCTGACGGGGGTGGGCGGGGTCTTCGGCGTCCTCTTCGCGGTGGCGCTCAGCCTGATCATCATCGCCCTGGTGCCGAGCCTCCCCGCCACCATCCCGCTCTGGGCCGTGTTCACGGGCCTGGGGGTGTCGATCGGGATCGGCCTGATTTTCGGGGTCTGGCCCGCGCGCAAGGCCGCCATGCTCGACCCCATCGACGCCCTCCGCTACGAATAGGGTTCCGCCTAGAGGATCTTCGGCCTGCGGCGGGGGAGCGCTTTCCTGTAGATGCGCGATTTGCGCTTGACGTTGTAATTCTTGCGCCGTTGCGGGGGGAGGTCGGCCACCGTCGCGGGGACGAACCCCTGCTGCTGAAACCAGTCGGAGGTCTGGGTCGTCAGGACGAACACGGCCTTCAGGCGCAAGCTCGAGGCCCGGTCGATGAGATATCCGACCATCTTCTTCCCGATGCCCATGTTCGCATAACTCTCGTCCACCACGACGGCGCAGATTTCCCCCTGGCGGTCTTCGAAGACATCGAGCGCCGCGCAGCCGTGCAGGGTGCCGTCCACCTCGTACACGCAGTAATTCTCAACCTTTTCCTCGAGATCGGCCGCGGTCCTCGGCACGAGGATCGCGTCCTCGATGACCGGCTGCATGAGGCGAAGCACGGCCGGGACATCGGCCCGGGTCATGCGCCGGATGTTTTCGTGCTGGTTGGAGTAGATCATCGTCCCCAGCCCGCGGTTGGAGAAGATCTCCTTGAGGATCATCCCGTCGGCGGCCCCGTCGATGATGTGGACGCGGTGGACGCCGTCGCGGCAGGCGCTATAGCCCAGGTCCACGAGGGTGACCAGGGGGTCCTCCTTCCTGTCGGCGTTGAGTTCGACGAAGGCGCCGGCGTTGTCCACGGTCAGCTGGGTGATGGTCCCGTCCTCCCCGAGCGGCACCCCTTCGGGAAGGGTGTATCTCTCCGAGGAGAGAGTGCGGCCGTTGGTCAGGAAGAAGAGCTTGGCCGCCTTCAGGCGGACGCTGATGGTGGCGGCCAGTTCGTTGGAGGAAAGGTTGTAGGGCGTGCCCTTGGCGCTCCAGCCGATATTGGGGAAAATGGGGATCATGCCGTCATCGAGGACATTGACCAGGACGTCGGTCTTGAGTCTCTCGACGATGCCCGCGCTCTGAAAGTCGACCCCGTCCCGGACCCCGATGCTGCGCGCCCGGACCCAGTTGCCGATCACCGCGTTGGCGCCGCATTCCGCCAGGATGGTCATGATCCGGTTGGAAACGTCGAACGCCGCCATCTGGATGAACGGGATCGATTCGGGCGGGGAAATCCGCACCCCGCCGACGCGCCGGCACGCCACCCCGTAGGTGGCCAGCACCTCGTCGATCCGGCTGCGCGCCCCGGGAACCAGAATGATCCTGATGCCCATGTGGTGAAGGAGCACGAGGTCCTTCATGAGCACGGGGATGAAGGGGCTGGCGATGAGTTCGCTCGAGATCCGGATGACGAAGGTCTCGCCCTGGAAGCGCTCGATGTAACCGAAAGCCTGACGGATGATCGCGACCTGTTCTTTCAGGTTGTTCTTATTCATGGTTCTTCCCGTTCAGTGATGTGGGGTCGGGTTTCCGGAAAGGATTATATAT
>CAZWXG010000196.1:0-3943 GCA_964637825.1 uncultured Acidobacteriota bacterium
GGGGGCAATCGGTGGATGTCCAGAATTTGGGGGTTCAGCGGAACATGCGGGTGAGGAATTTTACGAGGAGGTCACCCGATCGCCCCTCGTCCAATCCGGCGGAATCGGTCCCCATCCTGAGGCTCAACGCGGCCGATTGCGCCTGGCGCATCCGCAGATCAGACTCCTGCGCTTTCAACCGCTCCTTTTCCAGTTCGCGCGCGCGGCGCATCCCCCCGCCCCGGATGAAGGAGACGATGCGGTGCAGTTCCTGGCGGTCAAACCAGCTGCCATGCTCCCGGCACCAATCGAGCACCACTCCCGAGGAGGCGGCGAACTGTTTGTGGTTCATCAGCTTGCCGCAGACCGGGCAGGGGATGTAAGTCCGGGGAGGCTTTCCTTCGACGCCGGTCGCGACGGCCGGGTCGGGGAGGGTGTACCCGAGCACCGCCTCCTGTTCTTCTTCCCGTGAGCAGATGTCCTGGAAACCGTCCCGGTCGACCCACAGACCGCCGCAGCGGCCGCAGGCATGAAGGGTGTGGGCCCCGACGGCGCGGGCTTCGAGCGGGCACGCGCACCGCGGGCAGGATAGCTCCGGAGCGGGAGCCCCTTGAGTGTCCGCCATTTCGGCCCCGCAATGGGGGCAGTGTTTCATGGTCACCGAAACGGCGCCGTAGCAGGCCGCGCAAATTTTAACCGCCAGCGCCGACAGGCAATAGGGGCAGCGCGTGCTGTCACCCGAAGCGGCGGCGCCGCAGTTGGGACAATTGAAGGCCGCGATGGCCGGCCGTTCGGACTTTTTCATGCCATACCTCGTTCATTCCATCGGAAGGGGTGGCGCCGGGCTTTAATTCTTATTCCCCGGGGGGTTCCCGTGCGATTATGGCCGCTTGACGCCTCCCGCCCCGGACGGTTAAAGTATGGGCGTGCCGCCGCCATCCGCAGCCACGGGAGGGGTGTCGTCACGCCCGGTCCCGTCCGTCATGCGGCGGACGCCGCTCCGGTGATGTGGATTTCTTCGGAGGGAGTTGCTCATGCCCAAGTTTACGCTCAACGGCCTGGCCGTGGAGGCTGCCGAGGGGCAGACCATCCTGGATGTGGCCCGCGGCCAGGGACTCTACATTCCCAGCCTCTGCTACCACCCCAAGGTGGGCCAGAGCGGCATGTGCCGCGTCTGCGCCGTCGAGGTGGAAGGGGCGCGCGGTCTGGTGATGTCGTGCATCACCCCCGTGACGGAGGGGATGGTCGTGAAGACCGAGAGCCCGAGGCTTCTCGAAGTGCGGCGCACGATCGTGGACATGCTCCTGAGCGAGGGGGAACACGACTGCCTGTCGTGCGAGATGTGCGGGGAGTGCGAGTTGCAGGACGCCGCGTATCGCCTGGGCATCGAACGGGCCTCCATGGTCATGGACAAGCCGAGCCTCGAGGTGGATGCCAGCCACCCGATGCTGGTGCGCAATCCCAACCGGTGCATCCACTGCTATCGCTGCATCAAGGGGTGCAACAACACGGTGGTGAACGAGGTGCTCGACATGGGCTACCGCGGGATCCAGTCGCTGGTGGTGGCCGATCAGAACGTGCCCCTGGGCGAATCGAGCTGCGTTTCCTGCGGGGAGTGCGTCCAGCTCTGCCCCACCGGCGCCCTGATCGGAAAGAAATCGACCGGCACGGGACGGGTCTGGAACCTGGAGAAGGTGCGCACGACCTGCCCCTACTGCGGCGTCGGCTGCCAGATGTGGCTCCATGTCGACCGGGCGCGCAACCGGGTGGTCAAGGTCACCGGGGACGAGGAAGGGGCGCCGAACCAGGGGATGCTGTGCGTCAAGGGGCGCTTCGGCTTCGATTTCCCTGCCTCCGACAAGCGGCTGACGACGCCGCTGATCCGCAAGAACGGCGTGCATGAACCGGTCTCGTGGGAAGAGGCGCTCGATTTCACCGCGCGGCGTTTCAAGGAGATCCGGGAGCAGTACGGGGCCGACACGATCAGCGCCATCAGCTCCTCCCGGGACGCGAACGAAAACAATTACGCGGCCATGAAATTCATGCGCGCCGCCATCGGGACCAACAACATAGACAACTGCGCACGCACTTGACATGCCCCATCGGTCGCCGGGCTGGCGACCACATTCGGTTCGGGCGCGATGACCAACTCCATCCGGGAGATCGAGGACGCCCGGCTGCTCTTCGTCATCGGTTCCAACACCACCGAGGCGCATCCGGTCATCTCCTACTACATGAAGCGCGCGGTTAAAAAAGGGGCCACCCTCATCGTTTGCGATCCCCGGAGGATCGACCTCGTCCGTTGGGCCACCCATCACGTGCAACACCGGGTCGGCACCGACGTGGCCCTGCTCAACGGCCTGATGAACGAAATCATCGCCCGCGGCTGGGCGGATCGGGCTTTCATCGAGCAGCACACGGAAAACTACGAGGCGCTCGCCCGGACGGTGGCCGCCTACCCGCTCGAGCGGGCGGCGGAGATCACGGGGGTGGATGCCGGGCAGCTGCGCGAGATCGCCCGCATCATCGCGGCCACCAAGCCGATGGGGCTCTACTACACGCTCGGGATCACCGAACACACCTGCGGCACCGACAACGTGATGACGTGCGCCAACCTGCAGATGCTGCTGGGGAACATGGGCCGGCCGAGCGCCGGCGTGAACCCGCTGCGCGGGCAGAACAACGTTCAGGGCGCCTGCGACATGGGCTCGCTGCCGAACATCTACCAGAACTACCAGCGGGTGGACGACCCCGCGGTCGTCGAGAAGTTCAAGAAGGGGTGGAAGGTGGACCGCCTCCCGGAAAAACCGGGGCTCACCATCCCCGACATGTTCTCCGGCATGCTGGACGGCCGCACCCGGGCTTTCATCTGCCACGGCGAGAATGTGGTGATGAGCGAGCCGAACGAGGCGCACACGATCCGCTGCCTGGAGGCGCTCGATTTCCTGGTCGTGCTCGACATTTTTCCGAACCAGACCACCCCCTACGCCGACGTCATCTTCCCCTGCGCCTGCTGGAGCGAACAGGACGGCACCTTCACCAACTCCGAGCGGCGCGTGCAGCGCGTGCGCAAGGTCGTCGAGCCTCCCGGGGAATCGCGGGAGGCGTGGTGGATCTACGCCGAACTGGCCCGGCGGCTCGGCTATGACATGGAGTTTGAGAGCGCCCGCGGCGTCTGGGAGGATATGCGCCGTCTCGGTACGGGCTACGCCGGAATCACCTGGGAACGGATCGAGGAGCGGGGGATCCAGTGGCCCGCCCCCACGACGAGCCACCCGGGGACCGTATATCTTCACAAGGACGGGAATTTCTCCCGTGGCAAGGGGAAGTTCATGCCCGCCGACTGGCGCCCGCCGGCAGAGGTGCCGGACGACGAGTACCCCTTCACGCTCAGCACCGGGCGCAGGCTCTGGCACTACCATACCGGGACCCAGACGCGCAACTGCGTGGGATTCAATGAGCTTTTCGGGGAGGAACTGGTGGAGGTCAGCCCCGAGGATGCCCGGGAGCTCAAGATCAGCGACGGCGATTACGTCTGGGTGGTCTCGCGCCGCGGCCGGGTCAAGATGAAGGCATGGGTGACGGAGCGTTCCCCTAGGGGGGTGCTCTGGTCTTCGTTCCACTTCCACGAGGCTCACATCAACGTCGTCACCAACAACGCCTTCGATCCCGTGACCCAGACGGCCGAATACAAGGCGTGCGCCGCGCGGCTGGAGAAGGCCTAGGGCTCTACGGCCGGGCGGGTACACCGGCCTGCCGTTTCGGTTGTGCCGCGGTGGGTGTCCAGTTTCGGTTTCCTGTTCTGGTTGACCGGACTGGGTTGGAATGAAATGGGTGTCCAGATCTGACCTGCCGGCCTGGGGCGGAATACGATGGGTGTCCAGATCCCACCTGATGTCGATCCTGGATGCCCGGTATCGGGCCGAACGGGTTTGAATAGGCTGACGGTGGGTGTCCAGTCCCG
>CAZWXG010000197.1:0-3927 GCA_964637825.1 uncultured Acidobacteriota bacterium
GAATTGGCAGACGCGCTGGACTTAGGATCCAGTCCCGCAAGGGGTGGGGGTTCAACTCCCCCCTTTCGCACCATAGGCATTGAAACGTAAGCGCGGATCGGGAGATCCGGCGACACCATCCACACTGCAAACATAGGTAGGAAAACGTTGACAGCCGAAATCATCGAGGTCACTAGCTGCAAGCGAAGCCTGACGGCCGAAATACCGGCCGAAGAAGTGGAAAAGGAAATCTCCGGCCTGGTCCGGGACTACGCGCGCAACGTCAAGGTCCCCGGCTTCCGCCCCGGAAAGGTGCCGACCTCGATCGTCCGGCAGCGCTTCGGCGCGGACATCACCGGCGAGGCCACCCAGAAGCTGATCGAGCGCTGCTGGAAGGACGCCGTCGAGAGCCGCGACCTGAAACCCCTGACCCAGCCGGAAATCCAGGACATGACCCACAATCCGGGGGAGAACCTGAAATTCACCCTGACGTTCGAAGTCCTGCCGGAATTCGAGGTGAAGGACTACGTGGGGCTGGAGGCGACCCTGGGCCCGAGCGAGGTCTCCGACGAGAACGTCGGGCGGACGATCGACATGTACCGCGAGCGCCAGGCCCAGTTCCTGCCGCTTGAGGGGGCCGAGGCCGCCGAAGGGCACTTCCTGACCGTTACGGTCGACGGGCAGTTCGAGGGGGAGGAGAAGCCCACCCGCGAGGACGACGTCGTCCTGGAACTGGGCAACCCCCAGACCAATCCCGATTTCGACAGCAATTTGCGCGGCGCCAAACCGGGCGAGACCCGCTCCTTCGAGGTGAGCTACCCCGAGGACTACCAGCGGCCGCGCTTTGCCGGGAAAAAGGTCCGCTACACGGTCCTGGTGAAGGACATCAAGGAAAAGCAGCTCCCGGAGCTCAACGACGAACTGGCCAGGGACCTCGGCTCCGACAGCGTCGAAGCGCTGCGCGCGCGGGTGCGGGAGGATTTGGTAACGCAGGCAAAGCAGTCGGCCGAAAAGAAAGCCAGGGAGGAGCTTTTGGACATCCTCCTCGAGCGCCAGAAGCTCGAGGTCCCGGAGTCCCTGGTCCAGGAGGAATTGTCCGCCCAGGCCCACCGGATGGCCAGCAGCCTGGCCTACCAGGGGATCGATCTCGACCGGACCCCCATCGACTGGAAGAAGATGTTCGAGGCGGAGCGGCCCAACGCCGAGAAGATCGTCGGCCGGTCGCTGCTGCTCGACGCCGTCGCCCGCCAGGAGAATTTCCCGGTGACGGACGAGGAGGTCGAGGCCGAACTGGAAAAGCTGGCCGCGGGGACGAACAAGACGTCCGCCGCGTGGCGCGCCCAACTCGAGCAGGAGCACCGGATGGAGGGGCTCATGCAGCATCTGCGCCGGAACAAGGCGCTTGATTTCATCTATCGCAATGCTAAACTTAACCTGGGGTGATCAGCTTTGGCACTAATACCCATGGTCGTGGAACAGAGCAACCGGGGCGAGAGAGCCTACGACATTTACTCGCGCCTGTTGAAAGACAATATCATCTTCCTGGGAACCCCGATCGATGACAATGTCGCCAATGTCATCACCGCCCAGCTTCTGTTCCTGGAGGCCGAGGACCCGGAAAAGGACATCCACCTGTACATCAACTCCCCCGGCGGCTCCATCTCGGCGGGGATGGCGGTCTACGACACCATGCAGTATATCCGGCCGGACGTGTCGACCATCTGCGTCGGCCAGGCGGCCAGCATGGGCGCCCTGCTGCTGGCCGCGGGGGCCCCGGGAAAGCGTTTCGCCCTGCCGAACTCCAGAATCCTGATTCATCAACCCTCCATGAGCGGCCTGGCGGGGCAGGCCACGGATATCGACATCCACGCCCGGGAAATCCTCCGGCTGCGCGAGTCGATGAACCAGATCCTCGCCAGGCACACGGGGCAGGATCCCCAGCGGATCGAAAAGGACGTCGAGAGGGACTACATCATGACCGCCGCCCAAGCCATGGACTACGGGCTGGTGGATCAGGTCATCTCGAGAAAAGAGTAGGCCTTACCCTGGAGGACTCCCTTGAGAAAAGACGAAGAGAGAGATGATGTTCTGCGGTGCTCGTTCTGCTCCAAGAGCCAGAACGAGGTCAAGAAGCTCATCGCCGGGCCCACGGTCTACATCTGCGACGAGTGCGTGGACGTCTGCAACGAGATCATCGCCGACGACGTCGCCGCTTCCCCCATCGGGGAAAAGCTCCCCAAGCCACAGGAAATAAAGGAGTTTCTCGATCTCTACGTCATCGGCCAGGAAATCACCAAGAAGAAGCTGGCCGTCGCCGTCTACAACCACTACAAGCGCCTGGAGATGGCCAAGAAGCGGGGCGACCTGGAACTGCAGAAGAGCAACGTGCTGCTGATCGGTCCCACCGGCACCGGCAAGACCCTCCTGGCCCAGACGCTGGCCCGGATGCTCTCGGTCCCCTTCGCCATCGTGGACGCGACCACCCTGACCGAGGCGGGGTACGTGGGCGAGGACGTGGAGAACATCATCCTCAAGCTGCTGCAGAACGCCGGCGGCGACAAGGAGAAATGCCAGCAGGGGATCGTCTACATCGACGAGATCGACAAGATCGCGCGCAAGGACGAAAACCCCTCCATCACCCGCGACGTCTCCGGCGAGGGGGTCCAGCAGGCGCTCCTGAAGATCCTGGAAGGCACCGTGGCCAACGTCCCCCCGCAGGGGGGGCGCAAGCACCCGCACCAGGAATTCATCCAGATCGACACCACCAACATCCTCTTCATCTGCGGAGGCGCCTTCGTGGGCCTGGAAAAGGTCATCGAACGCCGCGTGGGGAAGAAGAGCATGGGCTTTCTGGTCGCCGACAAGGAGTCGGCGGGGCCGAAGACCCCGAAGAAGGGGCAGAGCGCCAACATCCTGGAAATGTGCGAGCCGCGGGACCTGATCAAGTACGGCCTGATCCCGGAGTTCGTCGGCCGGCTGCCCGTCGTCGGATCGCTGTGCGAGCTCGACCAGGCGGCGCTGATGGAAATCCTGACCAAGCCGAAGAACGCCCTGGTGCGCCAGTACCAGAAGATGTTCGAGTTCGAGAACGTCAAGCTGAAGTTCACGGACGACGCGGTGGCCGCCGTCGCCAACCAGGCGCTGGAGCGGAAGATGGGGGCCCGGGGATTGAAAATCATCCTCGAGGATCTTATGTTGGACGTGATGTATCAGTTGCCTTCCCAGAAAAAGGTGAAGGAATTCGTGGTCACGCGGGAGATGGTCGAGAACAAGGACATCGTCTTCGCGTTACTGGAAAAGGCCGGTTAAGCAGACAGCATGACAAACGAACTCACCCCAGGAAAAACGGAACGTCTCCCCATGATCCCGATCCGGGATGTGGTGGTCTTCCCCCACATGATGATCCCGTTCGTGATCGGGCGCCCCTCCTCCGTGCGCGCGCTGGAGTTCGCGCTGGAAGGCTCCAAGCGGGTGTTCCTGGCGACCCAGATGGACGCCTCGGTCGACGACCCGAAGTCCTCCGATATTTACGCGGTCGGGACGGCGGCCACCATCGTCCAGAGCGTCAAGCTGTCGGACGGCAACATCAAGGTCCTGGTCGAGGGGGTCCAGCGGGTGCGCGCCCTCCGTTTCGTGAGCGACCCCGGTTTCTTCGTCGCCGACGTGGAATTGCTGGAGGAGACCTCCGCCTCGAGCGCGCGCACCACCTTGCTGGTCAAGAGGCTGCAGACGGTGTTCGAGCAGTTTTCCAAGCTCAGCCACCACGTGAACTACGACGCGATCCTCAACGCGATGAAGACCCTGGAGCCGTCCAAGCTGGCGGACAACATCTCGGCCAACCTCCCGATCGGCATCGAGGAGAAGCAGCAGCTGCTGGAGATGGTCGACCTGGGCGAGCGGATCGAGAAGATCAACGAGATCATCGAAGTCGAGATGGAGAAGATCAAG
>CAZWXG010000198.1:0-3891 GCA_964637825.1 uncultured Acidobacteriota bacterium
CGGAGGCGGCAAGGGCGATGCCCAGCCCGAGGCCGAGATCGGTGAGCGGCATCGGGTGCAGGAAGCGGCGCACCGCCGTGTAGATGATGAGGATGGCCGCGACCAGGATCAGGGCGCCTTCCACCCCGCTGGAGAAGTATTCCGCCTTGTCGTGACCGTAAGCGTGCGACCGGTCGGCGGGACGGTCCGCCACGGCCAGCGCGATGAAGGCAATGAGCGCGGCGGCGAGGTTGACGGACGATTCCAGCGCATCGGACAGGAGGCTGACCGACCCCGTGAATCCATAGGCGGCGATTTTGAGCGCCATGGTCACGAGCGACGCGGCGATGGAAAACAGGACGACGCGGCTGGTGGGGGTGGCTGCCCCCCATCTGCTCCAACAGGATGTCCTCGCGGATCCCCTCTTCATAGAGCGCCTCGATGGGTCGGATCCATGGTATGCCGTCATTACACCGTCATCGCGGTCCTCAGCGCGGAGCCGACGGCATCCACGATGAGCTGCGGCTTCCGGCAATCGCCGATGAGATGGACTTCGGGGACGAAGTCCTCCAGTTCCTTCACCATCGACGGGTTCGGCTGCAGGGGGAGCGCGGGGATGAACGTGTCGGCCGCGAGGGTCACCGCTTGGCCTTCCCGGTCGACGAAGACCAGACCCTTGTCGCCGATCTCGACATACTCCCTCACCCCGGAGACCAGGGGCACCCGCTTCTCCTCGAACCAGCGGAAAAGCTGCTCCTTCATGGCCATGACGAGGCCTTCGCCCATCTCCTCCGCCTGGTCCACGATGGTGACGTTCCGGCCGCGTTTGAGGAGAAATTCGGCGAGTTCGCACCCCTGCACCCCGCCCCCGATGATGACGACGTTGCGGCCGATCGGCATGTAGAGCCGGGAGAGGGTGCGCAGGGTTTCGGGCGCCAGAAACCGGGAGAAGAACTTCAGCCGGCGATGGAGCTCCGCGCCGCTGACCACGTTGCGCCGCCCGATGCCGCGGATGTCGGGGACCGCGGCCACTCCCCCCGTGGCGAGAAACACCACGTCGGGATGAAGGTACCGGATGGCGGCGATATCCGCCTCTTTCCCGAGTTCCAGGGTCACTCCCAACTGGCGCAGCTGATGCCCATAATACCGGATGATGGCGGGGAGATCTTCCGGGTGCGGGCCCTTGACCACGGCCGCCAGCGGGAGCAGGCCACCGGGCTTGCCCGCTTTCTCGAACAGGACCACCTGGTGCCCGCGCAGGGCCGAAACCCGGGCCGCTTCCATGCCGGCCGGGCCGCCCCCGACAACCACGACTTTTTTGCTTTTTTCCGCCTTGCCGACGGTCGTGTGGGTGGTTCCGGCCAGCCCGTTGATCCGGCAGCGTCCCTGGCCGCCGAGACAGAAAGTGCAGCCGGTGCAGGGCGCGATCTCCTCCGGCCTGCCGTCGGCCAGCTTGTTGGGGAGTTCCGGATCGGCGTGCAGCCTGCGGTTCATGGCGATGAAATCCACCAGTCCCTGCTGCAGGACCTGTTCGCCCAGGTCGGGGCTCATCCGCCCGACGACCGCGACCGGAATGCTCACCTCGCTTTTGATCCCCGCGGCCAGCCGGATATTGGCCCCGGCCCCTTTGCGGCCGGCTTCATACTCCTTCGGGAACGCGCGCAGGGGGACCGGAGGCTCGGGATAAAACAGGAGATCGGGCAGAAAGCCCGGCACGTGACGCCCGATCCAGTGGCTGCGCACCTGGACCGCGTCGGCGCCGGCGGCCTCGGCGAGCCGGGCGGCCCCCCGGCTGTCCTCGTGGGAAAAGCATTCGGCCGCGGCGGCGCCGACGGCCAGTCCGATTTCGATGCCGTTGAGGATGATGGACACGGGGAAGTCACGGCCGGCGCGGTCCTTCATCGCGCGGATCGTCTGCGTCAACAGCCGGGCCCGGTTCTCCAGGCTGCCGCCGTAGTCGTCCTCGCGCTTGTTCCAGAAGGGGGAGAGGAAGTTGTGGAACAGGTGGCTGCTGGCGGCGTTGATGTCCACCCCGTCGAACCCCGCCTTGCGCGCGCGCAGGGCGGCGGCGGCGAATTTTTCCACGATCCCCTCGATTTCAGGGACGGTGAGGGCGCGCGGCTGTTCGTTGTGGTGATCGCACGGGTGGGCCAGCCACGTCGGGGAGGCGGCGACGGGGGGGCCGGGATAGAGGGGGTTCTGTTCGTTCCCCCAGTGCACCTGCCAGGGGCCGTCGTGGTTTACGGCAAGAAAGGTCGGGCAATCGTGCCTGTGGATGACGTCGGCCAGTTCGGCGAGCCCGGGGATGAACCGGTCCTCGTCGATCCGGTAGCGGTTGCGGTAGCGCGCACCCCAGGGGTAGTCCACGGTGACCGCTTCCACGATCACGAGGCCCACCCCCCCGCGGGCAAAGCGCTCGTAATGGGCCTTGACCTCCTCCCGCATGTGAACGTCGTCCTCGTGCCACATGAGCATTCCCGCGCCCGACTTGACGATCCGGTTCCAGGTCCTGACCCGACCGATCATGCCCGGTTCGAGGATCCGGGTGTAGGATTTCCGCTTTGCCATGGTCTTCCCCTTTCAGCCTCCGCAGGCAGCATTATAGGAGAGGTCCGGGATCATCGCCTACCCAATTTGCGGGTCCGGGACGGGGTCGGGCCGGCGGACGGGTCCGGAAACCCTTCCGCACGTTACCGGGAGATCGGGACAAAAGGGTACGGGGCCTTAATAAATGACCCCGTTATCGCGGGCATAGGTGTCCCAGTGGGCCATCATCTCGGCATGCTTTTCCGGCCGGGCCCCGCTGAGATCGTTCTGCTCGAAGGGGTCTTCTGCCAGGTTGAAGAGGCGCCACCTCCTCTCCTTTTCGGGCAGCGCGTGGTCCCAGACCAGTTTCCAGTCCCCCTGCCGGACGCCGCGGTGGCCATGCAGTTCCCAGCCCAGGATCTCCGTCCCGTCGTGGATCTCCCCGGCCTTCCCGGCCAGGAGCGGGACCAGGGACCGGCCCCTGACCGGCAGCACCTCTTTCCCCTTGTAAGTCGTTCCGGGATGCCGGGCGCCGGCGAGCTCGAGCAGGGTGGGGTAGACGTCCATGACGTGCCCGATGCCGTCGCTGCGGGAGCCCGGGGCCACCATTTTGGGGTAACGGACGAAGGCGGGCACGTGAATGCCCCCCTCGAACGCCGTCGCCTTGTGCCGGAAATGCGGGGCGGCCGAGGCGCTGGCCCAGTTCTTGCCGTACATGACGTAGGTGTTGCCCCGCCCCAGGTTTTCCAGGGTGTGGTCGTATTCCTTTCCCACGTGATCGGCGATGAAGGGGGCCAGGTCGAGCCGGCTCGATTCTGCCCCGTTGTCGGACATGAACATGATGAAGGTGTTGTCCAGCTCGCCGGTTTTTTCCAGATAATCGATCACCTTGCCGACGTAGGTGTCCAGGTCGCTGACCATGGCCGCGTAGATCTCCATCTTGCGCGCCTCGACCTTCTTCTGTTCCGCGCTGAGGGCGTCCCACGCCGGCTCGAACCGCTCGTCGCCGATCGGTTTCGCGCCGGGGGCCACCAGCCCGAGTTTTTTCATGCGCTCGAATCTCTCATGGTACAGGGCCTGGTATCCCTTGTCGTATTTTCCCTTGAAACGGGCGATCGACTCGTCCGGCGCCTGGAGCGGCCAGTGCGGGGCGGTGTAGGCGAGGTAGGCGAAGAACGGTTTTCCCTCGGCGCGGTCGGCCTCGATGTAGGAGAGCATCTTTTCGGTGTAGACGCGGGTGCTGTAGAAATCGTCCCCCACCTGGACCAGTTTCTCGCCGTCGCGGTAGTTGGCGGGCTGAGGCCCCCGCCAGTCCCAGCCCCCCAGGTGGGCGGCGCCGTCGAGGGAGACGAAGGAGCGCTTGAACCCCCTGGCCGCCGGGCCGTT
>CAZWXG010000199.1:0-662 GCA_964637825.1 uncultured Acidobacteriota bacterium
TTCTTCTTCGGCCACGAACTCTACCGCCGCTGCCTCGGCGGACGCACCGTGGCGGAGGTCCACGCCTCCGCCCTGGAATTCCTCCGGTCCGACCCGCAGCTCTCCGCCTGACCCCATCCCCGCTCGGTACTTCCCGACGCTCCGGAAAATTGTGTCGGTTGCGGCCGGAAGAGTGCTAGAATCGCGCCATCGACGACGCCGCAGGAAAAAAACGCACTCATTCAAGGGGGGCATCGAAATGACGACGTGGCATGAATTTCTGAATGAAGAGGGGCGGCCGCCCGCGTGGCCCTACCCCATCCGTTTCGGCGAGGAGCGGGTGGTCGACACCGACGTGCTGGTGATCGGGGGAGGGATCGCGGGGTGCTGGGCCGCCATCGGCGCCGCCAGGCAGGGGCTGCGGGTGGCCCTGGTGGAGAAGGGGGACACGGTCCGGAGCGGGTCAGGGGGGCCGGGGTGCGACCACTGGTGCAACGCCCCCGCGAACCCCCTGTCGCGCGTCACCCCGGACGGCTGGGCCGGGCACATGGCCTCCCGCCCCTACAGCAACGGCATCGGGATCCAGATCCAGTGCCGCGAGGACTTCGACACCCTGCTGGAAATGGAACAGATGGGGGGGAAGATCCGGGACACGGAAAACGAGTACGCGGGGGCTGAGGGGC
>CAZWXG010000199.1:672-3873 GCA_964637825.1 uncultured Acidobacteriota bacterium
AGACCAAATTCATGATCTCCCCCCGCTACGGTACCATCCACAGCTACCTCCCCGACCCCCGAATGGGGGAACCCGGCTTCAACCCGCCGGAAACCCGGAACAACGTCGTGATCCGGGTGTGGGGCAGCACCTTCAAACCGGCGCTCAAGAAGGAATGCCGGCGCCTGGGGGTGCAGATCTTCGACCGCGTGATGGGGACCAGCCTCCTGACCGAAGACGGGCTCCAGGGGGGGCGCGTCGTCGGGGCCACCGGCCTCGACAGCCGGACCGGGGAGTTTCTTGTCTTCCAGTCCCGATCCACCATCCTGGCCACGGCGGGCGCCGGCTCCCTCTGGCTGATGAGCATGGAGCTGTGCGGCTATTCCAACATGCACTCCCGCGCGATCTCGGGGGACGGCACGGTGATGGCTTGGCGGGCCGGGGCGGCGCTGACCAAGATGGAAAGCACCGGGATGGTCATGATCGCCACCGGGCACAAGCACAAGTGGTACAGCGGCGCCGGGGACGCGAGCTATGAAAACGTCCCGCTGGTGGACGCCCGGGGGCGCAGGCTCCCCTACCCGATCCAGGGCTGGGAGGACGCCGGCGCCATGCTCCCCGCACCCGGCGTGGAGGCCGCGGTGCGCCAGAAGATCCTGAAGGGGGAATACGAGCTCCCCTTCTACGGCGACTTCCCCGCCATGGCCGAAGTCGAAAGAAGGGCCACCTGGAACCTGATGCTGGGGGAGGAATCGACCACCCGGATCATGATCGACACCTTCAGCGCGGCGGGGTTTGACATCAACCGCGACCTGCTCCAGAGCTACAAGTTCATCGAGGGGCAGAGCCTGCCGCAGTGGCGCGAGGCGGGTTACGGCGGCGGGGTGCTGGTCGACTGGAACCTGAAGACCACGCTCGACGGGCTGTACGCGGCCGGGACCCAGATGTTCGCCCCCGAGGACCACAGCTACGCGGCCGCCACCGGCCGCTACGCCGGGCGCAAGGCCGCGGCCTACGCCCGGGAAGCGGACCCCGGAAAGATCTCACGCGAGCAGATCGAGGCGGAAAAGGCCCGGGTGTACGCGCCGGTGAAGCGTTCCGGGGGCCTCGAGTGGAAGGAGCTGCACGCGGGGATCGCCCGGGCGATGCAGTATTACGTGAGCGAGTTCAAGACCGAACCGCTCTTCAAGATGGGGCTCGACGCGCTCGCCAAGCTCGAGACCGAAGCCGTACCGCGCCTGTTCGCGCTCGACCCCCACAAGCTCATGCGCACCCTGGAAGACCTCAGCATGCTGGAATACGCCAGGATCATCATCGAGGCGTCCCGGGCCCGCAAGGCCAGCAGCGTGCCGCTCAACTTCCAGCGCATCGACTGCCCGGAGCAGGACCCGGCGGAATGGAACAAGTTCCTGACCATCCGGCAGCGGGACGGGCGCGTGGAGCTGGGAGAACTCCCCCTCGATTTCTGGGGGGACATGAAGGAGCAGTACGAGGCCCACAACAGGGACTACACCGGCGTGCACCGGGAGAAATAACCGCCGGTTCCCGGCCTAACGAAGGGAGGAGACAGTGTCCAAAGAGGTTTTCGCGATTCCCAATGTTCCCACGCCGAGCATGCCGGTGACGTTCGATCCCGAAGTCTGCAACGGCTGCAACCACTGCGTGGAGGTCTGCCCGATCGACGTCTACATCCCCCACCCGCAGAAGGGGAAGCCGCCCATCATCCTGCATGCGGAGGAATGCTGGTACTGCGGCTGCTGCGCCACCGACTGCCCCCGCCCGGGGGCGATCCGGTTCAACTGGCCGCTGCAGGCCCGCCCCTACTGGAAAAACAAGAAGACGGGGGAGACCCACCAGCTGTAGCCGCCCACCCCTCCCCGGGCTCGCCGCCATCCGGCGCGGGCCCGGGGACGGGATCCCCGGCGGTCGGAGGAAACCTAGCAGAGCCCCGTGATGAGGGTCTGGGCCCTGACGGCCTCCGGGGCTTGCGGCGCCATCTGGAGAAACATCTTGAGCATGTCGACCGCCTTGGCCGGGTGCCCCTGGCGCAGGTACACGAGCCCGGCGTAGTAGTGGGCATAGGCGTTCTGCTCGTCCATATCCATGGCCTTCTCGAGTTCCCGGGCCGCCTTCTTCAGATCCTGCTTCTGCATGTAGTAGACGCCGCGGAACACGAGCACGTCGGCGGTGCCGGGCTGGGCGCGTTCGGCGTCCTCCAGGCTCTTCCAGGCCTCCTCGTTCCGCTTCAGCCCGAGCTGGGCGCGCGCGAGCGCCAGGTTCACGTGATAGGCGTCGGCCACCGGGGAGCCCGATTTCACCGCTGCCTTCTCCTTCGCCCCGGCGAAGATCCCGAGCGCCTCATCGAATTTTTCCTGCATCAGCAGCGCCTGCCCCAGGTAGCAGCTCGCTTCGAAGTTGCCGGGGTTGGCCTGGAGCTCCTGGCGGAAGGCTTTTTCCGCGTCCTGGAACTTCCAGTGCTGGTAGTGCTCCAGGCCCTTGTCCATCTGGGCGCACAGGGGCGCGGCGGCAAGCAGGGAAACCACGAGGGACAGCGCGAAAATCTTCAGGCAATGTTCAGACTTGTTCATTTTTCCTCCCCTTAGGATCGAAAGCATTGGTATCCTCAATATATAACGGATACCGGGAAAAGTCAGAGCCCGGTGTGAAATAATCGCGTCCACCCCTCCCGGGAGAATGCGCCATGACTCTCCACACGACCATCCCAAGCCCCCTGGGCCCCATCCTGCTCTCGGCCGACGAGTGCGGGTTGACCTCCATCCGCATCCGGGCCTCCGCCGCTACAGGCCATCGGGCGGCCGATCGCTTTCGCGAGCCGGCGCGTCAGCTCGCGGCCTATTTCAGGGGGGAACTCAAAACCTTCCGGCTGGAATTGCACCCGGAAGGGACGGAGTTTCAGCTGGCGGTCTGGCGCGAACTCGAAAAGATCCCCTATGGGACGACCCTCTCCTACGGGGAACTGGCTGCCCGGATCGGCCGTCCCGCCGCGGCGCGCGCCGTCGGGGGCGCCAACGGCCGCAACCCTCTCCCCATCGTCATCCCCTGCCACCGGGTCATCGCCGGGGACGGGAGCCTGGGAGGGTACACGGGCGGGGTCGACATCAAGCGGTTCCTGCTCGCCCTGGAGGCGGAACACGCGCCGTCAGCAGAGGCCTAGCCCGACCCAACTCGCATGCAGGAAAGAAATGAAGACCACGGCGGAAA
>CAZWXG010000200.1:0-1189 GCA_964637825.1 uncultured Acidobacteriota bacterium
CCGTCGCCGTGGCGGAAGGTGATCCGGCGCCAGCGCTCGAGCAGGTCCTCCTTGCGGGCGCGCAGGCGGAAGCGGCCCTCATCGAGGAAGGCCAGATCGTCCGCCAGGCGGCTGATTTCGGACAGGATGTGGGTGGCGTAGAGGATGGCGCGGTCCCCGGTTTCCAGGGTCTCGAAGAGCACGTCCAGCAGTTCGGCGCGCACGACCGGGTCCAGTCCCGAGGTCGGTTCGTCGAGCAGGAGCAGCCGGGGGGAGCGGGCCAGGGCCATGACGAGCGACAGTTTGACCCGGTTCCCCGTCGACAGGTCCTTCGCCCTCTTCTCCAGGGGGAGACCGAGGCGCGCGGCCAGTTTGGCCGCCCGCTCATGGGACCAGCCGGGATAGAACTGCGCGATGAATGCGAGGTTCCGGGCGGCGGTCCAGCGTTCCCAGAACACCTGGAGATCGCCGACATACCCGATGTCCAGCTTCCAGTCCGGGCGGTTCGGGTCGTTGGGGCGCCCGAGGATCCGTGTTTCCCCCGAATCCGCGCGCAGCAGCCCGACCAGGCACTGAAGGAAGGTGGTTTTGCCCGCCCCGTTGGGGCCGATCAGCCCGAGCACGGTGCCCGGCTCCAGGTCCAGGTCCAGGGGGCCGAGCGTGAAATCCCGGAACTGTTTGGTTAGGGAACGGCATTGAAGCGCTTTTTCCATGATTTTCCTCTTTGGAATCGGGGATCAAACCTCGCGAATGAGCGTGCCGATGATGTCCTTGATGGCCTCTTTGTCCAGACCTTCGGCAAGGGCGTCCCGGATCACCGGCTGCACGTACTCCCGCAGTCTTTCCGCGGCCAGGGCCCTTCTGCGGTCCCGGGTGAATTCGCTGACGAAGAATCCCTTCCCGCGCCGGGAGTGGATCAGGCCCTCGCGTTCCAGGCTTTCGTACGCCCGCTGCACCGTGATGACGCTGATGCGCTGGTCGCTGGCCATCTTCCTGATCGAGGGGAGGTCGGCGCCCGCTTCCAGGTTGCCGGCGAGGATCTTCGCCCTGATCTGCCGGACAATCTGGGCCTGGAGCGATTCGCTGGAGAGATCGGTCAAGTCGAGAAGCATGTCCCACCCATCGTAAGAAGCCGTGTGTTCCAGGAGCCTGGAGCCGGGTATTTCGCCGGCCCCGCCAACGCTCTTACTGTATATAGACAATAAGTACA
>CAZWXG010000200.1:1289-3806 GCA_964637825.1 uncultured Acidobacteriota bacterium
AAAATCGATCTGCTCCGCGATCCTGATTCTCCTCCTGGCCGGAGGCGCGGCCTGGAGCATCGACGAAAAGTGCGCCCAGGATGTCTCCGACCCCCGCGGAAAGATGAAGCCGTGGGAGAAGGGAGCGCGGGAAACGGGGAAATACCGCAACGTCTTCCGCGAAGCGGGCTACTCCCAGGCGGCCATCGACGTCAAGCTCGCCAAGGCGTACTACGACCTCTTCCTGGGACAGAACCGGGTCTACTTCGAGGTCGGCGACGATATGGCCTACATCTCCGACCTGAAAAACCACGACGCCCGCACCGAGGGGCTCTCCTACGGCTTGATGGTGGCGGTGCAGCTCGACAGGAAGGATGTCTTCGACCGGCTCTGGCGCTGGACGAAGAAGTACATGCAGCACCAGGGGGGGCCGCGGGACGCCTATTTCGCCTGGAGCGTGGAGCCGAAGACGGGGAAGCACAACTCCGAGGGATCGGCCTCGGACGGGGAGCTCTACTTCGTCACGGCGCTCCTGTTCGCCTCCAACCGCTGGGGGAACGAGACCGGGATCGACTACTACGGGGAGGCGCGCCGCATCCTCGACGCCATGTGGAGCAAGGACGGGACCGACGGGATCATGCACGTGATCCACACCGGGCACAAGCTGATCACCTTCGTCCCCGACAAGTCGGGCTATCACTTCACCGACCCCTCCTACCACCTGCCGGCGTTTTACGAGGTCTGGGCCGAGTACGCGCGCGACGGGCACGAGGAGTTCTACCGCGAGTGCGCCGTGGAGGCGCGCCGCTACCTGCACCACGCCATCCACCCCGAGACCGGGCTGAACACCGACACCACCGACTACAGCGGCAAACCGCTCGAGAACCGCTGGTTCCCCGGCGCCTTCCGCTACGATTCCTGGCGGGTGCCGATGAACATCGCCATGGACTATTCCTGGTACGCGAAAGACGTCGAGTGGCAGCGGGACTACGCCCGCCGCATCCAGCGCTTCCTCTTCTGCCGCGGGATCGACACCTTCGAGGACCAGTTCAACATCGACGGCACCCTGCCCGGATCGATCCTGCAGGCCGGGGGGTACCGCAAGCTGCGCCACTCCCTCGGGCTGGTGGCGACCTCGGCCGCCGCGTCGATCATGGGGACCGAGGCCAGGAGCTGGAAGTTCGTCGACGCGGTCTGGAACGCGAAGCTCGAGCCATACGAGGACGGCTACTTCGACCCCTACTACGACGGGCTGCTCTACCTGTTCAGCCTGATGCACCTGAGCGGGAATTACCGCATCATCACTCCTGGCATGAACTAGCCGCGGGAGAGCCATGACCGATGCCGGAAATGCGGATGCCGACGTCCTCGTGATCGGCGGGGGGGCCGCGGGGCTGATGGCGGCCTCCGCCGCCGCCCGGGCGGGAGCCCGGGTGCTTCTCGTCGAGAAGACCGGCCGCTGCGGCCAAAAGCTCCTCGTGAGCGGCAAGGGGCGGTGCAACCTCACCAACGCCGCCGAACTCCGCGATTTCATCGCCATGTACGGCCCGAACGGCCGCTTCCTCCACTCGGCCTTCGCCCGCTTCTTCCGCCCCGAGCTGCTCGCGTTCCTCCGGAGCCGCGGCCTGGAAACCCGCACCGAGCGGGGGGGGCGCATCTTCCCCGCCTCGGGGGACGCGCGCGACGTCGTCGGCCTGTTCGAGCGCGAGCTGGCCGATACGGGGGTGCGCGTGCTCTACCACGCCCCCGTCTCCGCCCTGGTGCCGCGCGACGGGGGCGGGTTCATGGTGGAGACCGTGCGGGGTAGCTTTGCGGCCGAAAGCGTGGTCCTGGCCGCCGGCGGGGCCTCCTGGCCCGAAACCGGGTCGGCAGGGGAGGGCTTCGCGCTGGCTGCCGCGGCCGGGCACACCATCGTCCGGCCCCGGCCGGCCCTGGTCCCCCTCGTCGTGCGGGAGCAGACCCTGGCCCGCTCCCTGGGCGGGGTCGACCTGCGCAACGTGCGCGCCGCGGCTTTTGCCCGGGAAGCGGCCGAGGTCGACAGCGCTTCCATCCCCGCCCGCGACTACGGGCGCGGGGAAAGGAAGAAACCCCGGCCGCCGCTTGTCGAGAGCCGCTTCGGGGAGCTCGGTTTCACCCCCTTCGGCCTGGGGGGCCCCGTCATCCTGATGATGAGCCTCGCCGTCGTCGATGCCCTCGCCTCCGGGCCGGTCTCCATCCTGATCGACCTCAAGCCCGCGCTTTCGCGGGAGCAGCTGCGCCGGCGGCTGCAGGCCGATCTCGACGCCCGCGGCCGGAAGAGCCTCCGGTCGATCTGGGCGGAGTACGTACTGCTCAGGATGGTCGGTCCGCTCCTGGAGCTGGCGGGGCTCGACGGGGGCGCGCCGGCCCGGGGGATCGGCGCCGCCGGGCGGGAGCGGCTGATCGGCCTGCTCAAGGCTCTCCCCTTCAACATCGAGGGGGCGCTGCCGCTGGCCAGAGCCATCGTGACGGCGGGGGGGGTGGCGCTCGACGAAATCGACCCGCGCACCCTGGAGTCGC
>CAZWXG010000201.1:0-3796 GCA_964637825.1 uncultured Acidobacteriota bacterium
TCTGCGCCACGATCTCCGCGACCCGGCCGACGGCGGTCAACCTCTTCTGGGCCGTCGACCGGATGAAACGGGTGTACGCCCGCGTCCGGCACGAAGGCCCCGGGGAGATCCGCCGGGCCCTCGTCGAGGAGGCCGTGCGGATGCACGCCGAGGACATCGAGGCGAACCGGGCCCTGGGCCGCATGGGGCAGGAGCTGATCCCCGACGGCGCCCGCGTCCTGACCCACTGCAACGCCGGGGCCCTGGCCACGGCGGGCTACGGCACCGCGCTGGGGGTGATCCGCGCCGCGGTGGAGGCGGGGAAACGGGTCGAGGTCTTCGCCGACGAGACGCGCCCCTTCCTCCAGGGCGCCCGCCTCACGGCGTGGGAACTGATGAAGGACGGCATCCCCGTCACCGTGATCACCGACAACATGGCCGGCCACTTCATGAAGCAGGGGGCGATCGACTGCGTCGTCGTCGGCGCCGACCGGATCGCGGCCAACGGCGACGTCGCCAACAAGATCGGGACCTACACCGTCGCCGTGCTGGCGCGGGAAAACAACATTCCTTTCTACGTCGCGGCCCCCGTGTCCACCATCGACCTGGAAATGGCCGACGGGAGCGGGATCCGGATCGAGGAACGGGACGGGGACGAGGTGCGCAGGATCCAGGGGGTCCGGATCACGCCCGAAAACGTCCCGGTGGCCCATCCCGCCTTCGACGTCACCCCCTCCCGTTACGTCGGCGCCATCCTGACCGACCGCGGCGTCGCCCGCGCGCCCTACGGCCAATCGCTCCGCGGCCTGTGCGCGCCGCCCCCCGCGGGGGCCTGATTATTTTTTGACAAACCGGGCGGGTTGGGGTAACAATTCGCCCTTGGAAGTTACGTTCTCTGAAATGTGACAGGGGTGCCCCGCACGGGGGTAAAAGGGAAGTGGGTGAGAGTCCCACGCGGTCCCGCCACTGTAATCGGAAAGCCGGCATCTGCGGCCAAGCAGATCCATAGCGCCCGCCACTCGTTGACATCGAACGGGGAAGGCGAGATGCCCGGCGTCGACCCGAAAGCCAGGAAACCTGCCTCGTCACCTGTTTCAGCCCGCTCTTCGCGAGAAAGAGACCTGAAATGTTCCGGAAGTCCGATCCGTACCCTTCTCCGTCATTGCCGGCGCGCGCACGCTTCGTCGCGGCCCTCCTCGCCCTGCTCGCCGGGTGCTTCGCCCCGGGCTGCGCCCCCCGCCCGCATGACGGCCCGGGAGCACAGGGCGCGGGGGAGAGGGCGGAACCGGGCACGGAGTGGGTGGAGGTCACCGACGGGATCGGCCGGCGCGTCCGCCTTCCCCGGCGCCCCCGGCGCATCATCTCGCTTGCCCCCAACGTCACCGAGACCCTCTTCATGCTCGGGGCCCAGGACCGCCTGATCGGGGTGACCACCCTGTGCTCCTGGCCGGAGGCGGCGCGCGCGCTCCCCAAGATCGGCGACCTCCTCAATCCCAACTACGAGGTGATCCTGGCCGCCCGGCCGGACCTCGTCATCGGTTCGACGGCCGGGAACGACCGGGGGGCCGTAACGAAGCTCACCGGCCTGGGGCTCCCGGTCTATGTCGTCGCGCCCCGTTCGGCGGAGGAGATCTTCCGCTCCGTGGAGGAGATCGGCCGCATCACCGATCGCGCCGGGGAGGGGGGCCTCCTGGCGGCGCGGATGAGGGCGCGGCTCGACGCCGTCCGGCGCCGGATCGAGGGGCTTCCCCCGGTGCGCGCCTTTTTCATCACCTGGTTCGACCCGCTCCTGGCCCCGGGCAAAAACACCTTCGAAAACGACGTCCTGGCGCTGGCCGGCGTGGTCTCGATCTCCTCGGACATCCCGCAGTACTACCCGCGCTACAGCCTGGAACAGGTCCTGGTGAGCGACCCGGACGCCATCCTCACCATCGAGCACGAGGGGGACCCGCTGCCGCGCTTCGACCGCACCCCCGGCTGGAAGGAGTTGCGCGCCGTCCGGGAGGGCCGGGTCTACTTCCTGAGCGAGTACCTGCAGCACCCCTCGCCGCTGTTCGTGGACGGCGTGGAGGACCTGGCGCGGCAGCTCTACCCTGAGAGGTTCCGATGAACCGTCTTTCCGGCGCCAGGATCGCGATGGTCAGCCTCGCCCTCTTCGGGGTCTGGATCCTGGCCGTGATCCTGTCGCTCAACATCGGCAGCGTCCCGATCCCGGTCCGGACGTCGCTCGGCCTCGTGGCCGACCGGCTGGCGGGGGTATCGAGCGGGGACCCCCTCGAGGCGGTCCTCTTCTCCGTCCGGCTCCCCCGGGTGCTTCTGGGATCCCTGGTGGGCGCCGCCCTGGCGGCGGCGGGGACCGCGTTCCAGTCGCTGCTGCGCAACCCCCTGGCCGACCCCTATGTCCTGGGAGTGTCGACGGGCGCCTCCCTGGGCACCATCCTCTACTCCATCGTCGCCGCCTGGGCCGGGTTCGCGGCCATGGGCGGGGGCCTTGCCTTCGGCCGGCCGCTGGCCGCGTTCCTGGGGGCCGCCTTCACCGTCGGCGCGGTCTACCTGACCGCCAGCGGCGGCCGGAGGGCGGCCGACAACTCCCAGCGGCTGCTGCTGGCGGGCATCGTCCTGGCCTCCTTTCTCTCCTCCATCAACGTGTTCCTGCTGACGAGCATCAACCAGGCGGACCTGCGCGGGATCTTCTACTGGCTCATCGGCGATCTCAGCCGGCCGGTGGACGCCTCCATCTACCCCGTGACGGCGCTGGTGTTCGCGGGGGTCTGCCTCCTCTACCTCTTCTCCCACAGCCTGAACCTGATCGCCACCGGGGAGGAGGACGCCCTGATCCTGGGGGTCGAGGTGAGGCGGGTCAAGACCGCCGTCTACATCATCGCCTCCCTGATCACCGGGGCCGTGGTCTCCATCAGCGGCCCGATCGCCTACATCGGCCTCATCTGCCCCCACATGGGGCGCATGCTCTTCGGCGGCGACAACCGCATCCTGATCCCCACCGTCTTCCTCTTCGGCGCCATCTTCACCCTGCTGGCCGACACCCTGGCCCGGACCCTCCTCTCCCCGGCCGAACTCCCGGTGGGCATCGTCACCGCGCTGTGCGGCGCCCCGCTCTTCATCTATCTCCTGCATCGCAAGGGGAGGGACAAATGAGCGGCGACTTCGTCCTGGAGGCGCGCGCGCTCGGCTTCGATTACCACAAGCCGATCGTGCGCGACATCTCCTTCGGCCTGCGCCCCGGGACCTTCACGGGCATCGTCGGGCCCAACGGCTGCGGCAAGACCACCATCCTGCGGCTGCTCGACGGGATCGTCCGGCCGCTCGCGGGGGAAGTGCTCGTCGACGGGGGGCGCCCGCTGTCGGGAATGAGGCGCAGGGAGATCGCG
Source organism: uncultured Acidobacteriota bacterium (assembly GCA_964637825.1). Lineage (GTDB taxonomy): Bacteria > Acidobacteriota > UBA6911 > UBA6911 > UBA6911 > UBA6911. The sequence goes on from CAZWXG010000201.1 coordinate 3,369, forward strand.
CGCCACATCGCCATGGTCCCCCAGAACGGCGGGCTCGACCCGTACCAGACGGTGCTCGAGTTCGCCATGCAGGGGCGGGCGCCGCACCTGTCGCGGCTCGGGTTCGAAAACCCGAAGGACGAGGCCGTCACCCTCGAGGCGCTGGAGATGACGCAGATGACGCGCTACCTCCATGCGCGCGTCACGGAGATCTCCGGGGGGGAAAAGCAGCGGCTGCTGCTCGCGCGCGCGCTGGCGCAGCGGACGCCGGTCCTGCTCCTGGACGAAGTCACGGCGAACCTGGACATCAACTACCAGGTCGAACTGATGCGCCTCGTGCGGCGCATCACCCGCGAGCAGAACCTCGCCACCCTGGTGGTGTCGCACGAAATCAACCTCCTGGGCGCCTTCTGCGACCGCATCATCCTGATGACCAAGGGGAGGATCCG
>CAZWXG010000202.1:0-3721 GCA_964637825.1 uncultured Acidobacteriota bacterium
ATTTCCTTCCAGAGCACCTTCCCGGTGGCGGCGTCCTTGAATTGGGTCTCCAGTTGGCACATGTACTTCCCCATCCCTTTGTCGGTAAACTCCCACGCGTGGCGGACCCCCGCGGTCGCCCTGGCGGGGATGATCAGGTGTTCCGTATGGCGAATCCGCGTCCACGCGGACATGGGGCCTCCTCGCAGGACCAGGCGCACCAGGAGGGGCCACGGTGAATCGTTTTTGAGTCCGACCGAAAATCCCCTGGGATCGGTCAAGGTATAGCGATGCCCCTCTATCTTCACGTCCAGCGGCGGCAGGGCGGCGGTTCTGCGATCGACCACATTTTCCGCATTCGGACTCGGGCCGTCGCCCCCCGCTTTCACCTCTATCAGCTCGAAAAGGAGCGCATCTTCGGGGCCGCACGGAAAGAAGGCATTCTGCAGCATTCCGCCTGCCGGGGGAATGACCGGCCGGTCATACACCCGGGTGTCCACCAGCATCCGCTCCGCATTCGCATTCTGCCAGACTCTGACCTTGACGGTATGGGGCTCGATCCTGCGGCTGATCGTGGGGCTGAACTCCACCTGCCAGCGCCAGAGCCCGTCGGCGGTGCGCGTAATGGACGCCTCCCGGATGGCGACCGAAGGGGCGGCTTTCCCGTCCTCCCCCCTGGAGCCTCTCCGCTGCGCAGCAGGCGGGAGACTCCTGGCCGGGGGCGCCACGGACGGGGCGGCCTCAGCGGTCGTTTTCTGCACCACCGGCACCTGCCCCGGCCCGAATGGTGTGTGCAGGGCAAAAAAACAGAGAATGCATGCGGCGTTCCTGAATAATCGCTGCCTCATGGGACCTCCACGGGTGATCATGAAAATGGTTTTCATCCCGGCGGGGCCGGGGGACCCCCTCGGCGGGTCCGCAGAGACGCTATCGGCCGCAAGGGGGCGCGCTATTATCCAAATCTGGGAGGGCCCCCCACCCTAATAGAGACCGATCCATTAAAAATGCATACAGATCGCCCGGTCTTCGGTTAAAATGCCCCCATGGCCAGGAGGATGCCTCGTCACCCATATTCATGGGGGTGATCAGTAGAGGTGTGGGGAATACAGGAGTGATGAATCGGCATCCGGCTATCGCTGCAGGTTTGGCGGCGAGGATTGATCTATAGAGGTTTGCATGCTTCGTGTCCAGTTTTCTTTGAAGGAGGATCAGGAATGAAACGGCATTTGATGATTGCTGCAATCGGGGCGCTATGCGTCGGCCTGTTTTGCAGCTTACCGGCTTTCAATCAAGCACAAGCACAGGGGAAAAGGGCGGTACCGGCCGCTGAGAAGATCACTGTGCTCAACCCGATGGGAACGCCGCCGCCGATAACGGTCAAGCCCATGGCGGAACCGCTGTCCACGCTGGACGGCAAAACGCTGTACCTGGTCAACACGGGTTTTCCTAATACGGAACGCCTGATGGAAGAATACAAGAAGTGGTTCCAGGCGAATTACCCCAAGACCACCATCGTCGACCAGAGAACCGGCATGAGCAACCTCACGCCGGCGCTGAAGAAGGAACTGCAGGAAAAGGCGGATGCCGTAATCTTCGCCTTGGGTCATTGAAGTGTCTGCGCGCCCGGGGCGGTTCGCCTCGCAATCGAGACACAAGCAGACCTGAAGAAACCCGCAGTGCCCGTCCTCCTGTCCGAGTTTGAAGAGCAGGAAACCGAAGTGGCCATCCTGGCCGGCATGCCCAAGGTCCGGATTCACTATATCCGTGGTCCCATCTGGGCCAAGACGAATGAACAGATCAGAAAGCAGGTCATCGAGGGGAAGAGCCCGGTCACCGGGAAGCCGGCCATGGCCGAAATGGTCGAGATGCTGACCAAACCCCTGACCGCCGAAGAGAAGAAAATGGGGGAAATCAGGAGAGACCGGGGCCCGGCTACCTATACCGGCACCGCGGCCGAACTGCAGAAACTGTACCTGGAGAAGAGATACACCGATTTCATGCCGGTCATTCTTCCGACCGAAGAACTGGTCGACGACATGCTGAAGGGCACCAGCCACGCTCCCGATGAAGTGGTCGGCCGTATGGATCCAGGATCCGATGCCGGCGACACCTGGACCTACACGGTCAAGGATTGTGCCGTCAACGCCGTCATGGCAGGGGCCAAGCCGGAATATTTCCCGCTCATTCTGGCCATTGCATCGGGCAATCAGACATCCATCAATATCTCCGATAACGGTTTCGCGTCTGCTGCCGTGGTGAACGGAAGAATCCGCGACGAAATCGGGCTCAACTACGATGTCGGCGCGGTGGGACCCTATGCCCACGCGAACGTCGCGGTGGGAAGAGCCTGGAACCTCATCTCCATCAACGGCGGGAACTGCGGAAAAATCGGGACCACCTATATGGGCACCGTGGGCAACGCCCAGAACGCCCTCGCCACCATCATCGCCGAAAATGAAGAAGCGTCTCCTTTCGAGCCGCTCGCGGTCAGGAGATCCAACGCACCGGCTGCCAAGGGTTATGGTTTCGGCAATGCCCCGGGCGGCGCCTCTCCCAAGTACAAGAGGGGCGACAATGTCGTCACCCTGCTCAGCGGATGGGGCGTTCTCTCCGCGGCGAACTGGAAGGTCAACGCCTGGCAGTCGCTCATGGATTACCCCAAGATCATCAAGGGGATCTACGAACAGCAGAATCCCGGCCTGTTCGGGACCTTTATCATCCTGAGTCCGCCGATCGCCAATTTTGTCAAGGACGCCGGATACGACACGGTGGAAGCCTTGAACAAATATGTCACGCAGCCGGATCCCGCGGCCAAGGCTGCTGCCCCGGCGGCGAAGCCGGGCGCCCGCGGCGGTTTCGGCATGATGGGCGGCGGCATCGAGCTCATCGTCACCGGAGCGTCCAACAACAACTACTGGATGGCCGGCGGGCTGAGACCCGGCCAGGCGATTTCCATCGACAAGTGGCGGTAGGAAGCCGGTAGTCGTCAGTAGTACGGTCGGCAGCGGGTTTTACGGCCCGCTGCCGCCTTTTTTTGCGCTGACGCGCATCTCGTAAAGCGGTGTGGGACCGAATGGACCGCCCCGTTTTCGGCTGACGGGGCGTCAGGGGTATATCCCTCTCCGGTCATTCTCCGGTAGGGGCCCGCTACGGTTTCCTGACCTCGTAACCCGGCCAGCCGGAGGGGGTGTTCTCAGGCATGATGTCCATGAATGCCTCCACCGCGTGGATCTGCCCGCCGTAGATCTTGAAGGCTTCGAACAGGGTCAGGGCGTTTCCAGGCCCGTAGTTCCCGGTGTTCCCGAAGTCGAGTCGAAACAGCACCAGGCCCATCTCTTCATCCACGGCCGCAACCCGGTAGGTGAGTGCGGGGTGTGCCATGACCGTTTGGGTGCGGATGTTCTCACTCCCCGCCCTGGCGCCGGGGCCGGCGGTGTTGACCCCATTTTCGATGCGGTAGGCGTCCGGCGCGAAGGGAGCGTCCACCGCCTCGAAGGTGCCGCCGGCCTTCAAGCCGGCAGCATAGATTCCCGCAACCCGGATCAGTTCGGCACGCGGCATGCGCTCCGATGCGTCGGGCACGACGTTCATGGCCGCATGCGCCACGTTCAGCTTTTCGATAGCGAAGAGCCCGCCTTCCGCCTTGCTCCTCGTAACCATCGTTTCGATTTCCGTAATCTCCCTGTTTTCGATCTTCAGCCGCAACGCCAGCATCACGGGTGTGCCGTTCTCCTCGACGACG
>CAZWXG010000203.1:0-3711 GCA_964637825.1 uncultured Acidobacteriota bacterium
ACAGCCAGCGCGGGACGGCCAACTCCACCTACCTGGTCGGGTTCGACCTGGGGCTGTCGCTCGGGATGCTGGTCGGCGGCTACATCTCGGGCACCTGGTCCTTCGAGGCGATGTATCGGACCGCTTCCGCCCTGTGCGCCCTGAGCATCCCCGTCTACTGGACCGTCTCCCGCCCCCGCTTCGAGAAAATGCGGTTGCGCTGACCCCGGGCGCGGCCCGTCCCCTCAGACCGCCGGAATCCTCACGAACCTGACGTTCGAGAACTCCCGCAGCCCTTCCCGGGAGCGGGTACGCCCGACGCCGCTTTCCTTCGCCCCGCCCCAGGGGGCGCCGAGCGGGGGGACGCCGTGGGCGTTCCATCCCACCACGCCGACATCGAGCCGGGAAGCGATGACGCGCGCGAGGGGGGCGTCGTTCGTCCAGATCGAGGCGGTCAGCCCGTAACGGGTGGCGTTGGCCAGGCGCACCGCCTCGGCCCAGTCGTCGACGGGCGCGACCGGCAGGAGCGGCCCGAACGGCTCGTGGTTCATGAGATCCATTTCGGGGCCGACGTCGGCAAGGACCGTGGGGGGGAAGAAGAAGCCCCGGCGCGCGAGCCGCCGTCCCCCGGTGAGCACCCGTGCCCCCTTGCGGACGGCGTCGGCCAGGGCGGCTTCGACCTTCTCGAGCTGGAACCCGCCGGCCAGCGGACCCATGTCCACGTCGTCCTTCGGGTCTCCGACCCGCACCCTCCCCGCTTCCGCCGCCGCCTCCTCGAGGAAGCGGCCGTACGCCGGGCGCTCGACGTAGACCCGCTTGATGGAGCAGCAGATCTGGCCGCTGTTGGCGCAGTGGATGCGCACGATCTTCCTGGCGACGGCGGGGATGTCGGCGTCCCGCAGCACGATCGCCGCGTCGAGCCCCCCCAGCTCGAGCGACACCCGTTTGAGCCCGCCGGCGCACGCCTTCATGATCTCCTTCCCCGCCGCCGTCGACCCGACCAGGGCCACCATCGCCACGTCGGACTCGACGACGGCGCGGCCGTGGTCCTTCCCCCCCACGACCAGCCCGACCAGGCCGTCCGGAATCCCGGGAAGCTCCCGGATATGGCGGGCGAGCGCCAACCCGGTGCGCAGGCTGTGTTCGGAGGGCTTGTAGAGCGCCCCGTTGCCGGGGAGCAGGGCGGAGAGCAGGCTGACGGTCGACAGCCAGAGGGGGCCGTTCCAGGGGGTGATGACCCCCACCACCCCCAGCGGGGCGAACTCCGTGTAGCCCGCATCGGGGCCCGCGTCCGTGACCTCGGGGGCCAGCCACTCCGGCGCCATCCGGCACAGGTAGCGGATCCCGCCGGCCGTGCGCAGGGCCTCCTTGCGCCCGGTGGCCAGGGGCTTGCCCATGTCTTCGGCCATCAGCCGGGCGAACTCCTCCCCGTTCGCCTCCAGGGCGTCCGCCAGCGGGAGGAGCGCCGCGGCGCGTTCGGCCGCCGGCATGAGGCCCCAGGGTCCCGCGGCCTCCCGGGCCAGCTCCAGCTGCCCGGGGATGGCGCCTACGGGGGTTTCGGGAATTTCGGAGCGCTCTTCGGTGGTGGGGTCGACGACTTTCATGAATCCTCCTTCAGGATGATGGTGCGCCCGATTTCCATGGGGCGAAGGGGGATCCCCCCCTTCCGGACGAGGTCCGCGGCCTGGCCCGGGTCGGCCCGGTCGATCCAGCAGAGGGGGATCCCGCGGCGCTCCATGCCCCGGAACCAGGTCTCCTGGCGCTTGGCCAGCTGGTGGATCGCGCGGCGCAGGTTCTGCACCATCTCCTGACGGGAAACCGTGCCGTCGAGGAAGGCGGCGACGTGACGGTACTCCATGCCGAAGAGGTCGAACCGGTCGCGCCGGATGCCGCTCTGCAGGATCCGCTCCACTTCCTCGATCATGCCGCGCGCCAGGCGTTCCTCGAGGCGGCGGTCGATCCGGGCGTGGAGTTCATGCCGGGGCCAGCGGACCGCCAGCACCAGGGGCTCGATCGGGGGAGGGTTCTCCTCGCTCCATTCGATCTCGTGCCCGCGGGCGTAGAGCGCGATCTCGAGCGCGCGCACCACCCGCTTTTTGCTGCTGCGGTCGGTGCTGCGGTACAGCCCGGGATCGAGTTCCCGGAGTCGCCGGAGCAGTTCCCCGAAGTCTGCGCGCATCAGCCCTTCCCTCAATTCCGGGTCTTCCGGGACGTTGGGAATGCGGTAATGCCGGAGCACCGCTTCGAGGTACAGCCCGGTGCCGCCGACCACGACCGGCAGGCGGGCCCGCGCGCGGATGTCGCGGAAGGCGGCGTAGAAGTCGCGCTGGTAGTGGTGGAGGGTGTAGATCTCCCCCGGCGCGCGAATGTCGATCAGGTGATAGGGAACGGCTCCGCGGGGGGTATCGTATTCGTCGAGGTCCTTTCCGGTCCCGATGTCCATCCCCCGGTAGACCTGCCGGGAGTCGGCGGAGAGGATTTCACCCCCGAATTCCAGGGCGAGGGCGACGCCCAGGGCGGTCTTTCCCGAGGCGGTGGGGCCGCAGACGACGACGCAGTTTCCGGCCGGTGACGCCATGACGCTCAGTCCTTTGTAAACGCCTTCCTGAGATAGCGGTCGTGCTCCCCGATCTCCTCCGCCGTCTTCGCGGCGATGAAGAACCCGTGCCGCAGGGGGCGGTAATCGAGCCCTCCCGCAGCGTAGGAGAGGGGCGTAAAGAGCAGGATACCGGTCCCGCGCCCCGGGTCGAAGGCGTATTTTCCCAGGCGCCGGCGCCAGGAGGCATAATCGGTCAGGGCGGGGTAGCGGCGGCGCGGCGCGAACAACAGCAGGCACGCCCTGCCGGGCGCCAGCCGGGCGCGCAGGGAGTAGGCCAGGAGGCTCATCGGCTGCCGGGCGTTGATATCAACGAGAACGCAGCTCTCCCTGCCGCCCGCCGTATGGACGATCCAGTCGAGTCCCGCCGGGCCGAAATAGCCGGCCGCGTGCAGTTCGCGCGCGACGATGGCCGCCCCCTCCTCCATCCTGCGCCGCCATCTGGCGATGAGCGGGTCTTCCGGAAGGAGCAGGTTGCCGAAATAGACCCCCGCCCGATTGACCAGGGCGCGGTGGTGGGTGAGGGCGACGACCCGGCCCGATCGGTCCAACTCCATCCTGGAGGAGAGGTCGGCCGAGCGGTCGACCCAGGGTTCGATGACGGCCGACGAGCCGGGACGCGAAAAGGGACGGTCGACGGGCGCGCCCTCGGCCTCCTCCGGCGACTCCAGGAGAACGAGGCCGATCCCGGCGTTGCCGTGCTCCGGCTTGAGGACCAGGGGGAAGGTACGGGAGGCGCTGACGTGGGCCCGGGCTTCCGCGGCCGAGGGGCACAGGACCGCTCCCTCCAGGCCCAGTCCGTGGCGCCGGGCCGTCTCGTGGCAGAAGCGGCGGTTGTTGACGGCCCGGACGGCCTCGAGCGGCGGGTGATGCAGATGGGCGCCGTGCCGCCTGAAACGGTCGATGGCCGACCGGCTCCACCCCCAGGGGAAAGCGGCGTAGCCCTGGAGGCCCTCTCCTTCGGAACACTCCCGGGGCAGGCCGAGGCCGAGCCCGGACAGGTAGGACCGGTAGGATTCGGGCGCGGCGGCGTCGAGAATGATCCTGTCGTCCGGTCCGCCGCAGGGGAGGAAGTAGAAGCGGGCGTCGAGGCACGACTGCCGCTGCCGGGCCGACCGGCCCCAGGCCAGGTCGGT
>CAZWXG010000204.1:0-3706 GCA_964637825.1 uncultured Acidobacteriota bacterium
GGCGGCCGATGCCCGATCCAAGGCGTCCGAAACGCAATTTGAAGTTCTCAGCCCCTGGGCGGATGCCGATCCGATTCCGCTCCGGGGAATTTCCCCGAGGCTCTCGAGCCTGGCGGGAAAGAAGATCGGATTATTCGTCAATCCCAAGCGGGCGGCCATGCCGATGGCGCAAGCCATTGACCGCAGGTTGAAGGCCATGTATCCCGATGTCCAGACAACCATCTACCATTCGGTCGGCGCGAATGTGAATGAGATCGAAACGAAGAACAAGGAGGAATTTACAACCTGGGCAAAAGGGCTCGATGCGGCGATCGCCGTAGTCGCCGATTGAGGGTCCTGCACAAAGTACCTCGCCTATAACGGGATAGCGCTCGAGGACTTTGGCAAGCCGGTCGTGTTACTGGCTAATCATGGATTTGTTGCCGATGCTCAATCCGCAGCATCGAGCAAGGGAATGCCCGGAATCAGAATCGTGGGAGAATCGGTGGCCTGTGAGTCCACCGTCGAATCCGAGATAGAGGAGGGCGTCGCGGCGGCCATGAAAGACGTGGTGGACGCCTTGACCAAGCCCCTGACTGCCGAGGAGAAATCTCCCAAACCGCAGACGAGCAAGACTCCCAGGGTCGCATTCAAGGGGAGCCTGCAGGATGTGAACCGGTTCTACTACCGCAAGGGATGGACCGACGGTTTGCCGATCATTCCGCCGACGGAGGAAGCGGTGGCGGAGATGATGACCGGGACGGACCTGCCGCGCGACCATATCGTGGCCACGCTCATCCCCAGAAAGGGGAAGGCTACCGTCGAAAAGATCGCGGTGAACGCGGTGATGGCCGGTGCGCTTCCCACCTACATGCCGGTTTTGATCGCCGCGGTGCAGTCCCTGGCCGATCCGAGGACCCGGTTCGACACCTTCGAAGTGAGTACTGGATCCTGGGCCCCCTTCTTTGCTATCAACGGCCGGATTCGAAACGACATCCACATCAACAGCGGCTCCGGCGCATTGAGCCCGGGGGATATCGCCAATGCCGCCATCGGCCGCGCCGTCGGATTGATCGTCAAGAATATCGGCGGGGCGAGAAAGGCTGTCGAAGACATGGGCGTCATCGGCAACCCCGGCAAATACAGCCTCGTCATCGGTGAGGACGAGGAAGCCAGCCCCTGGGAGCCGCTCAGCGTCGAACGCGGCTTTGCCAAAGACGACAACACCGTCACCGTGTTCTTTCCCAATACATTCATTCAGACGGTTCCGGTCGGGACCGATGCACAGGGAATCCTGACTACGCTCTCCGACATGGTAAGCAGCGCCATGTCCAGCGTCATTCTGATTCCTTCGTGGGCCAGGGTCTTGTCCAACGAAGGCTACACGCGGCAGAAGGTCAAAGAATACCTGGCGGCGCATATCAACCCCGGCAGCACTACGGGTCTTCCGGATTCTTCGGGGCCCCCGAAGGTCGACCTGAACAGCAGCCTCATGATCGTGGTGGCCGGCGGGCCGGGCTCGTTCATAGCCTTGCTGCGGAGTGCGGGACCGGGGTTTTTCAACAATGAGCTTGTCACCAAGAAGATCGAATTGCCGAAGAATTGGGACAAGCTGGTGGCGAAGTATAAAAATATCAAACCGGTGTACGAACGGTATTAAGTGCAAACGCCGTGAATTTCACGAAGGTATCCGTGGAATTCACGGCGTTGCCGCCGGGTCGGCAAATTTTATCCCGAAAGGGATCCGCCTCGAAGCGCGCAAATGTGTAGCAGCGCGACGTGAGCCTGAGTCTGCCTTCCCATTCCCCTTTCACGCTACCGGAGATTGAGTGCCAAATGGTGGGGATCGATTGCTGCGTTTGCATATAGTACCGTTAAGCGGTACAATGTGTAAATGCAAAAAGCATCAAAAACGGTAAGATTGCACCGGCAAAATGGTGTGGCGGGTGCATTTATCGATAAACAGCTTGCTTTGGGTCGGGTCGCTTTCTCCCTCCATGAGTTAATGGGGGTAACCGGGTTGACCGCCATTGCGGCAGGGCATCAATTACGAAGACTTCCCGGAAGAGTGGTCAGGGTTTCGCCCCGGCAGCAATTTTTTCTGATCATCAGCCCGGAGCACCGCGGGATGGGTGCGCCACCGGCAACCTGGTGGCTCCATGATTACTTCAATTGGCTGGGCCGACCTTACTACCTGGCCCTGCAGTCCGCCGCGGCCGCATTAGGTTCAAACCCGCAAGCTTTGCAGGTTACGCAGGTGATGACCGATCGTCCATTTCGGGCCATTGCTGTTGGAAGGATCCGGGTTCGGTTTTTTGTCAAGCACGCAATCGAACATACGCCGCTGCAGCATTTGTCTCAGGCGCCGGCGCCCCTCTATCTCAGTACGCCGGAAGCGACGGTCTTTGATCTCGTTCGCTATGCCTCACGCATCGGAGGCATTGACCGGGTGGTTGAAACAATCTTCCCCCTGGTGCCTGATCTGCGTATCCGCGAATTCAAGCGCCTGCTTCAAGCGGAAAAATCCCCTGCCATCGCTCAGCGGCTGGGTTTTATACTTGAAGCTTATGGTGCGCAAAAGCTGGCCGACGTTGTCCATAGCTGCCTTCCCGAAAAATTGAATACCGTTCCTCTGTCCTCGACAAGAAGCGAGGACGGAAATTTTCCCGTCATCGCACGCTGGCGCGTGATCAATAATTCCAAAGAACCGAAATCATGATTCCCATCACTCGACGGGACATTTTATTCCATCAATCGATCGTTCCCTGGTCGGCTCAATATCAGGTCGAGCAGGACCTGCTGCTATGCCGTGCCATGACGGCACTGTTTGATGATTCTTTCTTAAGGTCTCAAATCGCCATGCGCGGCGGCACGCTCCTGCACAAAATACACCTGGCGCCTCCGGCCCGCTATAGCGAGGACATCGATCTGGTCGTCATCGGCTCTCGTCCGGAGGAACATATTCGTCGCGCGGTTCGACGAGTTCTGTACGGTGTTTTGGGAGCTCCAAAAGCGTCGGCGTGGGACGCCATCACCCTGGCGATCCGGAACACCGTCAAACCGTCCCGCGTAATGCGGATGACCTACTCCTTGCCTTCCATCATCGAACCGGGCCGTTATCTGGACATCGTGGTTGAAGCCAATGTAACCGAGCGCAGGCCTCATAGAACGGTGGTTGAGGTCCCGTTCGGTTTCCCATTCCGGGATGAATGTGTTCAAACCATGGTCAAGGGCTACGACATTCACGAAATGCTGGGCACCAAAATGAGGGCGATGTTCCAGCGGAGACGAGGACGCGATTTATTCGACCTGTATTGGGCGCTGACAAAATCTGCCGGCCCGATCGATGTATCGGCCGTCATCGAATCTTTTCAGCATTATATGAAACAAGAGGGAACCAGGGCTGGCAGGGCGGAGTTTATAGAAATTCTTGAGACCCATCTCATCGACCGGGGTTTTTGTACCGATACGGAATCCCTGCTGCGCTTTGGAATCAGTTACGATCCCCAGGCTGCCGGGAGATATGTCATCGATAATCTATTGCGCCTATTACCCCGATAAACCCAGAGAAGCCTTAACACCCGAGGCCGAAAATCTACTCGAGTGCCTTCATCAGGATCCGGCGGATTTCCCCGTAAGGGTCCTTCCGCACCAGGCTCGTGACGTCGAAGACCATGGTGGACCGGTCCTTCGGGTCGTAGCGGGGCCAGCGGGGCAGGCCTGCGGC
>CAZWXG010000205.1:0-3654 GCA_964637825.1 uncultured Acidobacteriota bacterium
CCCGGATATTGTCTTTCCCCGCGACCTGAGGTAGAGTGCATCCGCGCCTGGGAGCGGATCCGAGGCGGACCGAAAACCATGGGATTCTCCCCGGGATACTCACTTATGCCATCCATGCCCCCGAACCGCCGTCCGTACCTGCCGCTGCTGTGCCTTCTGCTCCTGGCGGCCGCCTCCGGTTGCGTTTCGGGACGAACCGGGGAGAGCACCCCGCAGCCGGAGCCCGAAGCCAGGGCGGCGGCTGCGAAAGAGGCGCCCGCGGAGCCGGCGGTCGAGCACCGCGCCGTTTCCATTCTTTCCGAAAGCACGCTGTTCACCGTCTACGGGCGGGCCTTCGGCCGCGCGCCCATTCTCGGGCGGCTGGGCACCTACCGCGGCTTCGAGGACATGGAACAGGATATCCAGCCCTGGATCGAGGGGATCTCGAGCCGGCACGACAAAAAGCGCGTCATCCCGGCCCTCCACCTGATCTACGCCATGGCGATCCCCTGCGTGCCCGGCGACGACTGCCTCCTCTACCTCGAAGGGATCGAGAAGGATATCGTGGGCACCTACATCGAGCCGGCGGCCCGGCGGGGGTGGATGGTCATCCTCGACACCCAGATCGGCAAATCGACCCCGGTCGGGCAGGTCCAGCGCATCCTCGACAAGGGATACCTGAAATACGACAACGTGGCCGTGGCGATCGACCCCGAATTCAGCGCCGCCCCCGGCCAGGAGACCCCCCCGGGGCGCCCCATCGGAACGGTCAAGGCCGCGCAGATCAACAAGATCCAGAAGATGCTCGACGACTACACCAGGGAGCACCGGCTGCCGACCAAGAAGATCCTCATCGTGCACCAGTTCGGCGACGCCAACGTCGACGACGGCGTCCCCCACATGATCCAGGACAAGAAAAGCCTCGAGACGTTCGACAACGTGGAACTGGTCTTCGACGCCGACGGCCTGGGGGGGCAGGCGGTGAAGATGGTCAAGTACAACCGGATGACCGACGCCGCCGTCTACCCCTTCACCCGGTTCCGCGGGATCAAGATCTTCTTCCCGAACCGCTGGGAAAAGCACGGGCACTTCGACACGCCCCCGATGGAGCTGGATCAGATCTTCGGGCTGGAGCCGGCGCGCGGGGGGAAGGTCCGGATGGAGAACAAGCCCGACGTGGTGATCATCGCCTAGGCGATCCGCAACCTCACTCCTCCAGCCTCGAGGCCAGGATCGCCTCCAGCCGCTTCGGGTCCCGCTTCAGGTGCACCGTCCGGCCGGCCCGGACGTAGACCAGGCCGGGTTTGGCCCCCCTGGGCTTTTTCACGTTCTTGATCGGCGCCATGTGAACGTCCGCCCGGGTGGCGTTCTTCATCTTCGAGAAATGGACCGCGAGTTCGCACGCCGCCAGGACCGACTCCGGCGCCGCTTCCGTCCGCCCCTCGGTGCGCAGCACCACGTGGCTCCCCGGGTAGAGCTCCAGGTGAAAGAAGAGGTCGTTCCCCCGGGCCAGGCGCGTCGTCAGCACGTCGTTCCCCTCGTCGCTGCGCCCCACCCAGATTTCCAGCCCTTCCTCCGTCCGGTACCGTTTGGGCCGCAGCCGGGACGGGAGATCGGGCTTGGGGTCCTTCTTCACCGGTGCGGCGGCCGGCGCCGGCTTCTTCCCGGGGGGGAGGCGGCCCAGCAGCCTCCGGATCCGGGGGGACGCGGCCAGGCGCTCGAGCGCCCCGGGATCGGGGGGATCCAGCCGGGCGATCCTCTCGAGCTCCCGCAGGCAGGCGTCCAGCAGCGCCTGCTCCGCACGGAGTTCCTCGAGCTGGACCCCGATCATCCCGGCGCCCCGGGTCTCCTTCTGGTAGCGCGCGAAATAGCTTTCCAGGTTCTCGGCCGGAGTCAGCTTCGGGTCGAGGGGGATCTCCACGGTCTCCCCGGTCGCATAGTCCGTGGCCGCGACCGCGGGCTCCCCGGGCCTGACCGCATGCAGCACCCCTTTGAGCAGTTCTCCTAGGCGGCGGTGGCCCTCCGCCTGCATGGCGCGGCCCAGGTCCTCCTCGAGGCGGGAGTGCTTCCGCCCGAGAAACGCCTGCTCCTTCCGGACGGCCTGTTCGATCCGGCGCACCGCCAGGTCGGCCCCGTGCTCCCGCTCCCGCCGCCCGTACTCTTCCGCGACGGCGGCCAGGAACCCGTCGTCGGGCACCTGCGCCCACCGGTCCTCCCCCGCGGAAGCCAGGGCCCCCCGGGGCTCGGCCCAGGGGGAGCCGATTTTCAGCTCGGGCCGGGTGTCTTCGAGCGGACGGAGGGAATGGAGCAGAACGCCCGCCTCGTCGAGGAGGACCAGGTTGCTCCGGGGGCCCAGGACGGACAGCAGCAGCCGGAGCCCGCCCGTACGGGATCGAAAGCGGAAGTCGACCTGACGGTCCGAGCCCGCCGCCTCCACCCCTTCGAGGGTGCTCCCGGCGAGGTGCGCCCGCGCGTATTCCCCGAAGGAACCTGCGGGCGGCTCCGGCCCGGCCTCCCCGGCAGCCGAGATCCGGGCGAACTGCGGGCGGCAGCTGAGCAGCAGGCGCGCCCGCTCGTGTTCCTTTTCCAGCACCAGGACGAGGGAGAAGGGATCGGCCTGGACGACGCGCCGCAGCCGGGCTCCCGACCATGTTCCATGGGCGATGCGCGCCGCGCGGCGCAGTTCCTCGAGACTCAGCATCGGGCCTCCGGTCCGTCTGCGGGCAAAAAAATCCCCCCGGAGCACCGGGCCCCGGGGGGATCGCTAACGGCAGGGAACGCGGGACTAGAACAGCCCCGTAACCCTCCGGGTCTTCACATCCACGTCGATCCTGCGGTAGGCGGGATCGGACGCCGTTCCCGGCATCAGGCTGATGGTGCCGGCCACGGGGACCACGAACCCGGCCCCCTTGTAGGTCATGATGTCGCGGACCGGCAGCGTCCAGCCCTTCGGAGCGCCCTTGACGTTCGGGTCGTGCGAAAGGCTGAGGTGGGTCTTCACCATGCAGGTGCCCAGCTTGGCGATTTCGGGGTCCTTCTCCATCTTCTTGAGCTTGGTCTGGGCTTCGGGGGTGTAGCTGACCCCGTCGGCGCCGTAGATTTCCCGGGCGATGGTCTCGATCCTCTTGCCGAGAGGCATGTCCAGCTCATAGAGGAATTTGAAATCGTTGGGCTCGTTGCAGGCGTCGATGACGGCGTCGGTGAACTCCAACGCGCCGTCCCCCCCCTTGAGCCAATGCTCCGACACGGCCACCCGCGCCCCGGCCGCCTCGGCGTTCCGCTTGATGACGGCGATTTCGGCCTTGGTGTCCGTGTAGAAGGAGTTGATGCAGACGACGGGGCTGATCCCCGCCTTCTTGACGTTCTCGATGTGCTTGATGAGATTGGCGCAACCCTTGTCCACCAGTTCCACGTTCTCTTCCTTGTAGACCGGGTCGAGCGGCTTGCCCGGAGGCACCGGCGGCCCGCCGCCGTGGCTCTTGAGCGCGCGCACGGTCGCCACGATCACGGCGCAGTTCGGCTTCAGGCCGCTGAAGCGGCACTTCAGGTTCCAGAATTTCTCGAACCCGATGTCGGCGCCGAACCCGCTTTCCGTGACGTGATAATCGGCAAGCTTCAGGGCCAGCTTGTCGAGCACGATGGAGGACTGCCCGATGGCGATGTTGGCGAACGGCC
>CAZWXG010000206.1:0-2155 GCA_964637825.1 uncultured Acidobacteriota bacterium
GCAAAGTTCAAGATGCTTCTGCCGTAATTTTCCATGGCATTGTAACAACAAACGATATATCCATCAAGGATTTAAATCACTTTCCCCCGGGTTCCGACCGTCCCGTGCCCCCCCGCAGGCGCGGGGGTTTCCCTATGGCGCCCTCCGGGGGCGGGCGGCCGCGGAGGGTGCTTTCGTGCGTTTTTCGCGAAACTCCCTTGCATTGATCCCGGAGAGTGCGTTATGATTCGGCGCCTTTGATCAGGTGGGGTCGTAGTTCAGTTGGTTAGAACGCCGGCCTGTCACGCCGGAGGTCGCGAGTTCGAGTCTCGTCGGCCCCGCCATTTCGAGGGCAGGAAAAGCAAACGTGACAGGGAGGCCGGCGGGCCTCCCTTTTTTTTTCTCATCGGCGGGAGGGCGGGACATGAAAATCTCCGATCTGTTCGATGTCAGGGGCTACGGCGCCGTCGTCACCGGGGGAGCCAGCGGCATCGGGCTCGGCTATGCCGAGGCCCTGGCCGCCGGCGGCGCGCGCGTGACGCTGCTCGACGTGGATTCCGGCAGGCTGGAAGCCGAAACGACCCGCCTCTGCCGGGAGGGCTTCGAGGTCCGCGGCTGCCTCGTGGACGTCACCGACCACGGCGCCCTGGACGCCGCGGTGGCCGAGGCGGCGGCGCTCTACGGCCGGCTCGACGCCGTGTTCGCCAACGCCGGGATCGACCCCGGGCCGGGCTTCGTCGGCGCCTGGGCCGGGTCCGAACGGCCCCGCCTCGTCGAGGGGGCGATCGAAAACTACACCGACGAACGCTGGAACCGGGTGATCGACATCAACCTCAACGGCATCTTCGCCACCGTGCGCGCCGCCGCCCGCCACATGAAACCCCGGCGGTCGGGCCGCATCGTCATCACCACCTCGCTGGCGAGCACCCGCATCGAACCCGCCATCGGGGCGGCCTACATGACGGCCAAGGCGGGAGCCTCCCAGTTCATGCGCACGGCCGCCCTGGAACTGGCGGCCTACAACATCACCGTCAACGCCGTCGCGCCCGGTTACATCGTCACCAACATCGGCGGGGGGCATTCCCACGATCCCGCGGAACAGCAGGCGGTCGCGCGCATGATTCCCATGCACCGGGTGGGATTCCCGCACGACCTGTACGGGCTGGCGCTGTTTCTGGTCTCGCGCGCCTCGGACTACATCACCGGCCAGGAGATCGTCGTCGACGGCGGCTGGGGCCTGGGCGCGGCGGATTAGACGGGAGCGTCAGGCCCGCTCCCGCGGGCCCAGGAATACCGCGAGGCGCTCCGTGTCCGGGTGGCTCTTGAGCGCGATGATGATGGTCATGGTGAGCGGGATCGACAGGAAGACGCCCATATAGCCCAGAACCCAGCCCCAGAAGAGCATCGACAGGAAAACCAGCAGCGTGGGCATGCCCAGTTCCCGTCCCAGGAACCGGGGTTCCAGGATCGTCCCCAGCAGGAGGTTGAGGGCCAGGTAGCCGAGCGCGACCAGCAGAGCGCTCCCCCACCCGAGCTGGATCAGGGCCAGCAGCACGACCGGGATCCCGGCCAGGATCGATCCGATGGTGGGGGCGTAATTGAGCAGAAAGGCCAGGAGCCCCCAAAGGACCGGAAAATCGACCCCGAGAAACCAGAGCCAGGCGCCGGCGCAGATCCCCGTGGCGAGGCTGACGACGGTCTTGATGGCCAGGTAGCGGTAGAGGTTGGCCGTAAACGCCCCGAACCACGCGAAACGGCTCTCCTCCATCGCGTAGGCCCTGCGGATCCTGCCGGGGAGTTCCGAACCCTCCAGCATCATCAGCATCGCGACGAGCAGGATCAGGAACGCGTTCGCCAGGGCGCTCCCGAATTCCCTGAGGAGGTCGGCCGCGACCGAAAGCGCCGCCCCGGGGTCGATCAGGCCGAGGATCCCCTTTTCGGGGATATCGAACCCCAGCCCCCCGGCCCAGTGAATCAGGGCCGCCGTCTCGATCTTCAGGCGCTCCGCGTAAAACGGGAGCCTCCGGGTCAGGGTTTCGAAGGCCCCGCCGGCCACGACCGCCGTGCCCGCGCCCAGGACCAGGATGACCCCCAGCACCAGGAGCACGGCGGGCACCCTGGGGACCCGGCGGCGGGTCAGCCAGGCCACCAGGGGGGAGAGCGCGATGGCGGCGAA
>CAZWXG010000206.1:2255-3623 GCA_964637825.1 uncultured Acidobacteriota bacterium
GGGGCGGGAACCGGAATCCGGGGGGCCTTCAGGTGAAAAACGACCGTCAGGACCAGGATCAGCCCCCCCGCGGCCATGTACATCGGCCGGTAACCGGCGACGTCCGACACCCACCCGAAGAGCGGGGACCCGAGCCCCATGCCGACGTCGAACAGCGACAGGTACAGGCCCAGGGCGAAACCCTTGTTTTCCCTCCCCATGAAGTCGATCACGTAGGTACTGAGCGCGGGGAAGATCAGCCCCTGCCCGAAGCCCGCGACGAAGCCGCTGACGATGAAGGCGCCGTAGGAATGGACCGAGGCGATCCAGAACATGTTCAGGCCGATCAGGAGCGCCGCGGGGAGGATCACCCGCTTGCGCCCGTAGCGGTCCGAAATGTCCCCGATCCCCAGCCGGGTGAGGATGGCCGCCAGCGAGAAGGCCATGAAGAATGGACCGATCCGGCCCAGTCCCGCGCCCGACGCGTAGAGCGCGATGAAGTTGACGACCGAGCCCCGGACCGCCCCGTGGGCCACCGGCATGGCGGCGATGACGAGGAGCACCGCCAGGGAGGGGCCGATCGGCAGCCGGAACCGTTGCCCCCTCGCCGGCGCCTTCTCCGGCGCCCTCTCCGGCCGCGAGGCACGCACCGCGCGCACGCACAGGGCCGTGGCGGCGAGCATGGCAAGGCTCGCGGTGAACACGGCGTCGAAGTCGAAGCGCCGCACCAGTTCCTCCGCCAGGGCCGGCCCGGCCGCCCCCGCCACGATCCCGGCCGAGCCGAGGATGCCGAGCGAATGCGCCATCCGCTCCGGGGGGGAGCATTCGGAGCTGATGGCCATGATGGCGGTGGTCGCCACCCCCCAGCCGATCCCGTTCAGCGCCCGCAGCAGGAGCACCGGCCATCCCGCGCTCCCGACCAGGTAGAAGCCGGGGATCGACAGCATCATCAATAGCACCCCCCCGAGCGCCACCGCGCGCCCCCCCTTTTCGTCGAGCAGGCGGCCGAACAGGGGGCGCACCAGGATGGCGGTGACGCTGTGGATCCCCATGACGAGGCCCACGCGCGCCTTGGACGCCCCGAAGTGCTCGAGGTGGAGGGGAAAGAGGTAGAAGACGGCGCCGGCCATGAAGACGAAGAAATAGGCGAGCGAGGCGAGCACGAAATTCCTGCCGAGCAGCGGCGTCCGACCCGCACCCCTGCCCCCCTGACCGCCTCCCCCGTCCATTCCCTTCCCGCCTCCGCAAGAGAGAAAGGGTACCGCCTGGCCGCCGCCGGTTTCAAGGAGCAGATGGGCCGCCTCCCCGGGTGGGGCCGGCCGGAGCCGCTACCTCCCCTTTCCGCCGAAGACGATCTGGCCCCCGGCGCGCCCGAGCAGGGTGATGACG
>CAZWXG010000207.1:0-3535 GCA_964637825.1 uncultured Acidobacteriota bacterium
CAGTTTGTCCCCGAGGAGATCCAGGCGAACCGCGGCTATCAGACTCCGGGGGACATGGCGCGCGAACGCTGGAACCCGGGCTACAATACGGAAGCGGTCCTGCTCGGGTGGGCCGAGGGCGCCGTGCGGGCATCCGGGACCGTCACGCATTCCGAAAACGGGGAAGGGAAAATCTCCGCCGGCAGACTGGCGCCCGGGGCGTATCGGCTGGTGTATGAAACCGTCGACGATTTCGGCGCCAAATGCGAGCTCCAGAAAAACTTCGTCGTTGCCGCCCCGTCCATGAAGCTCCCGTTGCCCGCCATGTTCCGATTGGAGACCCCATCTGCAAAGGTCGGGGAAACGGCGCGCGTGCTGGTCCACTCCGGGCTCGACGATCAGCTGGCCGTTTTCGAGCTGTACCGGGACGGGAAACGCATCCGGAGGCAGGAGGTCCGTTCCGGCGTCGACTCTTCGCTGGTGGAGATCCCGATCACGGAAGCGGACCGCGGGGGACTCGCTGTGGTCATGACGCTCGTACGCGACCACCAGTTCCTCCGTTTGGAGCAATCCCTGATGGTCCCCTGGGACAACAAGGAACTGAAGGTGGAATTTGCGACCTTCCGCGACCGGCTCCGTCCCGGGCAGCAGGAAAAATGGAGCGTCAGGGTCTCCGGTCCCGCGGGAAAGGACGTCGCCGTGCCCGCGGCCGAACTCCTGGCGTACATGTACGACCGCAGCCTCGACGCGTTCGTGCCCCACTCACCCGCCGACCCGCTGGGATTGTACCCCTATCGGGCACGCTCCGTGCAGGCGCACGCCAACCTCGGCCCGGCGAACCACCAGTGGATCGACAGCAGGGGCTTCAGACGGGGGCCATCCGCCCCCTCGTTTGCGGGAAACAGCCTCCGGCTTTACGACGGATACGGCATCGGCGGACCGGGGCGGAGGATGAAGGGTGGCGATATTCTGTTTGAATCGGCAATGGCTCCAGGACAGGGCGTCGCCGATTCGGTCGCGCTCTCGGCCATGCCGGCACCGGCGCCCGGCGAGATCGAAGTCGTGCTTCATGCGGACCCTCCCAAACCCGTCGAACTGCGCAGCAATTTCAGTGAGACCGCCTTCTGGGAGCCCCACCTGCTCACCGGCGCGGACGGCTCGGTCACTTTCGAGTTCGAGGTGCCCGATTCGGTCACCTCCTGGAATGTCTGGGTGCACGCCGTCACCCGCGACCTGCAATCGGGCTCGGTCACGCGCGAGGCCAGAAGCGTCAAGGAGCTGATGGTGCGCCCCTACCTGCCGCGCTTCTTGCGCGAGGGGGACCAGGCCGAAATCAAGGTCGTCGTCAACAACGCGTCCGACAAGGAACTGACCGGGACGCTCGCGTTCGACATCCTCGAACCCGAAACGGATCGGAGCCTCCTCGAGCAGTTCGGGCTGGGTGACGCCGGGGCGGGAAAACAGTCCTTCACCGTCCCCGCGGGCGGAGGGACGAACGTCACCTTCCCGATCAAGACGCCGTCGAGGGTGGGACCGATCGCCTTCAAGGTCACCGCGACTTCGGGCGACTTCTCCGACGGCGAACTGCGCCCCATCCCGGTCCTGCCGGGACGGATGCACCTCGCACAGTCGCGCTTCGCCGCCCTGCGCGAGCCGGGGGAGCGCGTCCTGCGCTTCGAGGACCTGGCACGCGACGACGACCCGACGCGCATCGACGAGCGGATGGTGGTGACGCTCGACTCGCAGCTCTTTTATTCCGTCCTTTCGGCCCTTCCCTATCTCGTGAACTACCCCTACGAATGCACCGAGCAGACGCTCAACCGCTTCGTCTCGACCGGCATTCTCACCTCGCTCTACGGCCGGTACCCCGCCGTGGAAAGGATGGCGCGGGAGTTTTCCTCGCGGCAGACGCAGCTGGAACAATGGGACGAGGAAGATCCCAACCGGAAGATGGCGCTCGAGGAGACGCCGTGGCTCCAGGCGGCAAGGGGGGGCGACGCCGACCCCTCCGACCTGGTCAACGTGCTCGACTCGCGCATCGCGAGAGCGCAGCGCCAGTCGGCGCTGGCGAAACTCGGCCAGGCGCAGACCTCGAGCGGCGGCTTCCCCTGGTTCTCCGGCGGCGCCCCGTCCCCCTACATGACGCTCTACACCCTCTACGGCCTGTCCAAGGCGCGGGAATTCGGCGTCGAGGTGCCGCGCGACATGGTCCTCGCGGCCTGGAACTACCTGCACCGGCACTATCTCGACGACGTCGTGCGGGAGATGACCCGGGACGACGCCGGCTGGGAGTTCGTCACCTTCGTCAACTACGTCCTGTCGAATTATCCCGATCCTTCCTGGTACGAAAACACCTTCACCCCCGCCGAGCGCAAGACGATGCTCGACTTCGGCTTCAGGCACTGGACGAAGCACAGCCCTTACCTGAAGGGGTATCTCGCCCTCACCCTCAAGCGCATGGGGCGGCCCGGGGACGCCCGCCTGGTGTGGGAGAGCGTGATGGATTCGGCCAAAACGGCCGAAGACCAGGGCACCTTCTGGGCTCCCGAAGACCGCGCCTGGCTCTGGTACAACGACACGATCGAGACCCACGCCTTCGCCGTCCGGACCGCCATGGAGCTGACCCCCGCGGACCCGAAGCTCGACGGCATGGTCCTCTGGCTCTTCCTCAACAAGAAGCTCAACCACTGGAAGTCCACCCGCGCCACGGCGGAGGTGATCTACTCGCTGGCGCACTACCTCAAAAACACCGGGCAGCTCGGCATCCGCGAGGACGCGACCGTGACGGTGGGGGGCCGGAAGACCGCCTTCGTGTTCGAACCGGACAGATACACCGGAAAGAAAAACCAGGTCGTCGTCCCCGGGGAGGAGATCGACCCCGCCGCGACCTCAGCCGTGACGGTCGAGAAGACGGGCAAGGGGTACCTGCTGGCTTCGGCGACCTGGCACTTCTCCACCGAGCGGCTGCCGGAAGAGGAGCGGGGCGACGCCCTGCGCCTGACGCGCGCCTATTTCAAGCGGGTGAATACGGGCAAGGGGTTCGAGCTGCAGCCGCTGCGGGAGGGGGCCGCGCTCTCGCCCGGCGACGAGGTGGAGGTCCACCTGTCGCTGGCGAGCCGGCACCCGATGGAGTACGTCCACCTGCGCGACCCGCGCGGCGCCGGGTTCGAGCCGTCGAGCAACCTGTCGCGGCACAAATGGGACCTGGGGATCGGCTGGTACGAGGAGATCCGCGATTCGGGCACGAACTTCTTCTTCGAGCGCCTGCCGCAGGGGGAGTACGCCTTCACCTACCGGATCCGGGCGGCCACGGCCGGGACCTTCAAGGTCGCCCCGGCCACGGTGCAGCCGATGTACGCTCCCGAATTCGCGGCCTACAGTACGGGGGCCACACTGAAAGTCGCGCCCTAAACGGGACATCCCACCCGTTTCCACATTTCCGAACTGCGGATCTACCGCACGTTCTCGCGGAAAATGGGAAACGGGTGGGACGTCCCGGATTTTTACGGGCGGGAGGAATACCAGTGCTTGGCCAGCGGCGCGATGTCGCGCAGCG
>CAZWXG010000208.1:0-1121 GCA_964637825.1 uncultured Acidobacteriota bacterium
GCGCAGGCGATGTCGAGGACCCCGGTGACGTAGAGGATGACGCTCACGGTCTTCATGGAGAAGGAGGCGTAGTCGGTCAGGAAGGCGGTGAAATAGTACAGCTCCATGCTGACCATCAGGATGAAGAACATGTCCGCGGTCCCGTACGTGTACAGCAGCGATCGCTTCAGTCTTTCCACGGTGGGCGGCTCCCTGGATGAAATGATTTCGCGCGCGGCTCGCGCCGGGCGGGCATGATATCACACCTCCCGGGGCGGGGGTCACTCGTAGCGCAGCGCGTCCACGGGGTCGAGGCGCGCGGCCTTCACCGCCGGCCACAGGCCGAAGAGGAGGCCGACGGCGGTGGAGACCCCCAGGCCCGAGCCGACGGCCCATGCGGGGGGGACGGCCGGCAGGTTGGGGACGAACCAGGACAGGACGAGGCCGAGGAGGCCGGCGATCGTCACCCCCAGCAGCCCCCCGATGGTGGTGAGCAGCGCCGCCTCGAGCAAAAACTGCCAGACGATGTCCCGGCGGCGGGCCCCCACCGCCTTGCGCACCCCGATTTCGCGCGTCCGCTGGGTGACCGACATCAGCATGATGTTCATGACCCCGACCCCCCCGACCAGGAGCCCCAGCCCGGAGATCGCCAGCGTGCCGGTCTGCACCAGCAGGGTGATCCGGTCGATCTGCCCGATGATCGAATCGGCGGTGCTGAGGGTGAAGTCCGATTCCTCGTCGGCGCCCAGTCCGCGCAGCCGGCGCAGTTCCCCCTCCACTTCGTCGAACGCGGCGGCGCGCGCGCCGGGCCGGGCCTGGCAGTAGAGGACCACCGTTTCCAGGTCGGGGTAGCGCATCTCCACGATTTTGAGCGGGACCATGACCACGTTGTCCTGCCGGTTCTCCCCCAGAAACCCCCCCTTGCGCTTCTGGAACACGCCGGTCACGGTGTAGAGGACGCCGTCGACGACGATGTTCTTCCCCAGGGCGTCCCCGCCGGGGAAGAGGGAGGCCGCGACATTGGCCCCCAGGAGGCACACCTTCGCGCGCCGGCGCTCCTCCTCCCGGGTGTAGGCGCGGCCCGATTCCAGTTCCGCGTTGGTGACCCGGGCGAAGTTCCAGGTGGCCCCCTGCAGCTGGAT
>CAZWXG010000208.1:1221-3521 GCA_964637825.1 uncultured Acidobacteriota bacterium
TTTCATGGCGCAGCGCCTCCACCGGCGTCATCCGGGACGCGATCCAGGCGGGGAAGAGTCCGGCGCCGCACCCGATCAGGGTCGAGACCCCCAGCGCCAGCGCCGCGTAGGCGCCGGAGACGGGCACGCTCTCGCCGAACGCCCGCCCCAGCCCGAGCGCCCCGGCGAGGGAGAGGGCGAGCCCCGCGGCGCCGCCGAGGGCGGTGAGGATGGCCGATTCGAACAGGATTTCGGCGAAGATGTCGCGGTTGCGCGCCCCCAGGGACTTGCGGACCCCGATCTCGCGCGTCCGCTCGGTCACGCTCACCAGCATCATGTTCATGACGACGATGCCGGCCACCAGGAGCGCCAGCGAGCTGATGGGGATGACGGCGACCCCGACGATGCCGATGATGCGGAGGAGAAAATCGCGGTCGGCCTCGGGGACCAGGATGTCGAAATCGTCGGGCTCCCCCGGCCGCAGGCGGCGCAGGAGGCGCAGGGCCACGCGCGACCGCTCGAGCGACTCCTCGAGCGGGAGGGGGGAGAGGGGCTGCAAGTAGACGGTGACCGAGCGCCGGTTCCCCCAGATCTTCTCGAAGGTCCCGAGCGGCATGTAGGCGACCCGGTCGAGGGAGGAGCCGAAACTGGCCCCCTGAGCCTTCTGCACGCCGATGACCTCGAGCGCGCGCCCCCGGATCCGGAGGGTGCGGCCGATCGGGTCGCGGGTGGGGAAGAGTTCGTCGACCAGGTCCTGCCCGATGACGACGACGGGGGCGGAGCGCCGGCTTTCCGCCTCGGTGAAGAACCGCCCCGAGCCGAGTGCGATGTTGCGGATCGACTGGATTTCGGGGGTGGACCCGTTGACGGTGGCGGAGAGGAAGGTCCGGTTGCCCGCCTTGACGTCGGCGACGGCCGCCAGCCCCGGGGCCGCGCGCGCGTCTTCCCTCGTTTGCCGCACCAGGACCTCGGCTTCGCGCCGGTAGAGTTCCGGGTTCCGCCGCAGCTTGTCGGCGAGCTCCCGGCGGTTGAGCCGGCCGGAGGCGGCGACGCGGGAAATGGTGTAGGCGTCCGCACCGATGGTCTGGGCCGTGCTCCTGGCGGCGATGTCGCGGATGACCCCGAGCGTCGCGCCGATCAGGACGACGGCGGCGATCCCGATGACGATGCCGAAGATCGTGAGCGCCGACCGGAGCTTGTGCGCCCAGAGGGTGCGGGCGGCGATCCGGAAGGAATTGCCGAGGGGGACGGCCCACCGCCGGCTCTTCCTCCTCCCCGCTCTTTCCGACATCGGTTCCCTTTCGGGCACGCGTTCGCCCCGGAGTCCGTTACACGTGGTTGCGCAGCTGCAGCTCGGCCGGGTGCGGGTTCAGGTACACCTGGTCCCGGAGGTAGGCCTCGTCGTACTTGCGCACGTAATGCCGGATCAGGGTGACCGGGACGACGAGCGGGATCTGCTCCGTGCGGTAGAGGTCGAGGATCTCCCCGAGTTCCGCCTTTTCATCCGGCGTCAGCCTCTTTTTGAAATACCCGGCCATGTGCATCAGCACGTTGGTGTTCTTTTTCGGGGTGGCCCGCAGTTTCAGCGCCTCCATCAGCAGCCGCTGGTAGTCGGCCAGGAGTCCGGGGAAGGGAACCCCCTTCGCCCCCGCGACCAGGCGCCCCATCTCCTGGTAGTGGCGGGTGCTGTGGGCCAGGATCAGCAGCTTGTGCCGCGCGTGAAACTCCACCAGCCCGCCGCGGTCGGGCTTCGCCCCGACGAAATCGCGCCAGCGCGCCTGCGCGAAGAGGCGCTCGATGAAATTTTCGCGCAGCGCCGGGTCGTGCAGCCTCCCCTCCTCCTCGACCGGCAGGAGGGGGAAGTGCTCCATGAAGCGGCGGGCGAAGAGCCCGACCCCCTTTCGCACCGACATCCCCTTTTCGTCATAGACCTTGACCCTCTCCATCCCGCTGCTGGGGGAGTCGCTCTTGAAGATGAAGCCCATCAGCCCCTCCCCTTCGAGCTCTCCGACCCGCTTCCCGGCCCAGGCGAGCATCTGGCCGGTCTTGTCTTCCCGGGTACGGTGGGTGACGAGGCGCGGGGCTTCGATCTCCCCCTCGAGCCGCATCGATTCCCGCGGTACGGGCATGCCGCACTCGACCTCGGGGCAGACGGGGACGTAGTCGACGTATTGGCCCAGCGTTCCGGTGAGGAAGCGGTCCAGCTTGTGCCCCCCGTCGTAGCGGACCTGGTTTCCCAGCAGGCAGGAACTGATCCCGATTTTGATTTTCATGCCCCTATTGTAATTCGCCGGACGCGCCACCGCAATCGGTCGATGAGT
>CAZWXG010000209.1:0-3517 GCA_964637825.1 uncultured Acidobacteriota bacterium
CATGCGGCTCCCGGTGTCCACCAGGGCCGTGGCGATGATGGTGATGCTCCCCCCCTCCTCGATGTTGCGCGCGGCGCCGAAAAAGCGCTTCGGCCGCTGCAGGGCGTTGCTGTCCACGCCGCCCGACAGGACCTTCCCGCTCGGGGGCACGATGGTGTTGTAGGCCCGGGCCAGCCGCGTGATGCTGTCGAGGAGGATGACCACGTCCCGCTTATGCTCGACGAAGCGTTTGGCCTTCTCCAGCACCATTTCCGCCACCTGCACGTGGCGCGACGCCGGCTCGTCGAAGGTGGAGGCGACGACCTCCCCCTTCACCGACCGCTGCATGTCGGTGACCTCCTCCGGGCGCTCGTCGATCAGGAGCACGATCAGGTCCACCTCGGGGTGGTTCTTGGAGATCGAGTTGGCGATCGACTGCAGCAGCATGGTCTTCCCCGTCCGCGGGGGGGACACGATCAGGCCGCGCTGCCCCTTGCCGATGGGGGCGAGCATGTCCATGACCCGGCCGGAGAGGTTGCCCGGCCCCGTTTCCAGCTTCAGCTGTTCATTGGGGTAGAGCGGGGTCAGGTTGTCGAAGAAGATCTTGTCCTTGGCCGCGTCCGGGTGCTCGAAGTTGACCGCCTCCACCTTGATCAGGGCGAAATAGCGCTCCCCCTCCTTGGGTTGGCGGATCTGCCCCGAAACGGTGTCGCCGGTCCGCAGGTCGAATTTGCGGATCTGCGACGGGGACACGTAGATGTCGTCCGGCCCGGGCAGGTAGTTGTAGTCCGGGGCCCGCAGAAACCCGAATCCCTCCGGGAGGCATTCCAGCACCCCTTCGGAGAAAACCAGGCCGCTCGCCTCGGTCTGCGCCTTCAGGATCTGGAAGATCAGTTCCTGTTTCCGCATCCCGGTGTAGCCCGGGACGCCGAGCCCCTTGGCGATCTCCGCCAGGGCGGCGATGTTCATATCCTTCAGTTCACGAATGTCCAGGTGGCCGTTTTCGCGGCCGTTTGCATTTCGACTTTGCGTCGTATCAGGCATGAGCTCCCTCCAGAGGGAGAATGGCTCCCGACCGCCTCCCGTGCCGGGGGCGGGGAACCGTTATTCGATTGAGGATGGGACCACTGCGGTTGCTTCCAGTATACGTTTCCAGATTTCCTTCGAGCCCGTTCCGGTTGCGGCCGAAGCCATGATGACGGAACTCTCCTCCAGCGAATCGGAAATGATGCGCAACTGAGCGCCCTTCTGGTTATTGGACAACTTGTCGGACTTGGTCGCGACGACGAGCCGCGGGACCCCCAGCCCGGCGAGCCATCCCGACAGCTGGATATCCATGTCGGTCGGGGGCATCCTCGAATCGACGATGTGGATCGCCAGCGCGATCACGGCTCGGCCCAGGAAATATCCCTCGATGAGGGCCTTCCAGCTCTGGATCGCCGACTTTCCCGCCCTGGCGTAGCCGTAGCCGGGGAGATCGACGAAATAGAAGGATCCGTTGATCCGGTAAAAATTGATGCTCTGGGTCTTGCCCGGGGTGGAACTGGTCCGGGCAAGACCCCGGTTGCCGGTGAGCCGGTTGATCAGGCTGGACTTGCCGGCGTTGGACCTTCCTGCGAATACCACTTCGGGGATTCCCGGCGCCGGGAAGCCGTTTTCAGATGCCGCGCTTGTGACGAATTCGGAATGGACCACGGGAAATTTTGCGGGAAAGAGTCAGTGAGCTACATTCTCGCCGGGGCGCATGCCGCCGATGTCCGAGATCGGGGACATCTGGCTCGCCACGGGCTTGCGCTCCAGCGCAATTTCGAGGACTTCGTCCATCGTCTCCACCAGGTGAACGTCCAGGGCCTCCAGGATGTCGGGCGGCAGGTCCTCGAGATCCTTCTCGTTTTCCCTGGGGAGGAGGACGATCTTGATCCCCGCCCGGTGCGCGGCCAGGAGCTTTTCCTTGACGCCGCCGATCGGGAGCACCTTCCCCCGCAGGGTGATTTCCCCCGTCATCGCGACGTCCCTGCGCACCGGTATCCGGGTCAGGGCGGAAACGATGGTGGTCGCCAGGGTGATCCCGGCCGAAGGGCCGTCCTTCGGGATCGCCCCTTCGGGGATGTGGATGTGCAGGTCCATCCTCCGGTGGAACTCCCGGCCGATGCCGTACTCGGCCGCCCGGCTCCGGACGAAGGTCATGGCCGCCCGCGCCGACTCCTGCATGACTTCTCCCAGCTTCCCGGTCAGGGTCAGCTGGCCCTTCCCCTCCATGAGGGTCGCCTCGGTCTGCAGCACCTCGCCCCCGACCTCGGTCCAGGCCAGGCCCGTCGTCAGGCCGACCTGGTTGATTTCGCTGATCGCCTGCATCCGGAACTTCGGCCGGCCCATGAGCTTTTCCACCGTTTCGGGGGTGATGTCGCTCGTCGCGAGCTCGGAGGTGACGATGCGCTTGGCCGTCTTCCGGCAGACGTTGGCGATTTCCCGCTCCAGGTTCCGGACGCCCGATTCGCGCGTGTACCTGCGGATGATCTCCAGGAGCGCTTCGTCGGTGAACCGGATCTGCTCCGCCGTCAGCCCGTTGGCCTCGATCTGCTTTTTGACCAGGAACCGCTTGGCGATCTCCAGTTTCTCGTTCTCCGTGTACCCGGAGAGCTGGATGACCTCCATCCGGTCCTGCAGCGCCCGCGGAATGGTGTGCAGGACGTTGGCCGTCGCGATGAACATCACCATCGAAAGGTCGAACTCGGCGTCGAGGTAGTGATCGACGAACATGTGGTTCTGTTCCGGGTCGAGCACCTCGAGCAGGGCGGCCGAAGGGTCCCCGCGGAAGTCCATGCTCATCTTGTCGACCTCGTCGAGCATGAACACCGGGTTCTTGGTCCCCGCCTTCTTCATGTACTGGATGATCTGGCCCGGGAGGGCGCCGATGTAGGTCCGGCGGTGGCCCCGGATCTCGGCCTCGTCGCGCACCCCGCCGAGCGAGAGGCGGACGAACTTCCTCCCCGTGGCCCGCGCGATCGATTTGCCCAGGGAGGTCTTGCCGACCCCGGGAGGGCCTACGAAGCAGAGGATGGTTCCCTGGGGTTTCTTGACCAGGCTGCGGACGGCGAGGAACTCGAGGATCCGGTCCTTGACCTTCTCCAGGCCGTAATGGTCCTCCTCGAGCACCTTGCCGGACCAGTTGATGTCCCGGATCTCCTTCGATTTCTTGTTCCAGGGCACCGCCAGGAGCCAGTCGAGATAGGTGCGGGAGACGATCGACTCGGCCGACATCGGCGGCATCATCTCCAGCCGCTGAATCTCCTTGGTGGCCTTTTCGTGAGCCTCTTTCGGCAGCTTGGCCGCTTCGAGCTGCTTCTTCAGGTCGTCCAGTTCACTCTTTTCGTCCTTGCGGCCGAGCTCCTTCTGGATCGCCTTCATCTTCTCGTTGAGGTAGTACTCCTTCTGGGCCCGCTCCATCTGGCGTTTGACGCGCCCCTGGATGTTGCGGTCCACCTTGATCTTCTCCATCTCGACTTCGATGATCTCGTTGATCTTCTCGATCCGCTCG
>CAZWXG010000210.1:0-3481 GCA_964637825.1 uncultured Acidobacteriota bacterium
GGTCTCTCATCTGGCGGTCGTTGGCGGCGTGGTCGGCGAAGGTCCAGTCGAGGGTGGCCGGGGGGAAGTCGAGGGCGCCTTCCCGGTCGGCAAGGGAGAACCCGACGGAGAGTCTGCCGCCCGGCAGGCCCGCGGGGAAGCGGAATTCGAGGACGAGGGCCAGCTCCTGGCCCGAGACGAGGTTGCCGAGATCGATCGCGACCGTGTCCCCCGAGCGCTCGCAGGCGTAGGGGTTGAGGGGCTCGGCGGTCACGTCCGGCGGGAGCGAGAGCCGCAAAGAGGCGCCGCGGGCCACCACTTCCAGCGTTTCCCCCAGTTCGCTCGTCAGGAAATCGGGGATCTGGAGCGCTTTCTGGACGTAGTAGGAGTGGCCGCCCCCGCCGTTTGCCATCTTCTGCAGCAGCACCTCGTCGAAATCGCTCCCGACGCCGAAGGTCGAAGTCAGCACCCCCCGCTTTCTCAGTTCCGCGGCGTGCCGCCCCAGTTCGTCCCCGTCGATGATCCCCACGTTGGCCAGGCCGTCGGTCAGGAGGAGGCATTTGGCCGGGACGTCGTCGTTGCCGTAAAGGGCGGCCTGTTCGCACCCGCGCAGCCACCCGCCCCCGAGGTCGGTCGAGTTCCGCGGGGAGATTCTCGCCAGCTTCGCGCGCGCCGCCTGCTTCGCCTCCGCCGAGGCGGGGGTCGATTCCATCAGGAGGTCGATCCGGTCGTCGTACACCACGACGCTGAACCGGTCGTCTTCCTGGAGGAGCCCGAGCGCCTTGTCGACCGCCTCCCGCACCAGTTCGAATTTCCGGTCCCCGTGCATGGAGCCCGAACGGTCCAGGACGAAGGAGATGTTGGCGGGCAAGCGCCCCTCCCTGGGTGGGAGCGTCGGTGCGGTCAGTTTCACCAGGGCGTAGCGGCGGCTCCCCCCCGCGGTGCGGATGAGGGTGCGATCGGATCGGATGTTCATGGTCATTCCTCCGTAAGGATGTCCCTGGCGAGCTGGATCAGGGTGTCGATTTTTTTATGGTCACTGCGCGTGAGCGGGCGCCGGACGTGCAGCTCGACGTCGGGCGCCAGGGTGATGCGGTCCCACCGGGAGCGCTCCGCGAGGGGACGGGACTGGTAGGACGGACTCGGTTCCAGGGTCATCATCCTGCACGAGTCCTGGGCCAGGGAAGGGGAGCTCCCGAGGACGCTCCGGATGTAGTCGACGGCCGAGGCCGGGGCCGGCCTGCGCTCCTGGTCCCGGAGCAGGTCGAGGACCTCCCCGTCGTCGAGGGGCTCGATCCGGCGGCGGATCTCGGCCAGGGGCAAGTGCTCTTTTTGCAGTAACTTGATCAGTCTGAGCCTCGCCGCGTGCCCCGCGCCGTATTTGGGTCCCGGCCCGGCCGAACCGGCCGCGGGGAGGAGCCCCTGCTGGATGTAAAAGTGCACCGTCCGCGGGGTCACCCCCGATGCCGCGCACAGCCCCTTGAGATCGTAGATGTCGTGGGTCATGGTGCCCTTAATATAACAGTGCAACGTAGCACTGTCAAGATAATAAGGGTTCCGATTTCTCCCAGGGGGGGCCGGAGACGACCAGGAGGCTTTGGAGCGTCCCGGTGTCCAGCCGGTTCCCGCACTCGGCGCACAGCTCGAGCAGGCTCTCGCTCGAGATCACCGTGACGACGCCGTCCGGGGCGTCCCCGGTAAGATCGACCTGTTCGATGTTGTGGTTGATGGTGACCATGGCGTTGCCGTAGGCGATCTCGCGGCCGCACCAGTCGCAGGTGGTGAAAAAGTCCTCGCTCTCGCTCATGTTGTCCCCTCCCTGTATGGGTTTGTCCTGTTACGGAAACAGGATAAGGGGAGGGAGTGACATCCGGGGTCCGTCCCGAAGGTCTTTTTCAAGGGAGGGCGTTTTATTTTTTGGGGAAGTACTTCACTTTTTCCAGGTCCTTGAAGTCGGAATCCTGGGTCCAGACGAGGGCATCAAACGCCTGCGCCGTAGCCAGGATGATGCTGTCGGCCATGGGAATCTGGTGCCGGAGGCTGAGGCGCGACGCTGCGATGGCCAGCGACGGGCTCAGATCGACCGTCCTTCCTTTCTGCATGGCCGCGACCGCCTGAATGGCCTGATTCTCGCCGGCCTCCCGCAGAATGACCTTGAAAACTTCGTACAGGGTGATCGTCGGAACGACGAGCGCATCCGGATCGGCAAGGGGGGCGGAAAAGTGCCGGGCGTTGGGCTCATCGGCGAAGTACGCGAGCCACCCGGAGGAATCGACAAGGTTCATGCCCTGTCCTCCTCCCTGCGGAAAGCGGTATCAATGCCCTTGACGAAGCCGCGCAGTTCGCTGATATCGCGCTCCGGTACGAGCTCGATGCGTCCGGCGTATTCGACAATCCGCAATTTCTGGCCGGGCCGGAGCTGCAAAGCTTTCCGGATAGTCTTTGGGATGACGATTTGAAATTTGGGCGAAACGGTTACCGATTGCATGACAGAAACTCCATCGATCTATTATGGAATACAATAAGTCGATCGATGCCGATTTGTCAATGCTGAAGGCCCGGCGGCCCCGGCACCCTGCCGCCCGGAAAACTCCGTTTCCCGGGGATCCTTGTGTCTATAATGGGGACCAGGACACGAAGCTTTCCCGGGGGAGACTGATGCTCGACAAAAAGTGGGTGGCGGGAGTGCCGGCCTTGCTGGTTGCCCAGGCTCTCGTGTGCGGCGCATTGATGTCCCAGCCCCCCTGGGATCCGTCGACCATCGAGGAATCGTTTTTGGAGTGGTCCAGGAGTGCGCCCGAAAGCGGAGTCTCCCCCTTTGTCGCCTACCTCGGGAAACTGAAGCAGGAGGGGAGGAGTGACGGCGAGGTCGAACAGGCGCGCCAGGTTTTGAACGAGTCGTTTGCGACCCGGCCCGAGGTTTCCGCGATCCTTTTTGACTACATATACACGAACCCGGGCGCGGGCTACAGCCGGAAGCCGAACGCGCTCCTGGCCGCAACGGTCGGGAAACTCCCTCCCGGCAAGGCCCTGGATGTCTGCATGGGTCAGGGGCGGAACGCGGTCTTTCTGGCGCAACTGGGGTGGCAGGTTACGGGCTTCGACATTTCCGCCAAGGGTTTGGAAGCGGCCCAATTCGCCGCGAAGAAGGCGGGATTGCCTTTGCGGACGATTCCATCCGCTTCGGAAACCTTCGATTACGGGACCGGCCAGTGGGACCTGATCGTGCTTTCCTATGCCTGGGGGCCATTCCAGGATCCCGCCTTCATCGCGA
This sequence comes from uncultured Acidobacteriota bacterium, assembly GCA_964637825.1. Classification (GTDB taxonomy): domain Bacteria; phylum Acidobacteriota; class UBA6911; order UBA6911; family UBA6911; genus UBA6911. The sequence goes on from CAZWXG010000210.1 coordinate 3,254, forward strand.
GGCTCGACGCCTCCCTCCGCAGCGGAGGCCTGATCGTGTGGGAGCAGTATGATGATGACGACCAACCCTCCGGGCGCGGCGGGCACACGGCCAATCCGGTGCTGAAGATGTTCGACCGCTTCCTCATCCTTCGATACGAAAATGTCATGGCGCGGCCCGACTGGAGTCCCAAGGGGCCGGTCGAGCGCATTACGCGCCTCGTGGCTCAAAAGAGGTAGCCGGGCGGGG
>CAZWXG010000211.1:0-3433 GCA_964637825.1 uncultured Acidobacteriota bacterium
GGAATGGATGGCCAACATCGCACCGGAATAGACGGCCAACATCCCGGAATGCTTTGAAAAGCGTAAGCGGCGCTGGACAACCGCTGGTAGGGTACTTCCCAAAGGAGGAAGAATCCGATGCCAGCACGGAGATTGTCCATGCGCAAGATACGAGAAGTCTTACGTTTAAAGTTCGGTTTGGGTTTAAAAGACCGGGCGATCGCCCGCAGCTGTTCCATTCCCCGAAGTAGCGTCGCCAATTACGTTTACAGGGCAAGCCAGGCCGGATTGAGCACGTGGCCCCTGGTCCCCGACCTGGACGACGAGGCGCTGGAAGAGCTTCTTTTCCCGCCCGGGATCGTTAAAGTGGCCCCGCCCAAATCGGTCACTCCGGATTTTGCCTGGATGCACGAGGAGCTCCGCCGCCACAAGCATGTGACCCTGCAGTTGCTTTGGGACGAATACAAACAAGCGCATCCTGACGGTTATCAGTACAGCCAGTTTTGTGAGCTTTACCGGCGCTGGGCCCGCAAGATCGATGTTGTCCTGCGCCAGGAGCACCACGCCGGCGAAAAGATGTTCGTGGACCATGCCGGGCCGACCGTGCCTATTGTCGATCAGGATACCGGCGAGATTCGGAACGCCTCCATATTCGTTTCTGTGCTGGGCGCCAGCAACTATACCTACGCCGAGGCGACCTGGAAGCGCGATCTGTTCTCCTGGATCGGTTCGCATACCCGCACCGCGGAGTTTTACGGGGGTGTAGCGACTATCACCGTTCCCGACAACTGGAAAACGGGCATCAAGGATGCCTGCTACTACGATCCCGAGCTTAATCCCACCTATGCCGACTGGGCGGCTCATTATGGCACCGTGGTCATTCCGGCCCGGGTTCGCAAACCACGGGACAAGGCGAAAGTGGAAGCGGGGGTTCTGATTGTGGAGCGATGGATCCTGGCGGCGTTGCGTCACCACACGTTCTTCGCCCTCAGCGAGCTGAATGCGGCTATCCGCGAGTTGCTCGTCCGCCTGAACAACCGCAGGTTTCGCAAACTGGACACCACGCGCGCCAAGCTGTTTGAGACGCTCGAAAAGCCGATGCTCAAGCCCCTGCCGGCGGAACCGTTCCGCTTTGTCCGATATAAGAACGTCCGAGTAAACATGGACTATCACGTCGATATCGATGGTCACTATTACAGCGTTCCTTACCAATACGTTCGCGAAGAGCTCGAGGCCCGCATCCTGGAGACCAGCATTGAGATCGTTCGTAAAGGACGTCGCATCGCCACACATGTTCGCAGCAACGTTGTCGGAAAGCACAGCACCTTGGCCGAACACCGTCCTCTGAAGCATCAGGATCTGGAGTGGACGATGGAGCGCTTTGTGGAAAAGGGGCGGGCCGTCGGACCGTCGACTGCAGTTCTGATCGAACGTATTCTTCAATCCCGGAGACATCCCGAACTCGGCTATAGATCCTGCCTGGGAGTGCTTCGCTTCGGCAGGCGCTACTCGAACGAACGCCTCGAAGCCGCCTGCCACCGTGCCGTCGCCATGAACGCTTGTTCCTACCGCAGCATAAAATCGATGCTCGCGACCGGGTTTGATCGCCAGCCGCTGGAAGAGCCCGACGTTCCCCCAGCCCATCAGGAGACCCACGCCAATGTCCGCGGCGCGACCTACTACGGGAAGGAGGTTGAAGCCTGATGCGAGAACAAACATTCGAAAAGCTCTACAGTTTAAAACTGCATGGTCTGGCGCAAGCGCTCGAGGAGCAGATCCGGAATCCCGAAGCATCTTCACTCAGCTTTGAAGACCGCCTCGCCGTGCTGGTGGACGCGCAGTGGCTCTGGCGCGAAAACCGTGCCGTGGCTTCGCGGCTCCGCAAGGCCCGGCTGAAGATGCCGGCATGCATGGAAGATATCAATTACCGTCATCAGCGACAGCTGGATAAGTCGCTGATGCGCAGCCTGGCCTCGTGCGATTGGGTGAAGCAGCATCACAACATCACCATTAGCGGCGCCTCCGGTCTCGGCAAGACCTACCTGTGTTGTGCGCTGCTGGAGCAGGCCTGTCGCAAAGGGTACACGGCCTATTATGCTTCGGCTCCCAAGTTTTTCCGGCAGCTGGCCATCGGCTATGCTGATGGCAGCTTTGATCGTCTTCTGTCCAAGTTGGCGCGAATCGATGTTCTGGGCCTGGACGACTGGGGTCTTACACCGCTGAGTGAAATGGAACGACGCCACTTCCTGGAGGTCATGGATGATCGGGGTGGGTCCCGCTCTACTGTGCTGACCAGCCAGTTTCCGGTGGAGAACTGGCATGACCTGATTGGCAGCCCCACGCTGGCGGATGCTGTCATGGAGCGGATCCTTTCCAACAGTTACAGACTTACGCTCTCCGGCGATACCATGCGGCCGGTCAAGAAGGCCCTACAGGCTTCCGGGAAGGAGGGTGTATGAGCTCTGAGACGCTTATCCTGAAGAATCCTCGAGGTTGGTTTGCGGCCGGAGCCGAAGTGCAGAAGGCACTGGATCTGCTCAGCGATGGAGCCTTCCGGCTCTTTATCTACCTCTGCCTGAATGCGCGACGAGACACCGGAGTGCTTGAAGGCAGCCTCACGCAACTGGCAAAAAGCGTCAATAGAGCACAGCACACCGTGCGGCTCTATCTTCGTGAGATGCAAACGGCCGGTATCTGCCGGTTCCGTTTTGGCAAAAGCCCTCTGGGCAACGGGGCGATTGAAGTTGAGGAAGACTTTTGGCCTTATCAAAGACATACACAGGAGCCGACGACCAACGATTTTGCCGAGTTTGTCTCGAAAATCAGAAAGATGCTGCAGGATCGCGCCTGCGTTAAACCGTCGGCTTCCGCGGCAGACGAGATTCTTGTGCGCGAATGGTTTGGCCGTGGGATAGGCCTCGAATGGATTGAGTGCGCGATCCTGATCGGATGCGTCCGCAAATATGTTTCCTGGCGCAATAACGAGACCCGCACCATGATCGTCAGCCTGAAGTACTTTGCGCCGGTTCTTGACGAAGTCCAGACGATGAAGCCCGATTCGGAATATTGCGCCTACCTGCGCTACCGGCTCATGCGCATGGAAAACGAGTGGAAGCATCAACGCAATCAGTCCACTTCGAAAGCAAAGCAGGATGCTGGTGTGTCTGGCATGGAGTTGTCTTGAGAAATCCCGAACCGGGGATACCCTGCAACATAGTAGATGTTCTACTATGTTGCAGGCTTTTATTACAGAAAGGCAATGATGTCGCCCTCTACTGCTTGGGTTTTTATTGACGGAAGTTGGCCATGTAGGTGAATATTAAAACAACCCAGCGTCGCTTCGCTCCGGGGGGTGGCCAACATCACCGGAATGGATGGCCAACTTCGCCGGAATCCGCACTGGTCCACCTATTCGAATATTTTTTCGACCCGACAGTTGCAGCAGCCTTTCCAG
>CAZWXG010000212.1:0-3415 GCA_964637825.1 uncultured Acidobacteriota bacterium
TTGCTCCTGGGCGGGTTTTTCGCCAACCGCCAGGCGCCCCCCTATCCCGGGCGGGTCCTCGGGCCGGACGGCGGGGAGCTGTTCACGAAGGCCGATATTCTCGCCGGGCAGGACGTCTTCCAGCGCTACGGGCTGATGGACCACGGCAGCGTCTGGGGGCACGGGTCGCAGCGGGGGATGGAGTTTTCGGCCGTCACCCTGCACCGTACCGGGGTGAGGGTGCGGGAAGAGCTGGCGCTCGGGGCCTACGGGCGCCCCTACGGGGAGTTGGGCGGAGAGGAGAAGGACCTCGTCGACATCCGGACGCGCCGGATGATGAAGGCCAACGCCTATGACGCGGACGCGGACCTCCTCCGGCTGGAACCGGCCCAGGAGGCGGCGCTCGCGGAAAACCTCGAGTTCTGGGAACGCACCTTCCGGGACGGCGACACCGGCTACGGCTTCCTCCCCGGGACGGTCCCGACCGCGGAGGAGCGCCTGCAGCTGGGGCGCTTCTTCTTCTGGACCGCCTGGGTCGCCTCGGCCGCCCGCCCCGGCTCCGACTACAGCTACACCAACAACTGGCCCCACGAGCCCGGGGTCGGCAACATCGCCACGGCGGAGACCTACGTCTGGACCCTCGCGGGGATCATCTCCCTGTTCGTCACCCTGGGCCTCTTCATCTTCTGGGTGCACCGCGACGGGCTCTGGTACGGCGAGCCGAAGGGGGTGCCGCTCGCCGACAAGCTCATCGACATGCCGCTGACGCCGAGCCAGCTGGCGGCGGCCAAATTCTTCCTGGTCGTCATCCTCCTCTTCCTGGTCCAGACGAGCTTCGGCGGGCTGCTGGCCCACTACACGGTCCACCCGGGGAGCTTCTACATCCCGATCGTGGGGAGCCTGATCCCCTACAGCTGGGCCAAGTCGTGGCACCTGCAGCTGGCCATCTTCTGGATCGCCACCACCTGGATCGCCTCGTCGATCTACCTGGCCCCCATCGTCGGGGGGCGCGAGCCCCGGAAACAGAGGTTGCTGGTCGAAATCCTGTTCGGGGCGGTCCTCCTCGTCGCCGTCGGCAGCCTGGTGGGGCAGGTGCTCGGGATCAACGGGATGTTCGGCGAGGGGTGGTTCTGGTTCGGGCACCAGGGGTGGGAATACCTGGAACTGGGGAGGTTCTGGCAGATCCTCCTCCTGGTCGGCCTGGTGGGGTGGCTCCTGATCGTCTACCGGGCGGTGTCCGACCGCACCCAGCGGATCCAGGACCCCGACTTCCGCCAGCTGGTCCACTTCTACGTCCTGAGCGCCATCCTCGTGGTCGTCTTCTTCGCCTTCGGCCTCTTCTTCGCCCGCGGGTCCCACCTGACGGTGGCCGATTACTGGCGCTGGTTCGTGGTCCACATCTGGGTGGAGAGCATCTTCGAGTTTTTCGGGGTGGCCGTCATCTCGGTGCTCCTGGTGGCCATGAACCTGGTCTCGGCCCGGGGTGCGCTGCGGGTGGCCTACTTTACCGCCGCGATCGTGTTCCTGGGCGGCATCCTGGGGACCGCCCACCATTACTTCTGGTACGGGGGGTCGTCGCTCTGGCTCGCCATCGGCTCGGTCTTCTCCTCGATGGAGCCGGTGCCCCTGTTCGGGCTGGTGGTGCGGGGGCTGATGGAGTACAAATCGATCCGCAAGGAGGGGCGGGAGTTCCCTTACAAGTGGCCGATGTACTTCCTGGTCGCCAGCTCCTTCTGGAACTTCCTCGGGGCCGGCGTCTTCGGCTTTTTGATCAACCTCCCGCTGGTCAATTACTACGAGCACGGGACCTACCTGACGGTCAACCACGGGCACGGGGCGCTCTTCGGCGTCTACGGCATGCTTTCGATCGCCCTTCTCCTCTTCTCCTGGCGCGGCCTGATCGAGCGCCGGCACTGGAACGACCGTCTGCTCAAGGTATCGTTCTGGGGATTGAACGCCGGGCTGCTGACCATGACGCTCGGCACCCTCTTCCCGGTCGGCATCGCCCAGGTCTGGACGAGCTACAAGGCGGGGCTCTGGGTGGCGCGCGATGTGAGCTTCTTCGAGCGCCCGCTGGTCGGGGTGCTGGGCCTCGTGCGGATCGTGCCCGACACGGTCATCATCGTCTTCGGCGTCCTCCCGCTCGCCTGGTTCCTGCTCAGCACCTACCGGCACCTGAAGGCGAAGAAGATCGCCGAGGGGGAGTCGGTCTGGGAGCGGCTGGGAATCAAGCTGTAAAAAGCGGGACGTCCCACACGTTTCCCATTTCCCGGGCCGGGATTCGGCCCGGGGATGGGGGGCGAAACCGGTGGTTGTCTCCGGCCGTGTCGTCCCGTGTCTTCCGCCATGCGGGGATAATAGGGAAACGAGTGGGACGTCCCGGTTTTTTTTTAACGTGTCCAGATTTCCAGGGGTCTTCCCTCGGGGTCCTGCATCCGGAACAGGCGCGCGCCCCAGGGGTGGTCGATGATGTCCCCCACCCCCGGGGCACGGGCCGCGAGGAACTCGCGCGCCTTTTCGAGGTCGGGGACGCGGAAGGTCAGCGCGAGGGCGAAATCGCCCCCTTCGGGGGGGCCCCCTTTTCTGCGCCGGACCAGGCCGATGTGCGACCCGGGCGCGACCTCGACTTCGACGAAGCCGGGGCCGGAGTCCACGGTCCTGAAGCCGAAGAGATCCCGGTAAAACGCGACGCACTCCTCCCACCTGCGGCAGAGGAGGATGGTGTGAAACCCTTCGACCGCCAACGTGCCCATTCCCGTTTCCCCCGAAATGACTTATAAATATGATGAATGCCGTGCTGCGTAAAGCGATTTATCAAGAGATGACCCGAAAGCCACAGGAGCCCGCCCCATGAATGACCCGAAATCCCACGCCGCCGATCTTCTCCGTTTCCCCAGCCGCCGGCGTTTTCTCGCCGCCGCGGCCGCCGCCGGCTGCTCGTGCGGCCTCCTGGCCGCCGATGACCCCGCCTGGAAGGCCGCGGGCCGGGTGGGCATCCCGCACGCCGTGATCCGGATGCGGTCCCCCAATTCGGCCCTCTTCGGCATTACCCCCGACGAGACGGTCGAGATCACCTTCGCCGAGGTCCTCAAGGTCCACGGTTATTGCGCCGGCGGCGCCGCCTTCGCCTTCCGCATGGCCCAGGAGGCCTTCCGCGCCCTGTACGGCGAGCGGCTCCCGGTGCGGCAGGGGATCCAGGTGAAGACGTCGCACCACTGCTGCCAGGCGATGGCGCTGGCCTACATCACCGGTGCGCGCGGCGAGTTCGGCGCCTTCCGCCAGCAGGGGGACATCACCCTCCTCCCGGAGGCGGAGAAGAAGACGATCTTCATCGACAAGCCGACGGGAAAGAGCGTGACCCTTCACATGCACCTGAACCCGCACGAGACCTTCGAGCCCCTCTTCCAGAAGACGATGAAGGACCCGAAGTACGCGC
>CAZWXG010000213.1:0-3400 GCA_964637825.1 uncultured Acidobacteriota bacterium
TGCAGTGCGACGGCTGCATCGGCGGCGGGCGGGTCGCGACCTTCTGCCGGAAATGCTCCATGCGGGAGTGCGCCGAAACGAAACCGGGGGTGACCCGCTGCGCCGACTGCGGCGACTTCCCCTGCAAGCGCGTCACCGACTTCAACAACGACGGGATGGCGCACCACGCGGAGGTGCTGGAAAACTGCCGCGGCCTGCGGGAGAAGGGAATCGCGCCCTGGACCCGGCACGAGGAGGAGCGCTGGAGCTGCCCCGGGTGCCGGGCGCGCATTTCGTGGTACGACCCGAAATGCCCCCGTTGCGGGGCGGCGCGATCCGAACGGCTCTTCCCCCTCCGGCGGGGGTGACGTTCCGTGCCGGCCGGCCGCGCCTGGAAACGGATATCCCGGGGGGGATGAGATGAAACGACGGGTGCTGTGCCGGGAATTCCATTCGCGCGCGGAAGCGGGGATCGTCCGGCAGCTGCTGCTGGCCAGCGGCATCGAATCGTACCTGAATGCGGACGACTGCGGGTCGGTCGACCCCGCCCTCGCCTTCGCCCGCGGGGTGCAGCTCTTCATCGGGGAGGAGGACGCCGCGCTGGCGGAAGAGGTCCTGGCGGCCGCGACGGACGACGGCGCGGAGGACGGGGACCCCGAGTAGCCCCACCGGTTTCCGGCTGCTATCGGGACCAGGGGGGGCGGCCGAAAAACGGGTTGGACGGGTTGCCGTCCCATTCGTTATCCTGAAACACGATGGATACCGCAGGGAAATTGACGATTCTGGCCGGGGCGGCGAAATACGACGCCAGTTGTGCTTCGAGCGGTTCGTCCCGGGGGCCGGGGGCGGAGGGGCGCGGCCAGGGAACGACCCTGCCGGGCGGGTGCTGTCACAGCTGGTCGGACGACGGCCGCTGCATTTCCCTGCTCAAAATTCTCTTCTCCAACACCTGCGTCTACGATTGCGCCTACTGCGTCAACCGCCGTTCGAACGATATCCCGCGGGCGACGTTCACGGTCGGGGAGATCGTCGACCTGACCAGCCAGTTCTACCGCCGCAACTACATCGAGGGCCTTTTCCTGAGCTCCGGGGTGGTGGGTAGCCCCGACTACACCATGGAGCGGCTGTGCGAGGTCTGCCGGCGGCTGCGGGAGGCCGAAGGTTTCCGCGGCTACATCCACCTGAAGGTGCTCCCCGGCGCCAGTCCCGAACTGGTGCGCCGGGCCGGGCTCCTGGCCGACCGGATCAGCGTCAACATCGAGCTGCCGTCGTCGGAGTCGCTGCGGCGGCTGGCCCCGGACAAGCACCGGGAGGGGATCCTGGCGCCGATGAAGCGGATCGGCACGGCCATCGAGGCCAACCGCGACGAGCGTCGGCAGTCGCGGCGGGCGCCCTCCTTCGCACCCGCCGGACAGAGCACCCAGATGATCATCGGCGCCAGCCCCGAGTCGGACTACCAGATCCTGCGCCTGTCCGAGGGGCTGTACCGCCGGGTGGCGCTCAAGCGCGTCTACTATTCGGCGTACGTCCCGGTCAATGAAGCCCCGCTGTTGCCCGTCGTCGCGCAGCCGCCGCTTTTGCGCGAACACCGCCTCTACCAGGCCGACTGGCTGATGCGCCTCTACCAGTTCGAGGCGGAGGAATTGCTGAGCCCCGGGGAGCCCTTTCTCGACGCGGAGGTGGACCCCAAGGTGAACTGGGCGCTCCGGCATCTCGAGCACTTCCCGGTCGAGGTCAACCGTGCCGACCCGCGGATGCTCCTGCGGGTGCCGGGAATCGGGCTGGTCTCGGCGCGGCGCATCGTCGCCGCCCGGCGCTGGGGGGCGCTCGATTTCGAGACGCTGGGAAAATTCGGGGTGGTGCTCAAGCGGGCGGCCTATTTCATTACCTGCGGCGGGCGGATGCCGGTGGAAGACCTGCTGGGCCGGCGGCAGGCGCTGCGGCTCCGGCTTCTGGACCGGCGGCCGGTCGCCGCGTTGCGGCAGCCGCTGCTGCCCGGCTGGGGCGACCCGGGCGGGGCACCGCTCTTGCCCGTCGCGCCGTCCCGGCAGCGGCTGACGGCCGGGGGGGCGGCATCGCCGTGATCTACGAATACGACGGCACCCTGGCCGGACTGTGGAGCGCATACGAGACCGCCCTCCGCGGCGACCTGCGGCCCGACGATTTTCTGCCTCCGGGAGCGCCCGGAGGGTCCGGGCTTTTCGATAAGCCGGTTCCGGTGGTCACCGATTTCACCCTGACCGAGGCGTTCGGACAGCGGCTGCGGGCGGCCGGGGAGGCGGTCCCCGGCGAATTCGTCCGGGTCTTCCTGGCCGAGGCCCCCGGCGGCGAACGGCTGATGTTCCGCACCTGCCTCAAGGTCACGGAGGCCGGGGGGCGGGTGCGCGGCCATCTCGCGGATCCCGATATCCGCCGGTTTCAGGACCTGGTCCGCAGGGTGGGGAGGGAGACGCACCGGTACAAGGGACTGCTGCGTTTCGAAGCGCTGGAGGACGGCCTGCTGTGGGCCAGCTTCCAACCGCAGTACAACGTAACGGTCCTGTTGGCGCCCCATTTCCGCTCCCGTCTGCCGCACGAGCGGTGGCTGATCTGCGATGTCGGGCGGGGAACCGCCCTCCACTACGACGGACGGACGACGACGGCGGCGGAACTGGAACCGGCGGTGCTCGCGGCGCTGCGCACCCGGGGGCGGCTGCCGGGGCGGACCGCCGCGAGCGATCCCTACGCCGAATACTGGCGGCGTTTCTTCCGCGCGGTGGCCATCGGCGACCGCATCAATCCCGGGCTGCAGCGCCAGTTCATGCCCGAGCGCCTCTGGAAATGGCTCCCGGAAAAGGTTCCCCCGGAGCTTGCAGGCCGCTGAAGGAGCGGCCGGGTACGCTTGCGCCCCGGTTTAGGTTCCATTTCCGGGTGGGAGGCTTCCTCCGATGGAGCCGGGTGAAGCGGTGGGGATCCCGGCCCCCGCTCCGGGAGCCACGATTTCCATGGGATTTCCCGCCGGGATATATTATAATGCCTAATGGATGGACTTATGAGTATAAGAATATGAAATGAGTGCATCCGGGCATGTGCCTGAAAACAGTGCAGCTTTCGCGTTCCTGCAGAATGACGCCTTATGGTTGGCTCCTCTTTGGGTCTTGCTTTATCCCAGCTCCAGGCGAAGGTCCCGGCGCTCGCGGCGCAATCGTCCTGGGGTGAGGTTCTCGGTTTTCTGGCACTGGGGGTGGCGATTGTCCTGACGGCCCTGGCCGGGCTCAGCCTGCTCTCTACTGCCACCGGGTTTTTCTTCAAACGCCTGGATCGTGCGGGCCAAAAACCCGCCGGTCCGGTCATCGCGCCGGCGACCGGGGCCGCCCCCGGGCGGTCGCCCGCAACCTGCGAGGATCCGCTGCTCCCGGCGGTGATTGCCGCGGCGGTGGCG
>CAZWXG010000214.1:0-3394 GCA_964637825.1 uncultured Acidobacteriota bacterium
GGGGCAATTTCCGCCGGGTGCTCTCCCCCTTTTTCGCCGCCGTTCCCTCGCAGCGGGCCGACGGCTTCCCCGTGTCGGGCCCCGGGTCCCTGTTCAAGAAGCGCCCGCGGCGCGAGGAGTTCCCCCGGAGTTTCGGGCTCCCGGGCGGCCTCGGGGAGATCTGCGCCGCCATCGCCGCCCACGAGAAGATCGAAATCAGGACCGGGACGGGGGTCGCGGCGATCCGCCGCGCGGGGGACGGCTTCGTCCTCCGTACCGACGGCGGGGAGGAGATCGAGACCCGCGTTCCGGTGCTCGCGGCGACGCACCGGGAGGCGGCGCGGCTGGTGCGGGACCTCGCTCCGGAGCTCTCCGCCGCGGTCGCGGCCATCGGGGAGGTGGCCGTCGAGAGCTTCGGCGCGCGCGTCCGGCGCGGGCGCTGCTGGATGCCGGAGTGCGCCTTCGTGGTGCCGGTGGACGACGTCTTCTTCTCGGTCGTCACCCGCGATCCCTTTCCCGACCCGGACTGGCGCGCCTTCGCCTTCCACTTCCGGGAGGGCCTGGGACGGGAGGAGAAGATCGCCCGCATCTCGGACCTGCTGCGGGTTTCCCCCGGCGACCTCGAGGACCCGGCCGAGGAGCGGACCCTGCTTCCCGCCCCCCGCGTCGGGCACGCCCGGGTCGTCGCCGAAATCGACCGGCGGCTCGAAGGGCTGGGGCTGGGGCTTACGGGCAATTACTTCCAGGGGCTGGCGATCGAGGACTGCATCGCCCGCTCGGAATCGGAATGGGAGCGGCTCGGGGCGTTGTCCTGATTTTCCCGCGCGGGCGCGACCCGGCCGCGCCCGCGCGGAACCTTTCTACAGTTCCAGCTCCACGGGGCCGCCCGTGACGGTGAACCGCCCCGAGACCACCCCCGTGGTCGCGGCGTCGGCCGTGCCGGAGAACCCCGGCTGCTTCCCCCCGACGGAGAGGTCGAAAACCCCCGGCTCGATCACCCGGCGCGTGTCGTCGGTGATGAGCGACAGGTCCCGGGGGTCGATCGAAAACGTCACCCGCTGCGCCCCCCCCGCCTGGAGATGAACGCGGCGGAAGCCCGCCAGCTTCCGGACCGGCACCGGCACGGAAGCCTCCCGGTCGGTGAGGTAGAGCTGGACCACCTCGTCGCCGGCGCGCCGGCCGGTGTTGGTCACGGTGACGGAGACCTCGACCGGTTCCCCCGCCTTGACCTCTTTGGGCACCCGCAGGCCCGAGTAGGCGAAGGAGGTGTAGCTGAGGCCGTGGCCGAAGGGGTAGAGGGGGGTTCCGGTGAAGTATTTGTAGGTGCGCCCCTTCATCGAGTAATCCTCGAACGGGAGCATCCCCTCGAGCGAGCGGTAGAAGGTGACGGGGAGCCGCCCGGCCGGGTTGTAGTCCCCGAAGAGGACGTCGGCGATGGCGGCGCCGGCCGCCTGTCCCGGGTACCACGCCTCCACGATGGCGGGGAGGTGGGCGTCGGCCCAGTTGACGGCCACGGCGCTGCCATTGAGGAGCACGAGCACCGTGGGGGTCCCCGTCGCGGCGACGGCGCGCATCAGCTCCTCCTGCACTTTCGGCAGGTCGATCGTCAGGCGGTCCCCCCCGCGGAACCCCTCGACCTGGACCGGCATCTCCTCCCCCTCGAGCCGGGGGGAGAGGCCGAGGAAGAGAAGGGCGACGTCGGCCGAGCGGGCGGCGGCGACGGCCTCGGCCTGGAGGTCCCGGCCCCGCAGCGACCACTGGAGTTCGATGTTCATCCCGCCGAAACGGTCGGCCGCCTCCACCATGATCGGGTAGGACCGGCCCGCTTCGAGGCGGAGGTACTCGGGGGGCGCGCCCCGGAGCGCGCCGAGCGGCCGGCCGTCGACGAGGAGCCGGCCGAAGGCGCCGTTGGCCCTGAGGGTGTATTCCCCGCTCTCGGGCACCGTGAGCCGCCCGCTGAAGCGGACGGCGAACCGGTCGTCGGTCAGTTCCGGATAGGGGACGTCGTTGCCCCACCCGGCCCTGATGTTCGGCATCTTTTCGGTCCGGACCGGTTTCCCCTCGAAGGTCAGGTTGTCGAAGAATTCGGCCGTGACCCCCTTCGCTCCCGCGGCCGCGCCCAGGGAGGCGTCGGGCACCGGTTCGTAGGCCACCATCCCCGCGGCGATGTCGCACCCGCGCGCGTGGAGCACCCGCGCCGAGCTTCCCAGTTTGGCCCGGATCCCCGCGAGCGGGGTGACCGGGCGGGAGGGGGTGCCGTTGTAGTTGCCGAGCAGGGTCTCGACGTCGTCGGCGTTCGGCCCGATGACGGCGACGGTACGGAGCTGCCTGGAGAGCGGCAGGGTGTTGCGTTCGTTTTTGAGCAGCACGATCGATCGGCGCGCCGTTTCCTCCGCCAGCCGGGCGTGCTCCGGCGAGTCGTTGACGGAGTAGGGGATCCGGGCCCACCGCACCATCTCCGGGGGATCGAACATTCCCAGCCGCATCCGGGCGGTGAACAGCCGCTTGACCGAAACGTCGAGATCCTTTTCGGTGAGCAGCCCCTTTTCGACCGCCGCGCCGAGCCCCCGGTAGGCGTTGCCGCAGTTGAGGTCGCACCCGCGGAGGATGCCGAGGGCCGCGGCCTCCGCCTCCGTCGCCACGATCTTGTGATTGGCGTAGATGTCCCGGATGGCGCCGCAGTCGCTGACGACGTACCCGTCAAATCCCCAGCGGCCGCGCAGCAGGTCCCCGAGGAGGAAGGTGTGGGCGCTGGCCGACTCGCCGCGGAAGCGGTTGTAGGCGCCCATGAACGAATAGACCTTCCCCTCCTCGACGCTCGCGCGGAAGTGGGGCAGGTAGGTCTCGTACAGGTCGCGGTCGCTCGCCAGGGCGTCGAAAACGTGGCGCTCCGGCTCCGGGCCGCTGTGCACGGCGAAGTGCTTGGAGGTCGCGATCACCTTGAAGTACCGGGCGTCGTCCCCCTGCAGCCCGCGGATGAAGGCGACCCCGAGCCGCCCGGTGAGGTAGGGGTCCTCGCCGTAGGTCTCCATGCCGCGCCCCCATCGGGGGTCGCGGAAGATGTTGATGTTGGGAGACCAGAAGGTCAGCCCCTGGTAACGCCCCCGCTGGCCCCGGCGTACGGCCTCGTGGTGCTTGGCCCGGGCCTCGTCGCTCGTGGCGGTGGCTACCCGAAAGAGCTGCTCCTCGTCCCACATGGCGGCCAGGCCGATCGCCTGCGGGAAGACCGTGGCGACCCCCGCGCGCGCCACCCCGTGCAGCGCCTCGTTCCACCACTCGTAGGCGGGGACGCCGAGGCGATCGATGGCGGGGGCGTTGTTCATGGTCTGGGAGATCTTTTCCTCGAGCGTCATCCGCCCCACCAGGTCGTCCACGCGGACGGCCACGGGGAGGGAGGGGTCGAGGTACGGCGGGG
>CAZWXG010000215.1:0-2593 GCA_964637825.1 uncultured Acidobacteriota bacterium
CCTCGGCCCGCGCCGGCACGCCGGCCAGGGCCGCTCCCGCCAGCAGCACGAGGGTGACCAGGCTTCTTGATGACATTTTCTCCTCCGATGAAAGTTCGAAACAGGGGTTCGATTCTAGCACGGCAGCGGGGAAACTCCGCCGAAGAAACAGGGGCGGACCGCGTCGTTTTGTGCGACAATCGGGCAAGCCGGCCGCCGACGGCCGGGCATGCCCGGAGGGAGCCATGGCACAGGAGGGACCGAAAAGGAAATGGCCGGTGCGGCTGACGCTGTGGGTCGTCCTGCTCGTCGCCGCGGCCGCGGCCGGGGTTTATGTCGCCGACCGGCTGCTGGTGGCGCCCCGGCGCGCGCTCGAGCGGCGGATCGAGGACCAGCGGCGCGAGATCGCGCGGCTGGAGGAGCGGAACCAGCGCCTCGAGACCTACCTCAGGCTCCTGCGCTTCACCGAGCGGCGGGCGCGCATCGAGGTCCTGGGCCAGCGGCTCGACGAGGCCGGGGTGCCGGTCTCCACCGTCCGGTTCACCGAGATCGACGGGGCCGGGAATCCGGTCACGGTGGCCCGGGAGTTTGCGCTCGCCGGGCGGGAAGTCTACATCGATACCCTCACCATCCGGTTCGAGGATCATTTCGTGGAGCAGGGGGACCCGCTCAAGGGGCGGGCCCTGATGCTGTTCCGGAGGATTTTCACGAGCGGGATGCGGCCGGAAGATGGGCATGTGCTGGACCGGGAGGGGTTGCCGCCCGAGGTCTACGCCGAGCGCAACGCTGCCACCGGTTTCGAGAAAAACTTGTGGGCGAGGTTCTGGGAACTGGCCGGCGACGAGGAACTGGCGGCCCGATCGGGGGTGCGCGCCATCCACGGGGACGCCCCTTACACCCGGCTGGAGCCGGGCCGGGTCTATCACGTGACGCTGCGGTCCACCGGGGAGGTCAGCATCACCCCGGGTTCGAGGCTGATCGGGTAGCCGGCCCGCGCATGGTCTCCGGGAGGCGCACGCCCACGACCCTGCCCCGGACGCATTCCACCCCGCCGGCCAGGATGCGCGCGGAGACCACCGCCTTGCGCCCCTTCAGTTCCTCGATCTTTCCGCGGATTTCCAGCTCGACGCCGATCGGGGTGGGGCGCAGGTAATGGACTTCGAGCGAGGCGGTGACGAAGCGCTCGATCCCCTCCTCGGGCCGGGCCCGGGAGGCGGCGTCCGTGGCGACGGCCATGGCGTGGCAATCGACGAGCGAGGCCAGCAGCCCGCCGTAGACGAAGCCGGGCATGGAGGTGTGGCCCGGCTCCGGCCGGAAGCGTGCCACCATCTCGTCCCCCTCCCGGCGGCTCTTCAGTTGGAGCCCCCCGGGGTTGAGCCGCCCGCAGCCGTAGCAGCGGCTCATGTCGTCGGGATAGTCGTCCTGGATGGCGCGCTGGTTCATGCCGCGATCTTTCTCCGGAAGAGCTTCCGGCCGAATACGATCGCCAGGGTGACGACGGCGGCCAGGAACAGGACCGCGATGATCACGGGGATGACGAACGACAGGATGGAGGAGCCGAAGGCGGCCGCGTGTTCCCCCGTGGCCACGACCGGGTTGCCTATTCCCGCGGTCTTCGCCGTGGAGGCCAGCCGGGTGAGCACCGTGCCGCTCTGGACCGTGGCCGCCATTCCCCCGCCGACGATGAGCCCCGTCGTCCATTTGAGCAGGTTGTTGTCGATCGGCAGCACCGACGTCAGCAGCAGGGTCCCGGCCCCTATGGCCATGGGGGTGGTGATGGTATCGAGCAGGTTGTCGACCACCGGAACGTAGTAGGCGATGATCTCCAGGACGGTGGCGGTGCCGAGACAGACGATGGCGGGCCACCCGGCCAGCCATTCGAATCCCTCGTGGACGGGGAGGAACCCCAGGTGGGCGCCGATGGCGGCGGCCAGCATCGGCACGAATACCCTGAAACCGGCGCTGGCGGCCAGGCCGATTCCCAGGGCTACAGCCGTAATCGTTTCTTTGTCCATGCCGACCATAGTACGCTTCCCGGATTCAATAAGAAAGCTGTCCGGCCGCCCGGCGGGAAAACCCCGGGGCGAAAAAAAAGGGAGGGCCGCGGCTGCGACCCTCCCCGTCCCGTCAGTCTGCCCGGGAGGTTACTTTTTTTCGTAGTATTCCGTCTGGGCGTTGAACGTGGCCTCGATCCGGCGGTTCTGGGCCCGACCTTCGGCCGTGTCGTTCGAGGCGACCGGCTTTTCCTCGCCGTAGCCCTTCGTCGCCAGGCGGTCCGGGCTGATGCTGAAGTTCTCGACCAGGTAGTTCTTGACGCTGTCGGCCCGTCTCTGGGACAGCCCCGCGTTGTACCTGGCCGAGCCGACGCTGTCGGTGTGGCCTTCGATCACGGTCGACGTCTGCGGGTACTTGTTCATGAAATCGGCCACTTCCTTCAGCCGCTCCCGGTATTCCGGTTTGATGTCCGACTTGTCGGTGTCGAACTGGATATCCAGGGTCTTGGTGACCTTTTTCTGGATCAGGATCGGGCACCCGTCGGGAGTGACCCTGAGGTCTCTCGCCGTGTCGGGGCACTTGTCGAGGTAGTCGTAGACGCCGTCACCGTCGGTGTCGA
>CAZWXG010000215.1:2693-3381 GCA_964637825.1 uncultured Acidobacteriota bacterium
AGGGGCAGCCGTCGCTGTTGACCTTCACCCCCGCCGGGGTGTTCGGGCACTTGTCGAGGTAGTCGTAGACGCCGTCACCGTCGGTGTCGAAGGGGCAGCCGTCGCTGTTGACCTTCACCCCCGCCGGGGTGTTCGGGCACTTGTCCCTGCTGTCGACCACGCCGTCGTTGTCGCTGTCGGGCTCGGGCGCTGGTGCCGGCGCCGGGGCAGGCGCAGGTGCGGGCGCCGGTGCAGGCGCGGGCTTCTGCTTGCCGCCGAGGAGGAATTCGACCCCCATCGTGACCATCAGGTTTTCATTGAACGGCTTGGTGGGGAGGACGCGGCGGAAGTCCGCCCTCAGGGCGATGTTTTCCGTGAGGAAGCCCTTGATCCCGCCCCCGAAATTGGGGGCCACCCGGGCGTGACGGTCCGTCGCCGGCCCGTTGAGCCAGAGCCAGCCGATGCCGCCGGCGACATAGGGGACCAGTCGCTGATTGGGCGCGAGGTGAAACACCGCGTCCTGACGCAGCATGAACCCGTCCAGGGTCTCGCCGCTGTATTTCGGCGTCGCCTTGAGGTAGTTGAAAGAGCCTTCCAGGCCGAACACCTTCGTGACGTTGTAGCCGATTCCGAGCCCTCCGGTCGGGGCGTTGTCGAGCGGCTCGCCGTCCTCGAAGAAATAGCCCCCTGCCTGGGGAGTCAGGGAAAA
>CAZWXG010000216.1:0-3379 GCA_964637825.1 uncultured Acidobacteriota bacterium
GTCGTCCAGCGTCAGGTCGGCGGCCGGGTCGCTCCCCACGGTCAGGGACCCCTTGCCGCCGAAGTCCACCCGGTCGACGGCGGCCAGGTAGGAGCGGGGGCTCGCGCGCAGCCACTCGAGGGTTTCGGCGCGCTCCCGCTCGATCTCCCCGATGACCGATTGCGCCGCCGCGGGATCGAGCCGGACCGGCTGCGCCGCCGGTTCCCGCCCGGAGCGGGCGCAGCCCGCCAGGGTAACAACGATCAGGGCCATCAAGAGATGTTTCATCGGCGGAATTGTCCCCCGGCGGGCGGGCCGAATGCAATCCTTTTGCGCCGATTCCCGCCCGGGGCTGCTATAATCGGCCCGCTCATTCACTCTTCTCGATCGGGGGAACCATGAAACTCTACAACCGGCTGTACGGCACGGTCTGGGTCGCTTTCTTCGCCTGCGTGCTGATCTCGCGCTGGCTGGGCGCCTACGTCGGCGCCTCCGTCCACGCCCTGCTCGGCATCGCGCTCCTCGTGTTGACGCTCGCGAACGCCCGCACCCTCGCGGCGCTTGCCGTCCCGGCGCGCCTCAAGCGGATCAGCCGGGTGACGGCGGGGTTCGCGATCTTCCAGGCGGCGGGCGGGTTGGCCCTGGGGGCGATTGCGCGCCTGGCCCCTTCGCTCCCGGTGGTCCCCGGCCTCCTCCACGGCGCGCACGTGGTCTGCGCCCTGGCGATCCTGGCCCAGGCGTCCTCGGTGGCGACGGCCTACGACATGTGGGAGGAGAAGGAGTTCTAGCTGCAGACTTTATTTTTGCCCGACCGCTTGGCCTGGTAGAGCTTTTCGTCCGCGCGGGCGACCAGGCTCTCGGGGGTGTCCCCGGGCAGGGCCTCGGCGGCTCCGATCGAGATCGTGACGGACAGCGGCGTCTCCCCGTCGAGCGCGGAGTGGGCCACCAGCATGCGCAGCCGCTCCCCCGCCTCGTGGAGCGCGCGGCAGTCGGCGCCGGAGACGACGGCCACGAATTCCTCTCCCCCCCAGCGGCCGACCAGGTCGAAGGAGCGCGCCCCGGCTTCGAGCGTCCGGGCCACCAGGCGCAATACCCGGTCCCCGGTTTCGTGCCCGCAGGCGTCGTTGACCGCCTTGAAGTCGTCGATGTCCATCAGCAGCACCCCGAAGCCCCAGCCGTTGCGCCGCAGCTCCTCCAGGCGCGAGCGGAGGGCCGACTCGGCCCCGCGGCGGTTGGCGATGCCGGTCAGGTGGTCGAGCAGCGCCAGGCGCGCCAGCCGCTCGAGGCGCTCCTCCGTCCGGCGGGCGGCGGTGTTGTCGTTGAACACCTCGACCGCCCCCGTGATGGCGCCCCGGTCGTCCCGGATCGGGAAGACCCGGACGCGGACGGGGACCCGGTGCCCGTTTTTGTGGTGGAGGTACACGTCGGCTTCGCGCGCCTGGCCGTCCTCGAGGGTGGCGGCAAGCGGGCAGTGATGAAGGCAGAGCCGGGTGCCCGCGTCGTCGATGTGGACCAGCAGGTTGTCCATGCAGCGGCGCCCGACGACTTCGGCGCGCCCGTACCCGGTCAGGGCCTCCGCCCCCCGGTTCCAGTAGGCGATCCGCCGCTCGCGGTCGGTGAAATAGACGCCGTCGGCGATCGCCTCGAGCAGGTCGCGGTACAGGTTCGGGGAAACATCGGGAGTCTGGGCCATGCCGCATTATGCCATTGCCGGGGCGGGATGCAAGACGCCCCCGGCGGTCCGCTCGCGTCGATTGAACTTGTTCCCGGGCCCGATTCATCATACAAAGGAAGGGAGCCGGATGGGCCGCATGCCCGCCCGGCCCTGGATTTTCAACGGGAGGAATGAATGGAAAGAAGGACCTTTTTGCATATGGGGGTGGCGGGACTGGGAACGCTGGCGGTGGCCGGCCCGGCCGCCGCGCAGTTCGTCCCCATGCCGTCGAAGGAGAAGTGGGCCGTGATTTTCGGGACCTGGTACGGGACCGCGCGCGACGCCGCCGTCTGGGTTTCGGAAGGGATGGGGGGGATCGCCTCCGTGTTCGACGCCCGGCAGGCGCCGGCGGACCTCGGGGGCTTCGACCACCTCGTGATCGGGACCGCGATCCAGGGGGGGAAGGGGCCGAAGGCGCTCGAGGATTACCTCAAGGCCCACTCGGCCCAGGTCAAGGGGAAGACCCGGGGGCTCTTCGCGGTGTGCGGCAACCTGGGGAAGCAGCCGGGGCCGCAGCAGGTCAAGGACTACGTCGAGGGCTACCTCGGCGGGATCACGGGAGCGGGCGCCGTCCCCGGTGCCATCTTCGGCGGGCGCATCACCCGGGCGCTCATGGAACCGGACCAGTACAAGATGGTGACCGAGCTCTACGCGCAGATGGGGGGGCCGAAGGACGATTTCGACAACCTCTCCCGCGTGGCGTGCATGAAGTTCGGGGCCGGGATCAGGGCCGCCCGGGCCTGAGGTTTTTACCCATTGAAAGCCAATGCCGGGGCGGGGTCCGCCGGATCCCGCCCCGGCTTCTTTCCCGGGTGCGGGCGGGCCGTTGCGGAGGGGAGATGCGCATAAGCCGGAGGGCGGACGTCGTCGTCGTGGGCGGCGGGACTTCGGGGGTGGCCGCGGCCGTCGCCTCGGCGCGCGCCGGGGCCCGGACCCTGCTGGTGGAGCGGATGGGCGCCCTCGGCGGGCAGATGAACGTCTCGGGCCCCCCCGGCTTCGCCTACGCCAACCTCTACAACGAGCGGGGGGAGCGCATCATCGGCGGCATCCTCACCGAGACCCACGAGCGGCTCCTCGGGGAGGGGCACGCGCTCCCGCACCTGGAGCCCGACTTCCGCGGCTGGTATACCTTCGCCTACGTGGACCCCGACTGGTGGGGGCTCCTGGCCTTCGAAATGATGGAGGAAAACGGCGTCGAACTCCTGCTCCACTCCCTGGCCGTCGACGTCCTGAAGGAGGGGGCGGCCGTCAGGGGCGTGGTGGTGGAAAACGTCTCGGGCCGGCAGGCGATCCTGGGCAAGGTCGTCATCGACTGCACCGGGGAGGGGGAAATCGCCGCGCGCGCGGGCGCCCCGTACGAAATTCTCCCCAGGGAGCAGATGGAGCCCCACTCGCTCGCCTTCACGGCCGACGGGGTGGACTGGGCCAGAGTCCTCGACTACGTCCGAAACAACCCCGGGGAGTTCGAATTCGAGCGCTTCCAGGAAAACACCCGGCACCGGTGGACGCGCGACGAGCTCGTCGCCCGCATCCGCAAGGTCGAAACGATCGAGGAATTCGGCGAGATCATGGGGTACCGCAGCCTCAAGCTGAAAGGGCTGGAGACCGGGGAATGGCACGGGGCGAGCGGGGTCGGTTTCTTCCTGATCCCGCGCGAGGGGGGCGTCATCCAGGCGCATTTCCAGC
>CAZWXG010000217.1:0-3347 GCA_964637825.1 uncultured Acidobacteriota bacterium
GCCACTTCCATGATCCTGGCCGCGGTCTTCTCACCGATCCCCGGGATTTCCCGGAGCCCCGCCTCGTCCAGTTCGAGGATGCGCTCGACGTTTTCGATCCCCGCCTCGCGCAGGCTGGCGATGATCCGGTCGCTGATCCCCTCGAGTTCGGACAGGGAGGTGGAGGAGGAGGTCAGCGACTCCATGATGCCGAGCACCTCCTGCTTCTTCTGCTCCTCGCTCTTGACGTCGATCTGCCAGCCGATCAACCGCGAGGCCAGGCGCACGTTCTGCCCCTTCTTGCCGATGGCCAGCGACTGCTGCTTCTCCTCGACGATCACTTCCATCCGCTTTTCCGCGGCGTCGATGATGAGGACCTTGGAGATCTTCGCCGGGTTCAGGGCGTTGGCCGCGTACTGGGCCGCGTCCTCCGACCACTGGACGATGTCGATCTTCTCCCCCCGCAGTTCGCGGATGACGGAGTTGATCCGCGACCCCTTCATCCCGACGCAGGCGCCGACCGGGTCGACGTCCCGGTCCGTGGAGGCGACGGCCACCTTGGCGCGGTCCCCCGCCTCGTGCACCGCGCTCTTGACCACGATCGTCCCGTCGTAGATTTCCGGGATCTCCATCTCGAACAGGCGTACCAGGATCTGCGGGTCGGTGCGCGACAGGATGACCTGCGGCCCCTTGGCCACGGGGAGCACCCGCGTGATCACGGCGCGCACCCGTTCCCCCTGCTTGTAGGCTTCCGCCCGCGACTGTTCCCGCATCGGGAGGACCGCCTCGGTCTTGCCGATGTCGACGATGATGTCCGGGCCCTCGAAACGCTTGATCACCCCGTTGACCATCTCGCCGATCTTTTCGGAGTATTCGTTGTAGATGTTCTGGCGTTCCGCCTCCCGCACCTTCTGGAGGATGACCTGCTTGGCGGTCTGGGCGGCGATCCGGCCCAGGACGTCCGTGGGCTTGGGCATCTCGACCGTGTCGTCGATTTCCAGGGTCTCGTCGATCTCCTTGGCCTCCTGGAGCGAAATCTCCAGGCCGGGGTCTTCCACCGTCTCCACCACGCGCTTGACGGCGAAGATCTCCACCAGGCCGGTTTCCTGGTCGAAGCGCGCGTTGATGTCCTCGGCGGTCTTGTAGAACTTTCGGGCCGCGGCCACCATCGCGTCTTCGAGCGCGGCGATGATGATTTGGGGATCGACGTTCTTTTCCTTGCTGATCTGCTCGATCATCTGCGCAATAATGTTCGACATAATTCAGGACCCCTGCGGCCTTTTGCTTAAATCGGCGATCAAGCTGGCCTTATCGATGTCCGTAACGGCAATTTCGACCTGTCTGCCCGGCGCCACCTCGAGCGTTACCCCGCCCCCGCCGGCGATCACGATCCTGCCCTTGAAATTCTTCTGCCCCCCGATGGGGATCCGCGTCCGCACCCGGGCGTTTTCCCCCTGGAAACGGGCGAAATCCGCTTCCCTGACCAGGGGACGGTTGACCCCCGGCGAGGAGACCTCCAGCGTGTATTTCGACGGGATCCAGTCCTCCACGTCGAGCGCCACGGAGAAGCGCTTGCTGTACCGCTCGCAGTCCTCCAGGGTGATGCCCGCCGGCTGATCGATGAAAATCCGGACCACCGACCGGGACCCCTCCCCCTTGACCTCGGCGAGCACGACTTCCAGGCCCACGGAGGCGGCCACCTGCTCCGCCAGCCCCCTGATCCTCAGCTCCATGGATTCGTCCGGTCCCGTCCCCCGTACCGCCATGTTTCATCCCGGCCCGCAGCTTCAGGTGCGGGCTAAACAAAAAAAGTGGGCACTTGCCCACTTTTTGCGAAAGCAGCAACGGGAAGTATACCCGACGACCCACGAAATAGCAACTGCTAGGAGCCTTCGCTATTCCCCCCCGGTTTGGGGCCCGGCGGCCGCCTCCAGGTACTCTTCCCGGGCGAGGTCCAGCCACCGGATCGCTTCCGGGTCGGCCACCTTGACCGTGGGGTCCCCCGCGGCGCGGGCGTGGATGCCGTCCGGGGCCGCGCTTCCGAGCGAAAGGTCCGCCAGCACCGTCCCCCCCTTCTTGACGACGGCGCGGATGGCGGGGCGGTCCAGCCCGTAGGAGGCTGCTCCTGCCGGGCGGTCGATCCAGCGGAGCGCCGGGCTCCCCAGCGCGTCCAGGATCCCGTTGACGGCGTCCCACTTCGCCTTTTTCCGCTCCGCGCCCAGGGTCCACTCCCCCCCCGATTTGTGGAACTCGAAGGTTCCCTTGCTGTTCCAGACGAGGAGCGCGTCCGCCTCCCAGCGCTGGAAGGAGGCCAGGGCCTTGTCCCGGATCTCCTCCGGCGTTTTCAGGAGCTTGTCGACCAGTTCCTGCCCGACGAAGAACGGGTCGGGGCGGGAATCGTCCCGGGCCAGGTAGACCCCGTCGGCGGCGCGGGGGAGGGTGACCGTATCCGCCGCGGCCCGGAGCTTCGACTGTTCGGTGCCGACGAGGAGGCGCGCGGTCGCCCCGGCGGGCCCGTACTTGACCCTGGCGTCGACGAGGGGGCGGTCGAACCCGGGGTTCGAGTACCCTGCGGCGGCCAGGTCGCTGAATTCATGAATTTTGCCCAGGGAGAGCGCGTTGAGGATCCCCCGGACTTCCGGGCCGCCGGCCTCCCGCTTCTCCACGCCCTCGAACCACCACCGGTCGTCCCCGTCCTTGACGACGGCGACCCGCCCCTTGGGGGTGACCAGTTCGAGCTGCCGGGCCTCGGCCTGGTCGAAGGGGAGGAGGGTACGGTCGCGCACGTCGTCCAGCTTCACCCGGAAGGACCCGGCGGCGGCGGTCGGGACCTGGAACACCGTCTTCTCCCCGGCGCGGGCGGCGTAGGTGAAGGTGCCGGTCGGGTTGTCGGCCCCGAAGTCGACCCGGTATTTTTTCCCGTCACGGGCGGTCAGTTCGACCCCCGACCCGGGGGGCTGAAGCCCGAACCTGCCGAGGTCGGCGGCGTCCGCTTCCACGGTCTCCCCGCGGCCGAGGGTGGCGGCCTCGCGGGCCAGGCGGTCGAGTTCCGCCCCGTCGGCGTCGAGCTCGCGCGGGAGGGTGATGCGCCAGCCTCCCTCATCCTGCCGCCGGGCCTCGATCCGCCCGTCGGGGGAGAGGAGGGCGATCGCCGCGACATCCTTCTCCTCGAGCGTCCAGAGCCGGCCTTCGGCCTCCTTCGCCTTTTCGCGCCCTTCCTTCCCCCGGACTTCGTAAAAGTAGAGCCAGGCGCCGATCGCGGCGGCCACCACGACGAGGACCAGCGTGCCCTTGAAACGCATCCTATTTCCTCCGGCGGTTGAGGTAGACCAGGATCCCGGCGACCAGGGCGACGCCCGGGATGAGGA
>CAZWXG010000218.1:0-1201 GCA_964637825.1 uncultured Acidobacteriota bacterium
CGCGGATGGCGGCGAACATCTCCGCCTGCTTCACCGTGTCGATGCCCAGATCGGCTTCCAGGTCCAGGTCGAGATCGAGCATGTCGGTCGGGTACCCGGTCTTTTCGGCGATGATGCGCATGACTTGCTGCTGCACGGCGTCCCCGGGCGTAATGGCCGGTGCGGCCGCGGGGACCGGCGCAACCGCCTGGGCCGGCGCGGGCATTGGGGCCGGCGGGACGGCCACGGGCGCCGGGGTCGCGGCGGGCGACGCATACCCGTTCCCGTTTTCCCGGTACGCCGTCGGTCCCTGGTCCCGGACCCGGAGGGTGCGTTTGACGACCTCGACTTCCGGAGCGTCATAGCCGCTCAGCCGCTGCAGCCAGCCGGTCCAGGCGGCGGGGTTCTCGATCCGGGTGCCGTAGCCGAGGGCCCCGGGAGCCGGGCGCCGCCCGTCCGGGGTGGGGGTCCAGCGCATCATCGTGATGCTGATCTGCGACCCGAACCCGGCCCCGAGGCGCAGGATGTAGCGCACCGGGTAGCTCCCCCCCTTGGAGAGGTTGAGATTCCCGAGTTCCGGGTCGACCTCCCGGAAATTGGGGACGGGAGGGACGATGCCGGTTTCCAGGATTTTGGCCGAAACCACATCCTCGATCCCCACGGCCATGGGATGGCCCGTCGCCCCCTTGGTATTGGCGATGAGGATCCGGTCGGTCGCTTCCTTGAAACAGTGGCGCAGGGCGAACACCTCGGCCGAGGCGCTTCCGCCCCGGGCGGGAGTGTAGGTCTCGTGGGAGACAAAGACCGTCTCCGGCGCGATCCGGTAGCGGTCGAGACCGTGTTCCCTTTCCACCTGGGAAATCAGCTTTTCCATGACGTGGCGGATATGGTTGACGTCGAGGCGCGAGCCGTGGAACGCGCTGTTGGCGACCACGCTCCCCAGCACCTGGCAGATCGGGCGGATGCCCCGCTCACGCGCGGCCTCGGCGCTCTCGAGTACGACGGCCGAAGCCCCCATCCCCACGATCAGGCCGTGGCGCCTCCGGTCGAACGGGATCGCCTCCTCCTCCACGATTTCGCCCGTGGCCGCCGACCCGGAAGCCAGGAAGCCGGAGCCGAACCACCCGAACAGGTTGTCGGAGGTGATGTCGTCGGCCGAGATCACGATCACCCGCCGGCAGCGTCCGGTACGGATCCAGTCGCTCGCGATCCCCACCGCCTG
>CAZWXG010000218.1:1301-3302 GCA_964637825.1 uncultured Acidobacteriota bacterium
CCAGCGGTCGGGCAGTTTGGTCCCCTTGGTGGTGGTCTTGTACCGCATCACCAGCGGGATTCCGGCGTCGCGCAGCGCGTCGATACCGGCGCCGATGGCCAGCTTGGTCACGCGGTCGAGCGCCGCCAGCCGGTCTTCGGGAAAACCGAAATCACGGACGATATCGAAATCCTTCGACCGGGCAGCGAGCTTGATCACGTCCGCCGTGCTCTGGATGTATTCGAACCGGCCCTCGCCCCCTTCCGTCTTGAGAAGCCGGGTGATGTTCTTCTCGACCATCTGCCGGCGCAGCTCTTCCGGGACCGGGCGGATGAAGACGTCCCCGCGCAGCATCCGCTCCACGTTGTCGTCGCTGAAGACGCCGTCCACGCCCGGGAGGCCGAGGGCCGCGCCCGTGATGCACAGGTCGACCGGCGCCTCCTGCGCCTTTCTTCCCCCGGCGTGGATCGCCATCCCGCGATCCAGGAAATCCGCGAACAGCCGGCCCAGTTCCGTGATGCGGTCCGTCTCCGCCGCGGGTTGCGCTGCCGTCGGGGCGGGAGGCGGCTCCGGCGCCATGACGGGCGGTTCGGCCCGCAACGGCGCCACGGCCGCCGGCGCGGCCATGACCGCCTGTGCCGGCTCCAGCGCGGAAGCCTGTCCGACCCCCAGCCCCGCGGCATAAAGCCCGCACAGGGCCAGGTTCAGGGACGCCGCCTCGCCGATTCTCGGGTGGTTGGTGAAGAGCGAGACCACCCCTTCCCGGTCGCCCAGTACGTCCTCCACGAAACCGTAGAGGATGCGCTTGGGCCCCATCTCCACGAAGATGCGGGCGCCGGCGTCATAGAGGGTGTTGAGCCCCTTGATGAACTGGACCGGGGAGGAGACCTGTCTCCCCAGCAGGCCGATCATCTCCGGGACCACCCCCGGCCCCATCGGGTAGAATTCGCCCGTGACGTTGGTGACGATGGGGGTGACCGGGGGCTGGATGTTCATCGTCCCCAGGATCCGGGCCAGGCTTTCGCCCGCCGGGGCGACGATCTTCGTGTGGAAGGCGTGGCTCACCTGCAGCACGCGCGCCACGTAGCCCGCCTCCTTGAGCGCCTCCACCGCTTTCTCGACCCCGGTGGTGCTGCCGCCGATGACGGCCTCCTTGGTGCTGTTGATGTTGGCGATGACGACGTAATCGTCGACCGTTTCGAGCACCTTCTGGATTTCGCCGATCGGGCCGAAAGCGGCGGCCATCAGGCCGTTGTCCTCCATGGCGCACTTGGTCATTTCATTGCCGCGGGCGCTGACGGCCTTGAGCGCGTTTTCGAAGGTGATCGCCCCGGCCGCTACCAGCGCGCCGTACTCCCCGAGGCTGTGCCCCATGACCATGTCGGGAGCGATCCCGTAGGCGCCGATCAGGCGCGCCAGGGCCGTTTCGGTGGCCAGCACCGCCGGCTGCGTGATCGCCGTCTGCTTCAGGCCGTTTTCGGCCTCCGCCAGGGCGGCCTCGTCCGACTCGTCGAGATAGATGCAGCCGGTGAGGCTCCGGCCGATCAGCGGCGTCATCGTGCGGTCGGCCTCGGCGAAAACCTCGGTCACGACCGGCTCGGTGTCCCGCAGCGTCCGCAGCATGTTGACGTACTGCGACCCCTGCCCCGTGAACAGGAAGGCGACCTTGGGCGCCGGCCCCTTTCCGTAATAGATCCCTTTGGGCCGGAGCGCCTTCCAGCGGGCGGGCTGGTTCTCCTCGAACGCCTTGAGCGCCCGCCCGAGCTTGTCGGCGAGTTCCGCGGCGTCGGCGTAATCGACCGCCAGGCGCAGCGGGGCCCGCAGGTCGGACTCCTTCGGGGGCGCCGGTGCCGGCGCCTGCCCCGCCTCCGCCGCCTTCCGCGCGGCGTCGGCCCGCGCCACGAGCGCCGCCTCCGATTCCGCCCCCAGGACCAGGGCCCCCCGCAGCGGGGCCTTCAGGTTCCGCTTCGGGGCCGTCTCCCCGCAGGTGCCGGGGACCGTGACCCGCGGCTTCGCCTCACC
>CAZWXG010000219.1:0-3286 GCA_964637825.1 uncultured Acidobacteriota bacterium
TGATGATGACGCCCGCCCTCGCCGTCGACGGCGAGGTGAAAGCGGTCGGCAAGGTTCCCTCAGTCGAGGAAATCAAGAAGATGCTGGCCTGATTTCCGGTCAGGCCGATGTCCGGCGGGCGGCTTTGGCGGCGCGGGCGGTTTCCACCGAGGGGGCGCAGGGGGCTCCCGGTTTTTTGGACTCGAGCCAGGCGTTGAGCCGGCCGATGAGCTGCCGGGCGTCGGGCCGCCGGGCCAGGCTCGACTTCAGGAGCTTCAGGTGCGCATCGATGAGGGGGTCCCCCGCCGGACGCAGGGAGTAGTAGGACCACAGCCCTTCCCTGCGGTCTGTCGCCAGTCCGGCGTTACGCAGGGCGGCCAGGTGCCGGGAGGCCTTGGACTGGGTGATGGCGAGCACCTCCATGAAATCGCACACGCACAGCTCCCGGTGGTGAAACAGGAGCCAGATCATGGCGAGCCGGGCCTCGTCGGAAAGGACCTTGAAAAACCTGGCGGACTCCTTCATGCACGCTCCTTGCAACGCATTCATATAACCGGCTTGACGAATGCAGTCAAGCGCAAACGGCCGTAGCGCCGGAGTCTCAATGTATACCATATGTTACGTTTATAGGGAAACGCCCTGCGCCCGGCCCCGTTGGCGCGCGGTTTCATGGTATCCTGTGTCCGTGTCAAAACCCGCTCCGGGGACGCATGTGCCCAGCCGAGGGGAAGCCACGAATCAAGGGGGAGAAACCAAATGATCAAAACCCTGATGACATCCATTCTGATTCTGGGACTGGCCGTTGCGGTCTCGGGCCCGGTTCCGGATCTGGCCGCCCAGCCGGCGCCCGCGGCCAAAAAGGGCGAACACAAAGTCATCGCCTACTATTTCCACACCGACACGCGCTGCAGCACCTGCATCAAGATCGAGTCCTATTCCAAGGAAGCGATCGAGCAGGGCTTTGCCCGGGAACTCGAGAACGGGAAGCTGGAACTCAGGGTCGTCAATTATGAAAAGCCCGAAAACCGCCATTTCATGAAGGACTACAAGCTGGTGTCCAAGTCGCTGGTCCTGGTGAATACCGTCGACGGCCGGCAGACCGAGTGGACGAACCTCAAGATGGTGTGGCAGCTGACGGGGCGCAAGGACGCCTTCCTCAACTACGTCCGCCGCGAGGTCCGCGGTTACCTGGCGAAGGGTTAGGCGGGACCGGGCATGGAAGGATCCTCTTTCGCGATTTTTTCCGCGCTCTGGCTCGGCATCCTGACCTCCATCAGCCCCTGCCCCCTGGCCACGAACATCGCCGCCGTTTCCTTCATCGGCCGGAACCTGGAGTCCTCGAAAAGGGTCTTCTGGAGCGGGCTGCTCTACGCCGCCGGTCGGATGCTGGCCTATGTCGCGATCGCCGTCCTGGCCGTCGCCAGCCTCCTTTCGCTCCCCGAGGTCTCCTTCTTCCTCGAAAGGAACATGCACAAGATCATCGGTCCCCTGCTCATCATCGTGGGGGTGATCCTGCTCGACGTGCTTCCGATTTCGTTTTCGGCCTCCCCGGTCGGTATCGGGTTCCAGGAGAAGGCGGGAAAATGGGGGATGTGGGGGGCCGGGCTGCTGGGGATCGTTTTCGCCCTGACCTTCTGCCCCCTTTCGGCCGCCCTCTTTTTCGGCAGCCTGATCCCCCTGGCCGTCGATGGCCGCTCCGCCGTCCTCCTTCCCTCCGTCTACGGTCTCGGCACGGCGCTGCCGGTGGTGGCCTTCGCCCTGGTGATGGTCTCGAGCGTGAAGTCGATCGGCAAGGTGTTTAACCGCCTGACGCAGATCGAAAAGTGGGCGCGCAAGCTGATGGCCGTCGTTTTCATCGGGGCGGGCGTGTATCTCCTCCTGAAAAACCTCATGGGGTTCTGACGCCGCGGCTTCGGGGCCGGCCCGCAATCGAAAGAATGGAACGATGAAGAACTCATTCGAAGCGGAGGTGGGCCCGGAGGGGCGCCTCGTCCTGCCGCCGGAACTGGCACGGAAATTCGGTTACCGGCCGGGGGAGAAAATCCGGGTCGAAGCAGGACGCGACCGGGTCACGCTCCTGCGGGCGCCCGACCACCTGGCCAGGGTTTATATCGAGCCGACCAACAGCTGCAACCTCGACTGTGTCACCTGCATCCGGCACAGCTGGGACGAACCGCTCGGGGAGATGAGTCCGGCCATCTTCGGGAATATCATGACGGGGCTGCGTGAGCTGGACCCCCCGCCCGACGTCTTTTTCGGGGGGCTGGGGGAGCCGCTCGGTCACCCGCATATCCTCGACATGGTCCGCGACGCCAAGAGCCTCGGGGGCGAGGTCGAACTGATCACCAACGGCACGCTGCTCACGCGGGAGGTGTCCGAAGCGCTGGTGGCCGCGGGCCTGGACAAACTGTGGGTGTCGCTTGACGGGGCGACGCCGGAGAGCTACACGGACGTGCGCCTCGGGGCGGCCCTGCCCCAGGTGATCGATAACCTCCAGGTGTTCCGCCGCGTCCGCTGGGAACGCTACCGGACCGAGTTGTTCGACCTGCTCCTCAAGCCCCGCATCGGGATCGTCTTTGTCGCCATGAAGCGCAACATCGACGATTTCCCCGCCGTCGTCAGGCTGGCCAACCGGCTGGGGGCGCTCCATTTCCTGGTGAGCAACGTGCTCCCCTACACCCCGGAGATGCAGGACGAAATCCTGTACACCCGCGCGCTCTCGGATTCCATCTACGCCGCCTCCCCCTGGCTCCGGGAAATGGAGTTCCCGAAAATGGACATCGGGCCCGCGACCCGCGAAGCGATCTACCAGGCCATGCGGGGGGACCACTCCCTCACTTTCGGCGGGGGGAGTCTGGCCGAGAGCGGCAACCGCTGTCCCTTCGTCGAAAAGGGATCGATGTCCATCCGCTGGGACGGGTACGTGAGCCCCTGTCTGGCCCTGATGCACGACCACACGACGTACCAGTACCGGTACCGGCGCGCCATCAAGAGGCACGTGGTCGGCGGCGCGGCAAGCGAGGGGATCGCGGAGATATGGAACCGGCCCGATTACGCGGCGCTGCGCCGGCGGCTGCAGGAATTCCATTTCTCCCCCTGTCTTGACTGCGGCGGGTGCGAGTATTTCGAATCGAACCTGGAAGACTGCATCGGCAGCCCCACCCCCGCCTGCGGCGGCTGCCTCTGGGCCCAGGGGATCGTGCGGTGCCCGTAGTCCCGGTCCTCAGCAGCTGACGGACACCCGGGCTTCCCTCCCGAAGTACCTGCGCTGAAACCAGAGCGCGACGTTGACCAGGCCGATCAGCAC
>CAZWXG010000220.1:0-3269 GCA_964637825.1 uncultured Acidobacteriota bacterium
GCCTCGATATAGCCGCGGGTGGCCATCACCTGCCAGTGGCCGAGGCCGTAGCGGTGCATGAGATCGTTGGCCTGCCGCGTCAGCTTCTGGCTGAGCGCCGTGGGCATGGCGTTCGGGTCCGGCTTGCGGCCGAAGCCGCCGAACATGCCGCCGCCGCCGACGTTGGCCACCATGGTCCCGGCGCACACCGCCTCGTTGCTGTCGGCGGTGGCCAGGCGCATCTTGCACCCCCTGGGGCAGGAAGCGCAGGCGGCCGCGCGCGCGGGCACCCGGTTCGGCCCGCCGTTGGTGACGTTGCCGCCGCTCGGGGCGCCGTTGATCAGGGAATAGCCGCTCCCTTCGAACATCGCGGCGTCGCGCGGGTTATCCACGTCCCACTGGAACTGGCGGAACCAGAGCCGGGCGTCCATGAAGGCCTTGGGGTCGGCGATCGGGATGCTGCCGGTGCCGAGGAAGCTGATGGCCTTGAGGTTCTTGGACCCGAAGACGCCGCCGAAGCCGCAGAGGGCGGCCTGGGAGCCCGGGCCGTGAAGCAGCGCGGCCAGCCGGCTCTTGCGTTCGCCCGAGGGGCCGCAGGCCACGACCGCGGGGATCTGGGTGGTGTAGCAGCTCTGGGCCAGTTCGGCCCATTCGCCCTGTTTGAGGCTGGGGACGGCGCGGCGGGAGATCTCCTGCTGCGCGTCCCAGGTGTCCATGCCCCAGACGCCGTTGGTGGCGTCCTCGATCTTCACCTGGTCGTTGAGGACGTCGATGTAGACCGGCTTGTCCGAGGCGCCTTCCACGACGATGCCGTCCCAGCCGGCGAACTTCATCTGGGCGGTGAACCGCCCCCCGAAGTTGCTGTGGCCGAACCACTCGATCGGGTAGAGCATCGGCGCCAGTCCCTGGACCTCGCACCGTCCGCTGCCGGGCACGAAGGTGCCCGAGAAGGGGGACGCCATCATGATGATGAGGTTGCGGGGATCGAAGGCGCTGAACGGGAGCTGGTCGCCGACCAGGTCGAAGAAGACGGCCGAACCGATGCCGTGGCCGCCGCCGAATTCCACGTATTTCTCCGTGGGAAGGGTGCTGACCTGCTTGGTCGTGAGATTGACTCTTAAGATTTTACCTGTGTATCCGCCTGGCATGATATGTCTCCTCCTTATGCTTTCGCTTTGGGCGCCTGCATTTTGGCTTTCGGTGCGCCGCCGCCGAAGCCGCCCGATCCAGGCGGTACGATTCTGCTGTCATCCACCAGCCCCAGCTTGAGCCAATGATCGTTGCGCAGGTTGACGTTGTAGCCCTCGGTTTCCTGCTGGTTGGGCATTTCGGTGACGAACTTGATGGCTTTCATGGGACACGATTCCACGCACGCCTGCTTGCCGCCGATCCCCCCCTTTTCGTTCCAGTAGGGGGTCTCGAGGCAGAGGTCGCACTTGGTGGATTTCTTGATTTCGTGGTTCCAGACGGTCCGGTGCGGCTGCTGGGGGCACATCTTGAGGCAGGTCTTGCAGCCGATGCATTTGTTGGTGTCGATCCTGCGGACGTTGCCGTTGGCCTCGTCGACGAAACAGGCCTGGACCGGGCAGCTCTGCACGCAGGGGGGGTACTTGCACTGGCGGCAGGGGGCCATCTCCAGGTCGGTCGGGAATTTTCCGAAGGAGTCCTGCATGATCTGGATGCGCGCCAGCGAGAGGCTCTGCACCCCGTAGTGGGTCAGCGAGCAGCTGAGCATGCAGGTCGTGCACCCGATGCATTTCTTGCTGTCGTAGACCAGGTATCCTTTGGATGCAGGGTAGGCCTGGACCTTTTCAGGCGGCGGCGCGGGGGACGCGGCGACCGCACCGACGGGAGTCGTGGCTATCAGGGCATCGACCGCGACCACGGTTCCGCCGGTGACCAGAAAATCGCGTCTTGTAAATTTCTTTTTGGCAGCCGTTTCCGTGCTGTCGGTTTTCTTGCCTCCGGACATAGCGTTACTCCTTCGCTCGATATTATGTAATGAGTGTCGTCTTCGGGGTTGCCCCATGGACAAACATTGCCTCGTCATCCGCGTGCGGGTGGGCGGCTACCACTTTGAAACAAACGGGGACAGGTTGTCAACCATTCAATCCTATCGCTTTAAATTACGTCCTCCATGGTGGTAACGTTTCGTCGAAAGGGGGTCCGCGCGGACTGGAGGCGGCTCCGGACGGAGGACGGCATGGATGTCGGCGGGGAAGTGCGGCGCAAGTACGGGGCGATCGCCGCGCGGGCGCTCCGGAGGAGCCAGCGGGAGGGGGGGGCGGCCGTCGAGGTGCCGCTCGGTTGCGGCGACCCCGTGGCCCTGGCCGGGCTCGGGCCCGGGAATGTGGTGCTGGATCTCGGGAGCGGCGGGGGGCGCGACTGCCTGCTGGCGGCCCGGCGGGTGGCGCCGGGGGGGAGGGTCTACGGCCTGGACATGACGGAGGAGATGATCGCCCTGGCCGCCCGCAACCTGAAGGGCGCAGCCGGCGTCGAACTGGTCAGGGGCGAAATCGAGCGTATTCCGCTCCGGGACGGCACGGTCGATGCCGTCATCTCCAACTGCGTCCTCAACCTTTCCGCCGACAAGGGCCGGGTGCTGGCCGAGGCTTTCCGCGTCCTGGCGCCGGGTGGGCGGCTGGCGGTCTGCGATATCGTCACCCGGGGCGCAATCCCCGCGGGGATCCGCGCGGGGGTGGGCCGCTGGGTGGGGTGCCTCGGCGGGGCGCTCGAGGAGCGGGAATACGCCCGCACTCTCGCCGGGGCCGGTTTCGAGCGGATCCAGGTGGAGGTGACGCACCTCTACCTGGCCCGGGAGGTCCTCGGGTTTCTGGAAGAGAAGGGGTGGGACATCGGGCTCATGATCCCGCACGTCGACCGGAAATGGGGGAGCGCCTCGATCATGGCGGTCAAGCCCGGGCCCTGAGCCGGCCCTCAGCCGCGGCGGTCCGCGACCAGTTTCTTGGCCCGGTCCGCCGTTTTCAGCGCTCCCGGCGGCAGGAGGCGCACCCCGGGAGGGGCCATGTCCCCCCGGCGGAGATGCCGCCGGACGAGGGGGTGCGCCTGGATGCGCGCGGCGATTGTCTGCGCCGTGTCCTCCGCTCCCGGAAGCAACTCGATTCCGAAATCGAGGCGCAGCCGCTCCCCGTCCCGCGTCACCGCCACCTGGTACTCCAGCACCCCGGGGAGGGCGTAGAGGACGTCGTCGAACAGCGTCGGGTGGATCTCCTCTCCCGCGCCGATCGTCACGATCGATTCCCGGCGTTTTCGGACCGCGTCGAACCGGA
>CAZWXG010000221.1:0-3268 GCA_964637825.1 uncultured Acidobacteriota bacterium
GCGCATCATGAAACAGGGCTCCAACGGACACTCGATACCCCAGTGGCGCAAAAAGATGGCCGCCAAATTCGAGCCTCTGCCGCAATATCTCATTCCCGTGCTGCAATTTGTGCAGACCGAAGCGGGGTATCTGCCGCCCGAGGCGATGACGGCCACGGCCGAGTTCCTTGGAGTTTCGGAATCGAAAGTCTATGGGGTGGCCAGTTTCTACGCCCAATTCCACTTTGAGCCCAGGGGCCGCCACATCATCACCGTCTGCCGCGGAACCGCCTGCCACGTGCGCGGCAGCGCCGCCATCCTTCAGGACATCGAAAAGAGGCTGGGCATCCCCGCCGGCGGCACCACCCCGGACATGAACTTCTCGATCGAAACGGTCGCCTGCTTCGGCTCCTGTGCCCTCGCCCCCGTCGTCGTGGCCGACGCAACGGTCCACGGCCGGCAATCGAGCTCGTCCGCGAACAGGATCGTGGATCGACTGGCCGCGGAAGCCCCGGCCCCGGCTGCCAAAAAGAAGCCGGCCGGGACTGCGAAAAAGGCGAAGGCGGCCGCGCCGGCCGCGCGCGGCAAGAAAACATCGGGAAGCCGGAAGAGCAATAAGGCCTAAGGGCACTTCAGCCAGGAGAAAACCACGGTGGATCTAGACAAGACAATCGGAAAAGCAGAGAAAACCTGGTCGCGCCTCCAGAACGGAGACCGTCCCGTCATCTATGTCGGCGCCGCCACCTGCGGGCTGGCCGCCGGTGCCGGAGACCTTCTGGCCGCTCTCCCCGAAGAACTCTCCCGCCTCGGCGCCAAGGCCCACATCGTGCCCGTCGGCTGCATCGGCATGTGCTTCGCCGAACCGTTCGTGGATGTCCAGATTCCCGGCCGGAGCCGCGTCACCTACGACCGGGTCACCCCGGCGAAACTCTCGGCCATCCTGAAATCGGAACTGAAGAAGGGCCGCCCCCACGCCGAGTACGCCATGGGCTATATCGGCGACGCCCCGGTCGACGGCATCGGCCGCCTCTTCGACCTCCCGCTGCTCGCGCCCCAGATCCGCATCGCCACGCGCAACTGCGGCATCATCAACCCGGAAAACCTGGACCACTACCTCGCCCGCGGCGGCTACCAGGGCTTGAGGCGTGCACTCGGCATGACGCCCGACAAGGTGATCGACGAAGTGCTCGCCTCCGGCCTGCGCGGCAGGGGGGGCGGCGGCTTTCCCACCGGCCTGAAGTGGCAGTTCTGCCGGAAAGCCCCCGGCGACCGGAAGTACCTCATCTGCAACGCCGACGAAGGGGATCCCGGGGCCTTCATGGACCGCTCCGTGCTGGAGGGGGATCCGCATTCGGTCCTGGAAGGAATATGCATCGCCGCCTACGCTCTCGGCGCCGATACCGGCTACGTCTACACCCGCGCCGAGTACCCCCTCGCCATCCAGCGCCTGGAGATCGCCCTGGGCCAGATGCGCACGCTCGGCGTGCTCGGCGACAACATCCTCGGCAGCGGCTTCCATTTCCACATCCACGTCAAGCAGGGGGCCGGCGCCTTCGTCTGCGGCGAGGAAACCGCGCTCATGGCATCGATCGAGGGGAAGCGGGGGATGCCCCGCCCGCGCCCGCCCTTCCCGGCGACCCAGGGGCTGTTCGGCAAACCCACCAATATCAATAACGTGGAAACCCTCGCCAACGTCCCCACCATCCTGCGGGACGGGGCCGAAGCCTTCTCGAAACTCGGGACCCGGGGGAGCAACGGAACCAAGACCTTCGCCCTCACCGGCAAGATCAACAACTCCGGCCTCATCGAAGTCCCCATGGGCATCTCCCTGGACCGCGTCATCAACGAGATCGGCGGGGGGATTTCGGGCAAGGGCCGGTTCAAGGCGGCGCAGACGGGCGGCCCCTCGGGCGGCTGCCTCCCGGCAAGGCTCAAGGATCTCCCCATCGAGTACGAAACGCTCGCCCGCGCGGGATCGATCATGGGCTCGGGCGGCCTAGTCATCATGGACGAGTCGACCTGCATGGTGGACCTGGCCCGCTACTTCCTGACCTTCACCCAGAGCGAGTCCTGCGGCGAATGCACCCCCTGCCGCGTCGGGACCAAGCGCATGCTCACCATCCTGGAGAACATCTGCGCCGGCAAGGGGCAGCCGGGGGACATCGAGGAGCTCGAGCGCCTCGGGAGCGCCATCAAGGACACCGCCCTGTGCGGCCTCGGCCAGACGGCGCCCAACCCGGCGCTCACCACCATCCGGTACTTCCGCGAGGAATACGAGGAGCACATCCACGACCACCACTGCCGCGCCGCCGTCTGTTCGGCCATGGTGCTGGCTCCCTGCGAACACACCTGTCCGGCGGGGGTCAAAGCCCATCGCTACGTGAGGGAGGTCGCGCAGGGGAATTTCGAAAACGCCTACCTCGTCGTCCGGGAGAATATGCCCCTCCCCAGCGTCTGCGGCACCGTCTGCTTCCACCCCTGCGAAGCCCGCTGCCGTCGGGGCCAGCTCGACGAGGCGATCTCGATCCGCGCCCTGAAGGACTCCGCCGTGCGCTACGGCAAACAGGCGGAAAAGAGCACCGGGAAGCCGGCCCCGCCAACCGGCAAGAAGGTGGCCGTCGTCGGCTCCGGCCCCGCCGGCCTGACCGCGGCCTACTACCTGGCAAAGGTCGGCGGCCACGAAGTCACGATTTTCGAAAAACTCCCGGTAGTCGGCGGCATGCTCCACACCGGGATCCCCCGTTACCGCCTCCCCGAGCACGATCTCAAGCACGACATCGACATCGTCAGGGCTGCCGGGGTGAAGATCAAGACGAGGGCCGAGGTCAAATCCGTGGCGGAACTGAAAAAGCAGGGGTTCGATGCCATCTTCCTGGCGCTGGGCGCCCACGCGTCCTGGACGCTGGGGGTCCAGGGGGAACGGGGCAAGGGGGTGCTCGATTGCGTCTCCTTCCTCCGCGACGTTTCCATGGGCAAGAAGCCCGACCTGGGCCGGCGGGTAGCGGTGGTCGGGGGGGGCAACAGCGCCATCGACGCCGCGCGCACGGCCCTGCGCCTGGGCGCGGAAGAGGTCACGGTCCTCTACCGGCGCAACCGCGAAGACATGCCGGCCGACGAGGCCGAGATCGTGCAGGCGCTCGATGAAGGGGTGGAGCTCTCGACCCTGACCCTGCCGATCAACATCGGCAGGACCGGCCACGGGCTGGAGGTCACGCTCCAATCGATGCAGCTTTCGGAGGTGGACGAAAGCGGCCGGCGGCGCCCCGTCCCCAGGGAGGGGAGCGAGCGG
>CAZWXG010000222.1:0-1112 GCA_964637825.1 uncultured Acidobacteriota bacterium
AAGACGGTGTACCTCATAGACATGGAAGGGTACGCCGTCCACTCCTGGAAGACGGAATACACCCCGGGGAGCTACGCGGTGCTGCTCGAAAACGGGAACCTTCTGCGCGGGGGAATCCTGGAAGGCGCGCCGATCTCCTTCGGCGGCGCGGGCGGGATCGTGCAGGAGATCGACTGGGACGGTCGGGTCGTCTGGGAATACAAGTTGATGACCGAAGACGCCGTTCAGCACCACACCTTCAACCGCATGCCGAACGGCAACACCCTGATCCTCGCCTGGGAGCGCATAAGCGTCGATGCCTTCCTCCAAAAGGGACGGGACCCCAAGACCATCCCTGTGGCGGGTCCCGGCGCGAACGGGAAGATCAACGCCGACTTCTGGGTCGACTTCGTGCGCGAGGTGAACCCGGCCGGCGAGACGGTCTGGGAATGGCATGTTTGGGACCACGTCGGGAAGGGGCCCTTCCAGTTTGACATCAACTACGTGATTCCCGACACGATGGCGGGCGCCTCGGGTTCCTATGACTGGACCCACTTCAACTCCGTGGAGTACCTCCCCGAAACCGACCAGCTCCTCCGCAATTCGAGGAACTTCAGCGAGTTCTACCTCGTTGACCGCAGGACCCGCCGGATGGTCTACCGCTGGGGAAATCCCGGCGCCTACGGCCAGGGCAAAGCCCCCTCGTGGCTCGACAACGGCGACCAGAAGGTGTTCGGCAACCACAACGCCACCTCTCTGGGGAAGAACCGCTTCCTCCTTTTCGACAACGGCAGCGAGCGCGCCGACGGGAACCGTTCGGCCGTCGTCGAGGTGAACGCCGTAACCGGTAAGATCGAATGGGAGTACGCCGCAGCGGTTTCCAACAGTTTCTATACCGCGCGGCAGGGCGCGGCCCAGCGCCTCCCGAACGGCAACACCCTGGTGACCTCCTCCAACCACGGGCACCTCTTCGAGGTCACCCGCGAAAAGAAAGTAGTCTGGGAGTACGTGAGCCCGGTCGTGGGGGCCGACGACATGCGCTGCTTCCTCGGCGGCGAAGGTTTTTTCAACATGCTCCACCGCGCCTACCGCTACGGCAAGGACTATGCCGGGCTCAAGGGGAGGGACCTGAG
>CAZWXG010000222.1:1212-3264 GCA_964637825.1 uncultured Acidobacteriota bacterium
GGTGCCATCGACCGGGCAGGGTCGGTGCGTCCCAAAAAGCAGCGCAAGGCGGCCACTTCCGACTGGATGGCGATGGAGCAGGCGCGCGGGATCAGCATCACCTCGACCGTGCTGCAGTTCGAGTACGAGGGGCGCCTCCTGAACCTCCTCGATACCCCGGGGCACCAGGACTTCAGCGAGGACACCTACCGGACCCTCACGGCCGTCGATTGCGCCGTCATGGTGCTCGATGCTGCCAAGGGGATCGAGCCGCAGACGCTGAAGCTGTTCGAGGTCTGCCGCCTGCGGCGCATCCCGATCCTCACCTTCGTCAACAAGATGGACCAGCCGAGCCTCGAGCCGGTAGAGCTCTTCGACTCGATCGAGCGGGTGCTGGGGATATCCGCCTGTCCGGTGAACTGGCCGGTGGGCCTGGGGGCAGATTTTCGCGGGGTGGCCGAGCTCGAGTCGCGCCGCTTCCTCCCCTACCACCGCATGGGGGGGTACGGCTCCGGGGAGGAGCTGGCGCTCGATAGCGAGGAATTTGTCCGGGATGCGGGCGCCGGCAATGTCCGGCAGCTCAACGAAGACCTGGAACTCCTGGGCGGCGTGGTCGCCTCCTTCGACCGGGAGCGTTTTCTGAAAGGGGAGCAGACCCCGATCTTTTTTGGGAGCGCGCTGCACGACTTCGGGGTGGAAACCTTCCTCGAGGCGCTGGTGGAGCATGCGCCCCCGCCGCAGGCGCGTGCGGGAAAGCAGGGGCCGGTCGAACCGCTCGAAGCCGGCTTTTCCGCCTTCGTCTTCAAGATCCAGGGGAACATGGATCCCAACCACCGGGACAACATGGCGTTTCTGCGCATCTGCTCGGGGCGTTTTGAGCGTGACATGCAGGTTTACAGCGCCCGCCTGGGGAAGAAGATCAGGATGACGCGGATGCACCGGCTTTTCGCCCGGGAGCGAGAGACGCTCGAAGAAGCTTTTGCCGGGGATGTGGTGGGGGTGGTCAACCCCGGGATGTTCACGATCGGGGACACCCTGAGCGCGGAGCCGGGGGTGGAGTACGGTGGAATCCCGAGCTTCCCGCCGGAGCATTTCGCGGTACTACGCTGCCTGGACATGAGCCGTAACAAGCAGTTCCGCAAGGGGATCGCGCAACTTGCCGAAGAGGGGGTCGCGCAGCTCTACCACGATCCCGAGGCCGCCCGCTGGGAACCGATCCTTGGCGCGGTCGGGAAACTGCAGTTCGACGTGATGCAATCCCGCCTGGCCCAGGAGTACGGGGTGACGACCACGGTCGACTTTCTGCCCTACGAGTGCGCCTGCTGGCCGCGGGGGAGCGCGGAGGCGCTGGCGCGCGTCCGTTGGCCAAGTTTCGGCTTCGGCCTCGTCCGCGATTACCAGGACCGTCTCGTCTGCCTCTTCCGCTCCCGCTGGGACCGGGATCACTTCACGCCCGACTACCCCGATATCGTCTGGAGCGACATGGGTTAGGTTGGGGACGGACCACAAAAACCCAAATCCTGGACATCCACCTTTTGCTCAATTCCCGGACATCCACTATCCGGAAAAATAGTGGATGTCCACGATCTGCCCCAATCCTGGACATCCACCAATTTCGGTCTGGAATCAGCCAACGACGGGAACGAACCGCGCAAATCCAAATCCTGAACATCCACCTATTCCGGAATAGGTGGATGTCCAGGATTGCAGCAATAGGTGGGTGTCCAGAATTACGAAAACCGGGGACGGCTCACAAAAGGCCAAATCCCGGGAATCGGTCATTGGTCGATCAAGAATGGGTGGATGTCCAGGATTGCGGCAATAGGTGGATGTCCACTATTTGCGGGAGCGCCACCACTCCACGGAGCGGCGGATCCCCTCCTCCAGGCCGACGGTGGCCTTCCACCCGAGCAGCCGCTCCGCCTTGCCGGTGTCGGCCCAGGTGGCCATGATGTCCGCCTTGTGAAAGGGCTTGTGGTCGATCCGCGCCTTCTTCCCGGTGTACTTCTCGACCAGGCCGATCATCTCGTCCAGCCGGTGCGGCTCGCTCCCCCCGAGGTTGATCACCTCGAA
>CAZWXG010000223.1:0-3220 GCA_964637825.1 uncultured Acidobacteriota bacterium
ACTCGGGGTGCATCGTGGGCTCGCCGCCGGCGAACTGCACGACGCGCCCCGCGACGGGGCGGGAATCGCGCAGGGTCTGCAGCGTATCGACGATCTGCTCGAAGGAGGGCTCGTAAATGTAGTCCTGGACGTTCGCGTTGGCGAAACAGATCGGACAGGCGAGGTTGCAGCGGTTGGTCAAATCCACGTTGGCCAGCACCGTGTGGCTGACGTGCAGGTTGCACATACCGCAGTCATCGGGGCACGATTTGGCGTCGGGGATGGCCGGGTTGGACACGCCGCAACCGACATCGCGGTTCCACGACATCATGCGATGAAAATACTCGGCATGGGCCAGGAGGGTGTCCCGGAAGAAACCATGTTCGGGACAGGTCTTCTCCATTACGATTTTACCGTCCTGTTCGAGCACCCGGGCTTCCACCTGAACCCCGCAGTCGGGGCAAAGGGAAACGGTCGTATACGGCACATCACCGGGCAGCGAATTGATCGGCGCGCCGGTCAGGGTTTTCTTTCCAGACGGAACCTTGATAGCCATTCACATTCCCTCGTCAAAACCAGGGGCCGGGCACGAAAAACGCTCCGCCCCTGAGTGATTTCCACCTTACGGCCCGGCGCACCGGCCGGGGGAGCCGGGCCGTAAACCCTGGATTCTACCGTCAACGCGCCAGGATACACAAGAATTTATCCGTCCCCCCGGAAACGGCCCCCCCCGGACGGACGGCCGATGGCGCGTTGCCAGTACTCCACGTCCAGCCACCGCCCGAACTTCCGCCCCACCCCCAGGAGGCGCCCGGCGCGCCGGAAGCCCGTCCGTTCGTGCAGCCGGATGCTGGCCGGGTTCGGGAGGGCGATGATCGCGACGGCGCTCGCGATCCCCCCCTCTTCGAGGGCCGACAGGAGATGGGAATACAACAGCCGGCCGTTTCCCTTCCCGGTCATGTCCGGCCGCAGGTACACGGTGGTTTCGGCGGTGAACCGGTAGGCGGAGCGATTCTTGAACAGGTCGGCGTAGGCATAGCCGACGATCTCCCCCTCCGCCTCCCCCACCAGCCAGGGGTAGCGGACGGCCACCCGGCCCAGGCGCCGCGCCATCTCGCCTGCGGCCACCGCCTCCTCTTCAAAGGTGATGACCGTGTCGAGCACGTAATAGTTGTAGATCGCGGCCACGGCGGCCGCGTCGTCGGGGACCATGGGTCGAATGCGCACGTTTTCACCCCCTCCCGGTTACGGTCATGTAAAATGTGCCCATGATCAGGTACGCAAGACGCGTCATCGTTTTCGTCGTCGGCATGACGGTGTTCCTTTTCGGAATCGCCCTGGTTTTCCTCCCGGGGCCCGCCTTCGTCGTCATTCCCTTCGGGCTGGCCATCCTGGCCACCGAGTACGCCTGGGCCCGGCACTGGCTGCGCATTATGCGGGAATCGGCGGAAAAAGGGGTGGAAAAGCTGAACCTCCGCGCGCTCTTTTCCCGCCCCCCCGGACCGGACGGGGGAACCACCACCGTCCGATAGCCCCTTAAATTCCCTGATTGCAACGGTTCCCCCATATTGCCAAATGGGATACAATGCAACTCTGATCACGCCGGAATCCGGCAGGGATGAAGTTCCGCCCGTGCGCCCGCCTGGCGGGTGGGGAGAGCCATGAAGAAGCGCTGGATCGGAGGCATCATCAGGGCGCTGGCGGCACTGGCCGTCCTGGTTGTCCTCCTTCCGCTCCTGCTGCTGCTGCCATCGGGCGGAAACTGGGCCTTCCACAGAGCGGGTGAATATCTCCGGCGGAGCGCCGGAATCGAGGTCCGGGCCGACCGCGTCCGGCTGAACCCGTTCACCGGGTCGATCCGGATGGAAAATCTCTCGCTCCGGGCCGCGCACGCCCCCGGGCTCCCCCCGCTGCTGCGGGCCGATCTCGTCGATGCCGACCTCGGCCTGATCGACGCCATCCGGGGAGCGTGGACGGCGGAAGCCCTGAGGATCCACAGCCCCCGAATCCACTATTTCGTCGGTCCGGACGGGGCGACGAACCTGCCCGAGATGGAAGCCTCGGGGGCATCGGCCCCCGATCTGAGGATTCTCTCGGCCGGAATCGCCGACGGCGCCCTGCAATGGGAAGACCTCCGGCGCGGCTTCCGGGTCGACATCCCCCGCTGGGATCTCGCGGTCGAGGGGACCCGGGGCTCGCGCGCGCACCGCATCACCTTCACCGGCCGGCGGGAATCGACCGTCACCCTGGGGGACCTTTCGATTCCCGTCGATGCCCTCAAGATCGCCGGTGTCCTGGACGGGGCCGAGCTGCGGATCGATTCGGCCCGGATCGCCGCCGCCCGGTCCACTCTTGATCTGCAGGGGTCCGTGCATGACTTGAGGAACCTTGACCTGGAGATGGCCCCCCGCCTGGATGTCGCCGCCATCGCCTCCGCCGCCGGGTACGGGGAAGAGGCCGCCGGCTTGATTTCCGGGGCGGTCGGAGTCGAAGGCCCGCTCGACGATCTGCGGATCGCGCTCCGGCTGGCGGGAACGGGGGTGCGGATCCAGGCCCTGCCGCCGCTCGACCTCTCCCTGGCCGCCGAGATGCGGTGGAACTCGGCCGAAACAAGGCTGGAGCTTCGAAGCCTGGACCTCACTTCCCCGGAAGGGTCGATCGGCGTTGAGGGGACGCTGTTCGCCGCGGGTGCCGAAAAGACCAGTTCCCTGCGCGCCCGGCTGCGCGACGTCCAGCTCCTCCCCTTCGCGCGCACCCTCGGCCTGCCGTTCCGCCTGGCCAGCCGGGCCGGCGGGACGGTAGCCGCATCGTGGCGGGGGAAACCCTCCCTTCGGGGCCTCCGCGCCGGCGCCGCCCTCGAACTCCGGGCCACCCGCCCGGGGCCGGAGGCCGATCTCCTCCCCGTCTCCGCCACCCTCGCGGCCGAATTCGCTTCGGACCGCTTGCGGGCACGGATAGGGTCGCTTTCGCTCCTGGGTGCGCAGGCCGCGGGGGAATTCTCCCTGCGCTCCTTCCGTACCTTCGAGGGGCGCCTCCGGGGGGAGGCGGCCGATATCGACGATTCCCTGCGGCAACTCGGGCGCTTTCTGGGACGTCCGGGGTCCCCTGCCGGGGTCGACCTGGCCGGCAACCTGAACTTCGACGTCCGGGGGGCAGGGACGCTCGACGACCCGGAGTTCGAGGTCGCGCTCGACGACCCGGAGTTCGAGGTCGCGCTCGACGCCCCGTCGCTCGCGGTCGC
>CAZWXG010000224.1:0-3209 GCA_964637825.1 uncultured Acidobacteriota bacterium
CCCCGTCCCAGAAGACGTATTTCCGGTCCGGGTCCCAGGGGCGCCCCCCGGCGTCGGCCGAGGCGCGGTTGTACAGGATGCGGCGGTTGGCCGGCCAGGCCCAGGCCCAGCCGGGGGTGACCCCCAGCCCGTAAGGATCGTCGGGATCGCGCCGGGCCATCTGGTTGCCCGCCTCCGTCCAGCAGCCGGCGTAGATCCAGCAGCCGCAGGCGGTCCGTCCGTCGGCCTGCAGGGCGCCGAAGCCCGGCACCTGCTCCCCCCGGCGCACGAGCAATTTCCCCGGCGCCCCGGCGTCGGCGATGTCCTCGAGCGCGTAGCCGTTGAACTCCCGCGCCAGTTCCCCGGCCGACGGGACCGCGGCGATCCGGTAGGGCCAGTACAGGTTGAGGACCGGGTCGGGAAACGCGCCCCCTTCGGCCGCGTACAGTTGGCGCAGGCGCGTGAAGAGGCCGGCCATGATCTCGACGTCCCCCCGCGCCTCTTCGGGCGGCTCCGCCCCTTTCCAGTGCCACTGCAGCCAGCGGCCGGAGTTCACGAGCGACCCCTCCTCCTCGGCGAAACAGGTGGAGGGGAGGCGGAAGACCTCGGTCTGGATCGCGGCGGGGTCCACGTCGTTGAACTCGCCGTGGTTCTGCCAGAAGTTCGAGGTCTCGGTCGAGAGCGGGTCGATCACCACGAGGAACTTGAGCTTCGCCATCCCCGCCGACAGCTTCCCCTTGTCCGGCACGGAGGCCAGCGGGTTGA
Organism: uncultured Acidobacteriota bacterium; assembly: GCA_964637825.1. Lineage (GTDB taxonomy): Bacteria > Acidobacteriota > UBA6911 > UBA6911 > UBA6911 > UBA6911. Next base: position 745 of record CAZWXG010000224.1, read on the forward strand.
AGCCCTGGCAGACATAGCCGTTGATCTTCCCCTCGGCCATCAGCTGGAACACCTGCAGGATGTCGTAGACCTTGTCGTTCTTCGGCAGCCAGTCGTAGGCGAAATCGTTTTCCCGGGTAGCGGCGGGGCCGTACCAGGCCTTCTGCAGCGAGATGAAGAACTTGGGGTAGTTCTGCCAGTAGTTCATCTGCCCCGGCCGCAGCGGCTTCGGCGTCCGGCGGGCGAGATAGGTCCCGAGATCGGGTTCCGCCTCCGTCGGGATGCCGAGGTAGCCGGGGAGGAGGTGGCTCATCACCCCCAGGTCGGTCAGCCCCTGGATGTTCGAGTGGCCCCGCAGCGCGTTCACCCCTCCGCCCGGCATCCCCATGTTCCCCAGCAGGAGCTGGATGCAGGCGATCGCGCGGATGTTCTGGCTCCCCACGGTGTGCTGCGTCCACCCGAGCGCGTACAGGCTCGTCAGGGTCCGCTCCGGCGCGGCGGTCGAGGCGATGAGTTCGCAGATCTCGAGGAAACGTTCCGCCGGCACGCCGGTGACGCCGGCCACCGCCTCGGGGGTGTAGGGTTCGTAGTGCTTCTTCATCAGCTGCAGTACCGAGCGCGGATGCTGCATGGAGTCGTCGACTTTGGCGTACCCCTCGGCGTCGAGCTCGTAGGCCCAGCTGCTCCTGTCGTAGCGGCGCGCGGCGCCGTCGTAGCCGCTGAAGAGGCCATCCTCGAAGCCGAAATCCTCACGCACCAGGAACGGGGCGTTGGTGTAGCGGCGCACGTATTCGTGCTGGATCCGGTCGTTCGCGAGCAGGTAGCGCATGACGCCGCCCAGGAAGGCGATGTCGGAGCCGGGGCGGATCTGCGCGAAGATGTCGGCGACCGCGGCCGTGCGGTTGAAGCGCGGGTCCACGACGATGAGGCGCGCGCCCTTGCGGATCTTGGCCTCGATCGCCCACTTGAAACCGCAGGGGTGCGCCTCGGCGGGGTTGCCGCCCATGACCAGAATGACGTCGGCGTTTCTGATGTCGACCCAGTTGTTCGTCATCGCGCCGCGACCGAAGGTGGGGGCCAGACCGGCCACCGTCGGGCCGTGTCAAACCCGGGCCTGGTTGTCCAAGGCCGTCATCCCGAGCGCGCGGAGCACCTTCACGGTGAGGTACCCGGTCTCGTTCGAGGATGCCGAAGCCGCGAGAAAGGCCGTCGTCGTCCAGCGGTTGACGGTGAGGGCGCCGTTCTTTTCCAGAAAGTTCCGGTCCCGGTCCTCCTTCATCAGCCGCGCGATCCTCTCCAGGGCCCAGTCCCAGGTGACGCGCTTCCACTCCGTCCCCCCCGGCTCGCGGTATTCGGGATATTTCAGCCGGTTCGGGCTGTGGATGAAATCGATGAGGCTGGCCCCCTTCGGGCAGAGGGTACCGCGGTTGACGGGATGATCCGGGTCCCCCTCGATATGGATGATGGCCGTGCGCGAGTTCTTGGAATGGTCCCCGAGCCCGTAGAGGATGAGTCCGCAGCCCACCGAGCAGTAGGGGCAGGTGTTCCGGGTTTCGCTCGTGCGCTGGAGTTTGAACTGCCGCGCCTGGGCGAGGGCCTCTGCCGGGGAGAAACCCATGGCCGCCAGGCTGGTGGAACCTGCGGCCGTGATCTTGAAAAATCCGCGTCTGGTGACTTTCACAGTACTCCTCCATGAGCCGACAGGCTGGAAAGATGCAGGCGGTTGCAGAGGGGGGTGAAAACGAAGAAAACACCGCTGTCGATCCAAAGCGAAGCGGCAACCGTCGGAACGTACCTCATTGGCAATTCCCGGAACGTGGTCGTGAAACATTGCTGACTGCGGACATTATAGTGGAAACACCCGAAACCGGGCCAACTATTTTCCGCCGGGATCGCGGACCCCGCCCCCTTCGCCGCCGTCGTACTCCGGGTAGAGGGTGCGCAGGCAGTCGGGGCAGAGGCCGTGGCTGAATTCGGCCTCCGAGTGGGACCGGATGTAGGCCTCGATCTGGTTCCAGTACCCGCCGTCGTCGCGGATCTTCTTGCAGGAGGAGCAGATGGGGAGAAGCCCGCTCAGGGTCCGCACCTGCTGCACCGCCCGTTCTCGCTCCAGTGCCAGCCGCTCGTAGACCGTGAGGATCAGGGCGAAGGCCAGCATGACCAGGAGCACCTCGAGGAGGAGGAGAAAGACCGCTTCGATGTTTCCGGCCCGGAAAAAATCGTGTTCGAGCGGCGGGCGGGCGAGATTCCAGACGAGGCGCGACAGGAGCAGCAGGAGGCAGACGCCGTAGACCCTCTTGACCCAGCGCGCGTTGTGGCGCAGGGGGTGCTCCACGCGCCGCGCCGCGAACCACAGGCCCTGGGCGCAGACGAGCCCGAGCGCGACGCAGAAATTGAGCGTGCGCGCCCACAGGCTGGGGTGGACAAAGGCGAAAAACCCGTGGAGGCAGACGAACAACGCGCAGAGGACGTAGTTGGGCGTCCGC
>CAZWXG010000225.1:0-3207 GCA_964637825.1 uncultured Acidobacteriota bacterium
CGCCGCACCCGGAACGCGGGAAAGCGCGGATCGAAAAGAAGGAAAAGAAGAAAAAGACGCGGGAACGCCGGGAAGGCATCTAGGGGATGCCAGCGGCCGCCGAATGCGCTACACTGGAAGGGAAAGGGAGGCTGGAGAAGAAGCGTGAGCGAGAGGGATTACGAAGCAGGAACCGCCATCATGACCCAGGAGTGGCCGTCGTTCGCCCGGAAGCTGGCCGAGGTGCTCGCCGAACTCGGGCCCGACCAGTTCCTGGTGATTTCCGACCCGATCACCACCCGTTTCGTGCAGTTCGTGGCGCAGGGGGCGGACGGCATGCGGGCGGAGATCTCGAGCAACGCCAGCCTGTCCCCCGGGGACCGGTTGAGCCGGGCCCAGGCGGCCGAACTGGTCAGCGCGGGATGGGCCAAGCCCACCGACACGCCGAAGCGGTTCACGCCCGAGACCGAGCCGGAGGGCTCCCCCAACTTCTTCATCGACTTCCCCGCCCCCGTGGAGGTGGAACGGATCTCGAAACAGACGATCGCGGCCCTGACGGGGGTTCTCCGGATCCCGCGCCCGGAAATGCTGGAGTACGCCGCCTTCGATGCCGACGGCAGGCCCATCGAGTTTTCCGAGCTGGGGATCCGGCGCATCGAGAAGCGGCCGCAGATCAACCCCGGGAGGATCTCGCGGCGCCTGCTGGCCTGCCTCCGGAAATTCACCGGGATCGCGGACCTCGACTACGACGAGGACGGGGACATCGGGCTCATTTTCGACAACGTGAGCATGTTCATCCGCATCCTGGGCAGCCCCCCCGCCGTCCGCCTGTACGCCCCGCTGGTGCATGGGGCGCGCGAAAGCCGCGCGCTGCTCTCCCGCCTCAACGAGTTGAATTCGGGCTTCGGCTCCATGCACTTCTTCATTCTCAACCGGACGATCGGCGCCGTGGCGGAAATCCCGGCCGCACCGCTGCACCACGAAGTCCTGGCCCAGACCATGAACCACTTCTGCAGCGTGGTGGACGGAGTGAACAAACAGCTCAACGAGGAATTCGGCCGCAAGCGCTCCTACCTGAACCAGCCCAAGAGCACCATGGTCCACTGAGCCCCCGCCCGGTCACCCGCCCGCGGCCGCCCTTTTCCCCACCCCGTGCTCTTCCACGAACTCCGCGAGCGCGGCGTAGCCCTGCGCCCCCGAGAGCCGGTCGCCGCCAAGGATCAGGGTGGGGACGACGCGCACCCGTTCCCCCTCCGCAAGGGCCCAGTCGGCGTCCACCGCCTGGCTGAAGGTACGCAGGCTGAGGATTTCGGCCGCCCGCTCCTCCGGAAGCCCCACCGAGGCGGCCGTTCGGGCGAGCACCGCGGGGGAGGAGATGTCCTTCCCCTCCACGAAGTAGGCCCGGAAGACGGCCAGGTGAAACGCGTCCCCCCGGTTTTCGGCGGCGGCCCAGAGCGCGAGCTCCTGCGCCAGGCGCGTGTTGTAGAGCCGGTCCGTCCCGCGGAAGGGGACCCCGAACCGCTCCGCCGCCGCGCCCATGCGCACTTTCATCCCCTCGAGGTCGGCCCCCGGGCCCATGAACTCCGCCATCGGCGTCCCCTCCCCGGGCGTCTCCGGGTGAAGCGGAAAGGCGCGCCAGAGGACGGAGAGGTCGTACTCCTGCTTCAGTTTTTCAATACCCCCGGTAATGAAATAGCACCAGGGTCAACCGTAATCGGAAAAGATCTCCAGGATGTGCATGTGTACCCCCCTGCACCCATAGTAGCACCGGGGGGAAAAATGTGCACGCAAACGCCCCAAAAGCCCGCCGCTGTGCTATCGTGAACCGCAAAACCCCAACCATCGGAGAATCGGGCATGGAACTGAGCCTTTTCGATATCGCCTCCTTTCTGCTCTTCTTCCTGATCGTCGTCGGCGTGAGCATGTACAAGAGCCGCCGGGAGGAATCGGGGGAGGATTTCTTCCTGGCCGGGCGCGGGCTCCTCTGGCCGATGATCGGGCTCTCGCTGATCGCGGCCAACATCTCGACCGAGCAGATCGTGGGGCAGGCCGGGCAGGGAGCGGGCAACGTCGGCTTCGCCGTCGCGAGCTACGAATGGATGGCGGCGATCACCCTCGTCTTCGTCGCCTTCTTCTTCCTGCCGCGCTTTCTCCGCAGCGGCATCTTCACCATGCCCGAGTACCTCGAGTACCGGTACTCGGCCGCCGCCCGCGGGCTGATGGCCTTCTACACCCTGATCATCTACGTCGGCGTGACCATCTCGGCCGTCATCTATTCCGGGGCGCTGACGATCCACACCATCTTCGACCTGAAACTCTCGACCGCCGTCTGGCTCATCGGCGGCATCGCCGCCCTCTACACGACCTGGGGAGGGCTGAAGGCCGTCGCCTGGGCCGACCTCTTCCAGGGGGGGGCGCTGCTCGCCGGGGGCCTCGTCGTGATGGGGATCGGGCTCGACGCCGTGGGGGGAGTGGACCGGTTCATGGCCGCCAACGCCGGCCGCATGCACCTGATCCTCCCCGCGGACCACCCGGTGCTCCCCTGGACCGCCCTGATCGTCGGCCTCTGGATCCCCAACTTCTACTACTGGGGGCTGAACCAGTACATCACCCAGCGCACGCTGGCGGCCCGCTCGATCCGCCAGGGGCAGTTGGGCATCCTCTTCGCGGCCTTCCTGAAGTTGCTGATCCCCTTCATCGTCATCGTCCCCGGCATCATCGCCTACCAGCTCTACGGGGCCGAACTGGCCGCGAAGCCCGACGCCGCCTACCCGCTCCTGATCCGCAACCTGATCCCCATCGGCGCCCGCGGTTTCATCTTCGCCGCCATCGCCGGCGCCGTCGTCAGTTCGCTCGCGTCGATGCTCAACTCCGCCTCCACCATTTTCACGATGGACCTCTACCGGCGCCACCTGCGAAAGGACGCCCCGCCGAAGGCCCTGGTGTCGATGGGGCGGGCCGCGACGCTCGGGCTGGTGGTCCTGGGGTGCCTCATCGCCCCCCAACTCGGCAACCCGCGCTTCCAGGGGATCTTCAACTACATCCAGGAATTCCAGGGCTTCGTCTCCCCCGGCATCCTCGCCGCCTTCGTCTTCGGCATGATTTTCAAACGCTGCCCGCCGGCCGCGGGGGTTACGGCCCTGGTCGCGAGCCCCGTCATCTACGGCTTCCTCTTCTTCGCCGCCGCCGACATGGCGTTTCTCAACCGGATGGCCGTGACCTTCGCCG
>CAZWXG010000226.1:0-3174 GCA_964637825.1 uncultured Acidobacteriota bacterium
CCCATCGTCATGGCCGGGAAGGGGACGGTGGATTCCGCGGTGGAATCGATGCGGCTGGGCGCCCACGATTTTCTGACCAAGCCGGTCGATCCCGAAAGGCTCCTGGAGTCGGTGCGGCGCGGGGTGGGTCAGAGCGAGCTGCGCAGGCAGGCCCACGCGCCCAGGGCGAAACAGGATCTGTTGCTTCAGGCGCTTGCATTCCTTGGTGAAGCCTACTCCCTGGGCATGGAAAAGCGTCCGCTGCTCGAGGAGCTGGCCGGTCTCGAGACGGAGGCGAAGAAACACGCGGACAGCCTCGGCCGGACCTGGAACAAAGGACGTGCCATCGCCGACATCCGCGAGGAGCTCCTGGAAGCCGACGCCATCATGCGCAGTTACGGCTTTCGGAAGAATGCGCTCATCCAGACGCTCCTGGACGTCCAGGAGAAGTTTCACTGGCTTCCGCGCCACATCCTCGGCTGGATATCCGCCAGACTCGACATCCCTCTCCGCGAGATCTACGGAATCGCAAACTTCTATGAGGCGTTCAGCCTGGAACCGCGCGGGCGTCATTCTTTCCAGGTCTGCACCGGGACGGCCTGCCACGTGCGGGGAGCCTCCGAACTGCTGAGCAGGGTCTCCGCCGCGCTGGGTCTTCAACCGGGACAGACGGACAGCCGCCTCACTTACACGCTCGAGACCGTCCATTGCCTGGGATGCTGCGCCCTGGCGCCGGTAATCCAGGTCGACAGCGAATACTATCGCGATCCCGCCCGGAGCCGGCTCGACACAATCATCAAGACAATGCAGAAGGAGGAGACGCAAGCATGAAACGCCTGAAAACCGTCGCGGATCTTGAACACTTGAGAGCAGAGGCCGTCGCCCGGCGCAACGCCAGGGAGACCTGGCTGGAGGTGTGTACGGGATCGGGTTGTCGTGCCTGCGGCGCCGAGGCAGTGGCGGACGCATTGGACGGCGAGATCGAAAAGCGCGGTCTCGGGGACAAAATCGGAGTCCGCCGGACCGGATGCCACGGCTTCTGCGAAGGCGCCCCGCTGGTGGTGATCCAGCCTTCCGATACCTGCTATCTCAAAGTGCAGCCGAAGAACGCGGCGCCCATCATCGACGGGCTCGGCGCGGGTGAAGGCCCGGTCAGCGACCTTCTGTATCTCGATGAGGGAACCGGCGAGCGCATCGCGAGTTTGCAGGAGATCCCTTTCTACAAGCACCAGGAACGCATCCTCCTCGAGGACAATGTCCGGATCGATGCCTCCAGCATCCTGGACTACATCGCCATCGGCGGATACGGCGCGCTGGCGAAGGCTCTTTCCGGAATGACGCCCGAATCGGTGCTCCACGAAGTGAAAGCGGCCAAACTGCGCGGACGCGGCGGCGGCGGGTTCCCCGCCGGCCGGAAATGGGAAACCACGCGCAACGCCCCCGGCGAACCGAAATACGTCATTGTCAACGCCGATGAAGGGGATCCGGGCGCCTTCATGGACGGCAGCCTTCTCCAGGGAAATCCGCACAGCGTGCTGGAAGGGCTGATCCTGGGCGCCTACGCGATCGGGGCCGCGGAGGGATTCATCTACGTGCGCCAGGAGTATCCCCTGGCGCGCAAGAGCGCCAGGATCGCCATCGAGCAGGCGCGCGCATACGGGCTGCTCGGCAAGAACATCCTCGGGTCCGGGTTCTCCTTCGACGTCGTCATCCATCGCGGGGCCGGAGCCTTCGTCTCCGGGGAATCCAGCGCCCTGATGAGCGCCATCGAAGGGCATGTCGGTGAACCGCGCCCCAAATACGTGCACACCTCGGAGAAAGGGATCTGGGGCAAACCCTCCTGCCTGAACAACGTCGAAACTTGGGCCACCGTTCCCCGCATCATCCATAAGGGCGCCGACTGGTTCTGCGGCATGGGAACGGAAGGGAGCAAGGGCACCAAGATCTTCTCCCTGGTGGGCAAGGTCAAAAACACCGGGCTGGTGGAAGTTGCGATGGGGATCCCGCTCCGCGACATCATCTTCAAGATCGGCGGAGGGATTCCCGACGGAAAATCGTTCAAGGCCGTGCAGACCGGCGGGCCCTCCGGCGGTGTCATTCCGGAAGCCCTCCTCGATCTTCCGGTGGATTTTGACGAGCTCACCAAGGCGGGTTCCATGATGGGGTCGGGCGGCATGATCGTCATGGACGAAAACACCTGCATGGTGGATACGGCGCGGTACTACACCAACTTCCTCGCGCACGAGTCCTGCGGCAAGTGCGTTCCCTGCCGCGAAGGCACACGCCAGATGCTCGGCATCCTCGACAACATCGCCGCGGGGAAAGGCCGGGAAGGGGATCTCGAAATACTCGAGGAGCTGGCCGAATTCATGCAGGTCGCCTCTCTCTGTGCGCTGGGCCAATCGGCGCCCAATCCGGTGGTCAGCACCCTGAAGTATTTCCGGGAGGAATACGAAGAGCATATCCGGCACGGGCGATGCCGCGCCGGCGTTTGCACGGCACTCATCGCCTACGAGATCGACCAGGAGAAATGCCAGGCCTGCGGCGCCTGCCAGCGCAGCTGCCCGGTGGGCGCCGTCCACAAATCGGAGACGGGTGATTTCACCATCGTCCAGGAGAAGTGCATCAAGTGCGGCGCCTGTTTCAAGGCATGCCCCGGAAAATTCGGCGCTGTCGTCAAGGTCCCGGCGGGTGCGGTTCTGCGGGAATCCGCCGAAGAGTTGGCTCTGGCCGGAACTTCAAGGTAGCGGGAGGCGCCGTGGAACCTATCCGATTGGAAATCGACGGTCGTGCCGTAGAGGGCGCGCCGGGAATAACCGTTCTGCAGGCCGCCAGGTCTGCCGGCATTGAAATACCCACCCTGTGTGATGACGACCGGCTGGAGCCGTTCGGCGCCTGCCGGATGTGCATGGTGGAGATCGAAACCGCGGGAGGGCGCAAAAAACTCGTGGCGTCCTGCGTCTATCCCATCGAAGAAGGTCTCCGTGTGCGGACGAAGACGGAGATGGTGATCAAGATCCGCAAGATGGTCATCGAACTCCTCTGGCCTTCCTGGCAGACGTACGCCGAGGAATACGGGGTCACCGCCTCGCGCTTCCAAACGGGCATTACGGACTGCAGCCTCTGCGGGCGCTGCCTCCGCTACTGTGCGGAGATCAAGAAGGAGAACAAGATCTACTTCAAGGGCCGCGGCGT
>CAZWXG010000227.1:0-3158 GCA_964637825.1 uncultured Acidobacteriota bacterium
CGTACCTATGTTGACGTGCGGTTTGCTGCGATCAAATTTCTCCTTGGCCATATTCCCTCCGAACCTAGTTGACTGACGCCTTTCCGCGCATTTTCGTGATCACTTCCTCGCTGACCGTCTTGGGCGCCTCGTCGTAATGGGAGAAGTGCATCGAGTACGTCGCCCGCCCCTGGGTCATCGATCGCAGATCGGTCGAATAGCCGAACATTTCCGAAAGCGGCACCTTGCATTGAATCACGGTCGAACCGAGCCGGCTGTCCGCCGACTCGACCCGCCCTCTGCGGGAGTGCAGGTCCCCGGTCACGCTCCCCATGTACTCTTCCGGGACCACGACTTCCACCCGCATCATCGGTTCGAGCAGGACGGGACGCGCCCGCTTCGCGGCGTCCTTGAGGGCCATGGAGCCGGCGATCTTGAACGCCATCTCCGAGGAATCCACCTCGTGGTAGGAGCCGTCCGTGAGCGTGACCTTCACGTCCACCGTTTCGTAGCCGGCCAGCACGCCCGAGGTCAACGCCTCCCGGATGCCGTTCTCGACCGGGGTGATATATTCCCTCGGGATGGCCCCGCCCACGATCTCGTTGACGAACTCGAAGCCGGTCCCGGCCTCGGCGGGTTCCAGGATGATTCTAACATGTCCGTACTGCCCGTGCCCCCCGGTTTGACGCACGAATTTCCCTTCGGCCTCCGCGCGCTGCCGGATCGTCTCCCGGTACGCCACCTGCGGCTTGCCGATATTGGCGCCCACCCCGAACTCCCGGATCATCCGGTCCACCAGGATCTCCAGGTGCAGCTCCCCCATCCCCGAGAGGATCGTCTGGCCCGTATCGGGGTCCGTGTGCACCTTGAAGGTGGGGTCCTCGCGGATCAGCTTGTCCAGCGAAATCCCCAGCTTCTCCTGGTCGCTCTTGGTCTTCGGCTCCACGGCGACCGATATCACGGGCGCCGGGAACTCGATGGCCTCGAGCACGACGGGGTGCTGCCGGTCGCAGATCGTGTCGCCGGTCGAGACGTTCTTGAGCCCGACGGCGGCGGCGATATCGCCGCTGTACACTTCCTTGATCTCCTCCCGCTTGTTGGCGTGCATCTTCAGGAGCCGCCCCACCCGTTCCACCGAATCCCGGGTGGAATTGTAGATCCCGCTCCCCGACTGGAGCCTGCCCGAGTAGACCCGGAAGAAGGCCAGGTGTCCCACGAAGGGGTCGGTCATGATCTTGAAGATCAGGCCGGAGAAAGGCTCCTCGTCCGAAGCGCGCCTCACCGGCGGGGTCTTCCCCTCCCCGACGACGCCCGTCACCGGGGGGACGTCCAGCGGAGACGGGAGATAGGCGACGATGGCGTCGAGCAGCTGCTGGATCCCCTTGTTCTTGAACGCCGACCCGCACAGGACGGGCACGAACTTCAGCCCGATCGTCCCCTTGCGCAGGGCCCGCCGGAGATCCTCCTCCGTGACCGGCTCCCCCTCCAGGTACTTCTCCATCAGCCCGTCGTCGGCCTCCGAGGCCGTTTCGATCATCCGGTCCCGGTAGGCGGCCGCTTCCGCCTCGTACTCCGCCGGGATCTCCTCCTCGTCGAAGTCCGCCCCGAGGGAGTCGTCGTTGAAGACGAAGGCCTTTTTCGCGATCAGGTCGATGATACCGCGGAACTCATCCTCCTCGCCGAGAGGCATCTGCACCGCCACGGGCACCGTGTTCAGCCGCGAGCGCATCATGTCGAGGACCCGGGGAAAGTTCGCGCCGGTCCGGTCCATCTTGTTCACGAAACCGATGCGCGGCACGCGGTACTTGTCCGCCTGGCGCCACACCGTCTCCGACTGCGGCTCCACCCCTTCGACCGACCCGAAAATGCCCACGGCGCCGTCGAGCACCCTCAGGCTCCGCTCCACCTCGGCGGTGAAATCGACGTGCCCGGGAGTGTCGATGATGTTGACCCGGTGCTCCTTCCAGAAGCAGGTGGTGGCGGCGGAGGTAATGGTGATCCCCCGCTCCTGTTCCTGCTCCATCCAGTCCATGGTCGCGGTACCCTCGTGCACCTCGCCCAGCCTGTGCGTGATGCCGGTGTAATAGAGAATACGCTCCGTGGTCGTAGTCTTACCCGCATCGATGTGGGCCATGATGCCGATATTTCTGGTTCGTTCTAGGGGTACCAAACGTCCCACGGAGACAACCTCTTTATCTACTTCTACTTACCAGCGATAATGGGCAAACGCCTTGTTGGCTTCCGCCATCCGGTGCGTGTCTTCCTTCTTCTTGATGGCGCCGCCGCGGTTGTTCGAGGCGTCCAGGATCTCGGCCGCCAGCTTTTCGCGCATGGTCTTTTCCCCGCGGTTCCGGGCGTTGAGGATGATCCAGCGGATGGCCAGCGAGGTCCTGCGCTCCTGGGCGACCTCGATCGGCACCTGATAGGTCGCCCCACCCACGCGCCGTGACTTGACTTCGAGAAGAGGCTTGACGTTGTCCATCGCCTTCTTGAAGACCTTGACCGGATCGTCCTTGGTCCTCTCCTTGACTATCTCGAGGCTGCCGTAGAAAGCCCCCTCGGCAACGCTTTTCTTGCCCTGGATCATCATGCAGTTGACGAACTTGCTGATGAGGGTGCTTCCGTAAATCGGGTCGGGCAGCGACTCTCTCTTCGGTACTTCTCTTCGCCTCGGCATACTTAAAGATTCTCCCAAGCTCTCGGATACTCAGCTGTACCGGGTGAGGACGCCCGTCGATACCGAATCCCGTCGACCCCCGAAGGGGGCCGATTGGGGATCATAGTCGGGAGCGGATCGCTCACCCTGAGACAGTGGTTATGAAGAAGTGATTAGCTTTTAGGCCGCTTGGCACCATACTTGGAACGGGAATTCTTGCGATCCTGAACTCCAACCGAATCCAGCGTCCCGCGAACCACATGATACCGAACCCCGGGGAGGTCCTTGACACGTCCACCGCGAATCAACACGATGGAGTGTTCCTGCAGGTTGTGGCCGATTCCCGGGATGTAGGTCGTAACCTCGATCCCGTTGGTCAACCGGACACGCGCAACTTTTCGCAGAGCGGAGTTGGGCTTTTTGGGCGTAGATGTGTACACCCTCGTGCATACTCCCCTCCGCTGAGGACTCCCCTGCAAAGCCGGACTCTTCGTCTTGTAACGAATCTTCTTTCGGCCAGATC
>CAZWXG010000228.1:0-3145 GCA_964637825.1 uncultured Acidobacteriota bacterium
GCCGCGCCCCCTGAGGTATTCCTTCACCTCGCCGACGCGGAAGGTCCTGAAGTGGAACACGGAGGCCGCCAGCAGGATGCGGGCCCCGCCCCGCGTCACCCCCTCGTAGAAGTGCTCGAGCGTCCCGGCGCCGCCCGAGGCGACCACGGGAACGGTCACCGCGTCGGCGATCGCGCGGGTGAATTCCAGGTCGTAACCGGCCAGGGTGCCATCGCCGTCCATGCTGGTCGGGAGGAGAACGCCGGCCCCCAGGCGTTCGCACTCGCGCGCCCAGGCGACGGCGTCCTTCCCCACGGGCTTCGTCCCCCCGGACACCACCAGTTCGAACCCCGAAGGCATGGCGGGGTTGCGGCGCGCGTCCACGGCGACGGTGACGCGGTCGGAGCCGAAGGCGCGCGCGGCAGCTTCGACCAGCGAGGGGTCCCTGACCGCCGCGCTGTTCATCGACACCTTCGCCGCTCCGGCCTCGAGCGTCATCCTGATATCCTCGAGCGAGCCGATGCCGCCGCCGACCGTGAGCGGGATCGAGATGACCGACGCCACGCCCGTCACCCACTCCAGGCGGGTCTTGCGGTTTTCCAGGGTGGCCGCGATGTCGAGCATGGCCAGTTCGTCCGCCCCCTCCGCCTGGTAGAAGCGCGCGTTCTCCACCGGGTCGCCCGCGTCCCTGAGCCCGACGAAATTGACCCCCTTGACCACCCGCCCGTCCTTCATGTCGAGGCACGGCATTATCCTGACCGGTTCCATCCTCTCTCCCCTTCCGCGGCGATTACCGCCCATAAATGTTTCCCCCATTATGGCTCCGGTCGGCGGCCTCCGCAAGCGTCCAGGCCGGCCGCCGGCCGGATGGGGAAGGGGGCAAAATAGGCCATGATTCCGCCATGGAAAAATACTATGATTCCCCGTCTGATTTGTTAACTGGAGTGAAGCTCCGCAGCCCGGGAAGGATCATGGCCCATACCGTTACCGTCGGATCGAGAATCCGTTCCATACGAGAGTCGAAGAACATCACCGTCGAACAGGCGGCCGAACGCGCGGGGCTGACCCCCGGGCAGCTGGAGCGGATCGAGGGGGACCGCAACCTCCCTTCGCTGGCCCCGCTGGTCAAGATCGCCCGCGCGTTGGGGGTCCGCCTGGGCACCTTCCTGGACGACAGCGACAGCCTGGGGCCCGTCCTCTGCCGCAGCGGGGAGCGTTCCGAGAGCATCAGCTTCTCCTCCGGGACGGCCTGTTCGCACAACGACCTGAGGTTCTTCGCCCTGGCCCAGTCCAAGGCGGGGCGGCACATGGAGCCGTTCGTCATCGACATCGAGTCCGCCTCCGACTGCGGGTACCCCATGTCCACCCACGAGGGGGAGGAGTTCCTCTACGTCCTGGAAGGGGAGATCGAGGTCTATTACGGGAAGGAAAAGTACGTCGTGCGCGCGGGCGAGAGCATCTACTACGACTCCATCGTGGAGCACAACGTTCACGCCGCCGGAGAGTCCACGGCCAGGATCCTGGCCGTCGTTTACACCCCATTCTAGATCAAAGGGGCTTATGCAATTATTCGACCGAACCCTGGGAGAGTGGCTCGAGCACTGGGCCGAAACGACTCCCGACCGGGAATACATCGTCTATTCCGACCGCAACCTGCGCTTCACCTGGAAACAGTTCAACCGGCGGGTGGACGAGGCCGCCCTCGGCCTGCTCGCCATCGGGGTGAAGAAGGGGGACCACGTCGGCATCTGGGCCCAGAACGTGCCCGAGTGGCTGACGTACATGTACGCCTGCGCCAAGCTGGGCGCGGTCTACGTGACCGTCAACACCAACCACAAGCAGAACGAGCTCGAATACCAGGTGAAGCATTCGGACATGCACACCCTGCTCATCACCGAGGGGACCTGGGACTCCAACTACGTGGACATGGTCTACGAGATGCTCCCCGAGCTGAAGGAGTGCATGCGGGGGCGCCTGCGGAGCGAGCGGTTCCCCGTGATGAGAAACGTGGTCTTCATCGGGCAGGAGAAGTTCCGCGGGATGTACAACACCGCCGAGCTGCAGCTGCTGGGGGCCAACATGGACCCGCGCGCGCTCGAGGAGATCAAGCGGACGGTGCGCCCCGACGACGTCATGATGATGCAGTACACCTCCGGCACCACCGGGTTTCCCAAGGGGGTGATGCTGTCCCATTTCAACCTGGCCAACAACGGGTACATGACGGGCGAACACATGCAGTTCACGGCCGAGGACAAGCTCTGCGTCTGCGTCCCGCTCTTTCACTGCTTCGGCGTGACCCTGGCCACCACGAACTGCCTGACCCACGGCTGCACCCAGGTGATGGTGGAGCGGTTCGACGCGCTGGTGGTCCTGGCCTCGATCCACAAGGAGCGCTGCACCGCGCTCTACGGCGTCCCCACCATGTTCATCGAGGAGCTCAACCACCCGATGTTCCCGATGTTCGACATGTCCAGCCTCCGGACCGGCATCATGGCCGGGGCCCTCTGCCCGGTGGAGCTGATGCGCCGGGTGAGCGACAAGATGTTCATGCGGATCACCAGCGTGTACGGCCTGACCGAGTCGTCGCCGGGGATGACCCAGACCCGCATCGACGACCCCTTCGAATGGCGCTGCCAGACGGTGGGCCGCCCCTACGAGCACACGGAGGTGGCCGTCATCGACCCCAAGACCCGGAAGGTGTGCGCCGACGGGGAGCAGGGGGAGATCTGCTGCCGCGGCTACCTGGTCATGAAGGGGTACTACAAGAACCCCGAGGCGACGGCCGAGGCGGTCGACGAGAACGGCTTCCTCCACTCGGGCGACCTCGGGTACCGGGACCCGGACGGCAACTACCGGATCACCGGCCGCATCAAGGACATGATCATCCGCGGGGGGGAGAACATCTACCCCCGGGAGGTCGAGGAATACCTCTACCACCTGGAGGGGATCAAGGACGTGCAGGTGGTGGGGGTGGCCTCGGAGAAGTACGGCGAGGAGGTGGGCGCCTTCATCATCCTCAAGGAGGGGGCGGAACTGGACGAGGTCGCGGTGCAGGAATTCTGCCGCGGCCAGATCGCCCGCCACAAGATCCCCCGGTACATCTTCTTCGTCGACCGCTTCCCGCTCACGGGCAGCGGCAAGATCCAGAAGTTCAAGCTCCGGGAAC
>CAZWXG010000229.1:0-1272 GCA_964637825.1 uncultured Acidobacteriota bacterium
GTACGATTTCTGCCATTGAGAACGACCGCGTCAGCTTCGGTGTGGAGCGCGCGAAGGTTCTTGCCCGTGCGTTGTCCTGTCATCCTGCGGTGCAGATTTTCCCTGGTGGGAGCAGCAACAACGGGCGTGTTGCCTGAGCGGAGCTCACAGCAATCAAATGCGATTGGCACGGGCCGCGAAAAGTAGAGTTCGTGGCAATCGGTTTCGCAGGTGGGCGCAATTTTCGATCGCGGAAGATGCTATGGAAATTGGAGAATTCAAGATCGGCGAGGACTTTTGGTGTGGTAAAAAGCGCTGGCGATGCACCGATATTGGGTCTCGCGTTGTCGTCGCGATCTGTTTGGAGCCGCACGACACGATCAAAGGTCGGAATGGCGAACAACAGGACGGTCCCCATCGGGAGGACCGATCGACAAGCAATGATCCAACATGGTTTGAGGGGCCACCATACGCCGTTGCTGAAGGCGTTTTCGATGAACACGACATGGAAGGCTGCGCTTCTTCGGAAAATATGGATCTCCAGCAGGATGACGGATAGCAATCATCTGGTTAGCGGCCTGCGGGTGGCGGCGGTATACTGAATACAGTACGTGAACGGAGGTTTCTGGCATGGCTCGGGCAATGGCTGATATTCATAAAGATATACAAACGCTGAGTGACGAAGAGAAAGGAGAATTGCTGCGCCAACTCGTCGCTGAACTTGATGCGCCCGCTGATCCGAATGTGGAAAAGGCATGGCTCGAGACAGCTCAAAGGCGCTATCAGGAACTCCTAAGTGGAAAAGTTCGGAGCGTTCCAGGACATCTCGTGTTTGAGCGCCTCCGGTCACGCCTGGGTCTATGAACTACGATTTTCATCCTGAGGCGGAGCAGGAATTCATAGAAACAGCGGCATACTACGAATCAGAAGTGCCGGGTCTCGGGGCAAGGTTCGGTGCCGAGGTCCATCGTGTTATAGAACTGCTCCTCGACAAGCCGGAAATTGGAGCACCGGTCGACGAAAATATTCGACATATGGTGCTCAGACGCTTTCCGCACTCAATTATTTACGCAGAAGTATCAGGGGTTTTATACATCCTTGCTGTTGCCCATGGAAGCAGAGAGCCTGGGTATTGGAGGTCACGTAAACAACGCTAATAGGTCGCCCAAATCGAACGGCTTCGCCGCCACCTAGATTTGAAGTTCGGCTTCAGCACTGAGCAGGGGCACGAGTCAATTTCGGAAATTCGTGTCGTTGACGAAAATCTTCGCGGCGAACAATTACCTCCGGGGG
>CAZWXG010000229.1:1372-3140 GCA_964637825.1 uncultured Acidobacteriota bacterium
ATATTGCTTCAAGGCCAGCGTTGCTGGATGGCAATCGGTGGTGGGAAGGATCCAGGTCACGAAAGGGGCTCCGGGGGGTGCACGGGTTAGTTTCAAGATGCCTCTCGACGTCTGAGGAGCTTGGGGATGGGCGCCTCCGAACAAGGCGCTGAAGCGTATATGGCTTGTATCGGCACGAAGAGGCGCGGGTAAAGGTGGCGCCTGGCACTGAAGGAGTTGGAATAATTAGAGACAGTGCGAAATACGCAAAAATTGTCGAGTGGTCTCAGGAAGATCAGTGCTATGTAGGGAGTGCCCCGGGGCTGCTTCTTGGCGGATGCCATGGTGATGACGAAAAGCAGGTCTTCGATGAACTGTGTCAAATCGTCGAAGAAGCCATAAATCTTTATCGCAAGGATAACAAGCCTCTGCCACCTGCAACCGCCGGCCAGGATCTCGCCAATCGCCTGCAGGACATCGCATAACAATCCCGATCCGGTCGACGCCAGCAAGGGGCCCGGCAGAGGGGCAGGGGTAGCCTTTGAGACCTTCAACGGGTATCGGGTCGGAGGAGTACGAGGCTTGGGAACGGGGCGATCGCTGGAGAGCCTTCCCCCGGAGGCAGAATGGTTTTAGCCTGAAAGGTTGAGCAAATGATGCTGGTGGGAGCATCCGAAAACCTTGAATGTCACCTGACGAGATAGGAGCTCACAAGTGGACGTCCTTGGATTTATCTTTGGAATCATCGCGCTCAGTGTCGCCAGCGCGGCGCAAGCCCAGATTGCGGCTCTCAAAAAGGAAGTCGAAACTCTCAAGGCCGCCCAGCAGAAACAAACTGAATGACACGGCGCGGGGTTCCTGGCCGATGTTGCGAGCCGACGCGTTTCAACCCTGACGCTCGAGGGAACCGGGCGCGAGGTCCCGCGCGGGGACCGGCCGAAAATCACCGGGGCGATCCTGCGGCATGCGGCCGGCTGACCGGCTCAGGCAGACGAGCCTTTCTACACATTTGAGGAGATTTCCTACAGTGGATATACCGCGGATCTTCACCATCACCGAGAGCGCCCACCGGATCCATAACCCGTTTACGGCCCAAAAGCTCGCGACTCTCGGCGCGGCGCTGCGCCTGGAAGCGGGAACCAGCGTGCTCGACCTCGGCAGCGGTTCGGGGGAAATGCTGTGCACCTGGGCGCGCGATCACGGCGTCGTCGGCACCGGCATCGACATGAGCCAGCTGTTCACCGGGCAGGCGAGGGTGCGAGCCGAGGAGCTCGGTGTCGCCGATCGGGTCAGGTTCATCCATGGCGATGCCGCCGGATACGTCTCCGGCGAGAAGACCGATGTGGCCGCCTGCCTGGGGGCTACCTGGATCGGCGGGGGAGTGGCCGGCACCATCGAACTGCTGGCGCGGAGCCTCCGCCCCGGCGGTGTCATCCTCGTCGGCGAACCCTACTGGAGGCGGCTGCCGCCGACGGAAGAGGACGCAAAGGGGTGTCTTGCCGGCTCGATTTCCGAGTATCTCAGGCTTGCAGACCTGCTCGCATCTTTCGGAGATCTCGGCTACGACGTCGTGGAAATGGTCCTCGCCGACCGGGAGGGATGGGACCGGTACGAGGCGGCCAAGTGGCTCACCATGCGCCGATGGCTCGAGGCCAATCCCGAAGACGAGTTCGCCGGGGAGGTTCGGGCCCAACTGGCCTCGGAACCGGTGCGATACGCCACCTATACGCGCGCATACCTGGGCTGGGGGGTGTTTGCGCTGATGGGCAGCGTCGAACGCCTTGACGGT
>CAZWXG010000230.1:0-1333 GCA_964637825.1 uncultured Acidobacteriota bacterium
CGGCTGGGAGTCGATCATCTCGATGGCCTGATCCTGACCCATGCCCACATGGACCACGCGGGGAATGCGGCCAGGATCAGGGAAGCGTTCCACCCCGTGGTCATGGTGCACCGCAATGAGGCCGGGGACCTGGCGTCGGGAGCCACATCGGTCCCGGGGGGAACCGGTGCGGTCGCGCGCTTCCTGCTCCAACTGCTTTCACGGTTTGCGGTCTCCATCCGCCAGTTCGCGCCCTGCCGGTACGACCTCACGGTGGAGTCGCGGTTCGACCTGCACGATTTCGGACTGGACGCCTGTATCCTGCACACGCCGGGACATACGGCGGGCTCGGTCAGCGTGATCGTCGACGGCGAAATCGCGCTGGTCGGCGACGCCATGTTCGGGATGCTCTCGGTCTTTCCTCCCTTTGCGGACGATCCCGGACGGCTGATCGCTTCCTGGGGGCAACTCCTGGACACCGGATGCGCGTGGTTCCTCCCCGCGCACGGATCCGCCAGGAGCAGGGCCCTCCTGCGGAAGGCTTACCTCAGGCGGAGGTGAAGGCGCGGGCCGCGGGGGCGGAGCTTCCGGGTCCCTCCCGAATTTTTTATACTTTATATTGCAAAGTACTTCTTTCTGGATTACCATCACAGCCGAACTGACGCCTGCCCAAACTGATTGCCGACTATGGAGGATAGGATGAACCTGGATACGGAAAAATCCCCGCTGCCCCGGACCGTGACTCTTCAGAGACGCTTTTCAACCGTTCTGAAAATGGCGTCCATCGCCGTTTTGACCCTTTTGCTGCTCATCCCCCTGGCGATGGTCCGTTCGGTCCTCGAGGAGCGCCTGGCCCGGCGGGAGGCGGCCGTCAACGAAATCACCTCCACGTGGGGCAAGGAACAGGTCATTACCGGGCCGGTTTTGATCATTCCCTATACCTCGGAGCAGAAGACCTGGGAAGAACAGTTGATCGACGGACGGAGGGAGCGGGTCGAGCGGATCCTGTCCCTGAGGAGCCAGGCCTATTTCCTTCCTTCGGTATTCAAGGCCGACGGACGGATCCGTCCGGACCGGCGGCACAGGGGCATTTATGAAACGGTCGTCTACAGGGGAACCCTGAACCTCAGCGGCAGCTTTGCCAGGCCTTCCTTCGAGGAATGGGACGTGGATCCGGCCCGGATTCTCTGGGACGAAGCGGAAGTCGCCCTCGCGGTAACGGATCTTCGAGGCGCCCAGGGATCGCTCGAGATCACGCTGGCCGGGCGGGTGGCGCCGATGAGGCCGGGGAGCCGGCTGGCGGCCTATGAAAACGGCATCCACGCCAGGATCGAGGGGCTCAGCGCCGAGACCG
>CAZWXG010000230.1:1433-3091 GCA_964637825.1 uncultured Acidobacteriota bacterium
TTCGGCGTCGACCTGGTTCCGGCCATGGACTCCTACCGGTACGTGGAACGGTCCATCAAGTACGGCATCCTGTTCATCGCGCTCCTGTTTACGGCGTTTTTCCTGTTCGAGATCCTTTCCTCCGTACGCATCCACCCGTTCCAGTACACCCTCGTCGGCATCGCCCTCTGCCTGTTCTATCTCGGACTCCTGGCCCTGTCCGAGGTGACCTCGTTCGGGACCGCGTACTGGATCGGCGCCGCCCTGGCCACGCTGATGATCGCGCTCTACAGCGGCAAAGCCCTCCGCAGCACCCGCGTGGGCGCCCTGGTCGCGGCCGGCCTCGTCCTGGTCTATGCCTTCCTGTTCGTGATCCTCCGCTTGCAGGACTACGCGCTCCTGGTCGGCGCCCTGGGGCTGTTTCTCCTGCTCGGCATCGTGATGTTCGTGACGCGCAACATCGACTGGTACGCGCGGGACGGCCGGTAACGGACATCCGTTTTCGAAAACGCGGCGGGCATGGCGCAAGCGCCGGAGCCGTCCCGTCATCCGAGTTGGGTGATGAAATAGCCGGCGACAATGGCGGTGCCGATGACGCCCGCCACGTTGGGGCCCATGGCGTGCATGAGGAGGTAATTGGAGGGATCGCTCTTCTGGCCTTCCACCTGGGCCACCCGCGCCGCCATGGGAACGGCCGATACGCCGGCCGCGCCGATCAGGGGGTTGAGCGGGTTTTTGGGGGAGAGCAGGTTCATGAGCTTGCCCATCAGGACCCCGCCGGCGGTGGACAGGGCGAAGGCGCAGACGCCCAGGGCGATGATCTTCAAGGTCTGGGGGGTCAAAAACCGGTCGGCGCTCATGGTGAAACCGACGCTGGTGCCCAGAAAGATCGTCACGACATTGATGATCTCGTTCTGGCTCGATTTCACCAGCCGTTCGGTGACCCCGCATTCGCGCAGGAAATTGCCCAGCATCAGCATGCCGATCAGGGCCGCCGACGCGGGCACGAGCAGGATGCACGCGACGCAGACGATCAGCGCGAAGGTCATTCTTTCGAGCTTGCCCACCGTGCGCAGCGACCGCATCCGGATTTTCCGTTCCTTCGCCGTGGTGAGCAGGCGCATGATCGGCGGCTGAATCAGGGGCACCAGCGCCATGTAGGTGTAGGCGGCGACCGCGATGGGGCCGATCAGGTCGGGCGCCAGTTTGGATGCCGTGAAGATGGAGGTCGGGCCGTCGGCGCCGCCGATGATGCCGATGGACGCCGCCTCGCCCGGGGTGAAGCCGAGGGCGATCGACCCCAGGAAGGTGCCGAAGATTCCGATCTGCGCGGCGGCGCCCAGGAGCAGGGTGCGGGGGTTGGCGATCAGCGGCCCGAAATCGGTCAGCGCGCCCACCCCGAGGAAGATGATGGGCGGAAAGAGCTCCCATTCGATCCCCTTGGAAATGTAGTAATACAGGCCTCCCGGCGCCATCGAGCCGTCGGGCTGGATCAGGGGGGGATTGACCACGCCCAAGGTCGGCAGGTTGGCGATCAGGGCCCCGAACGCGATCGGCACCAGCAGCAGCGGCTCGAATTCCTTGTACACCGCGAAATAGAGGAGGAGGAGGACCACCCCCCACATGATGACCTGGCCCCCCGATACCTGCGCGAAACCGGTGTCGGCCATAAAGCGGGC
>CAZWXG010000231.1:0-3081 GCA_964637825.1 uncultured Acidobacteriota bacterium
CTCGAGGTGGTGCTCGGGGAGGGGGAGAGCGCGCAAGCGGGAGAAGCGGAAGCCCTGAATCTCATGCGCCGGCTCGGCATCGGCCCGGAGTCGCTCGTTCCGGGCGCCTATGTCGACCTGATCCGCTCCGGACCCGCTACAGCTTGAGAAACTCCACCCTCCGGTTTCTGGCCTTCCCTTCGGCGTCGCCGTTGGGGGCGAGCGGGGCGGTTTCCCCCTTGCCGTCGGTGCTGATCCTGTCCGGCGCGATGCCGAAGTCCTTCTCGAGCGCCTGTTTCACGCTCCGGGCGCGGCGTTTGGAAAGATCGAGATTCCGCCCGTCGTCGCCGTCGCTGTCGGTATGCCCGACCACCAGGATCTTCAGATCGGGGTTCTCGCCCAGGACGGCGGCGATGTCCTTGAGCGCCCCTCTGGATTCCGGTTTCACGACATCCTTGCCGCTGTCGAAGCAGATCCCGTAGGAAACGATCTTCCCCTCGGTCAACAGCTTGCTGCGCGTGTCGGGAGCGGCGGTGGTGATCTTCAGGTTGCCGATCATGGGGTAGCTGTCGGCGTCCCAGCCGGAGAAGCGCATGCGGTTGAAAGCCGTGCCGGCGTAGAGGTTGGTGGGGACGTCGAGCGCCTTGGCGCCCCGGTGATAGATCCGGACCCGCCGGTTCTGAATCCAGACGATGACGTGGTTGACCGCCTCGAGGGCCACGGGACTGGCGGAAGCTTTCCCCTCCAGCCAGTCCTTGTCGGTGTCGTATCCCTTGGTTTCCCACCCTTCCTTTTTGACGGTGAGATGGAGCCCGCGCAACCCGGGATAGAGATCGTCGTTGATCTCCTTGGCCTGGTCCGGATTTTCCTGGTACAGGGTGAGGGTGATTCCGTGGGTGTATTCGGAGTCGGGGATGATGTCGAACTCGACGATGAAGTTTTCGGGGAGCGCGATGGCGGGGGAATAGCCGTAGACGGCATCCTCGCCGTTCAGATGGAACCATTTGCCTTCGGCGATATTGACCGTCTTCACCTCGCCGCCGCTGTTGGAGTTCCAGCGCGCGGGGAAATCGCCGACGGCGGCCTCGGAAAAGTCCTCGAACAGGAGGATCCGGTCCCCGGGGACGAAATCGTACTGGGTGTAGGACTCCAGTTTCGGTTTGTCGGGAGCAGGCGCCTGAGCGGATTTCCGCGCCGGGCGATTCGCCTTGTCTTTCCGCGCGGGCGCCTCCGGTTCCTCCGACTCCTCCGGTTCTTCGGATGCCTCCGGTTCCTCGGGCGACTCGAGCGCTTCGTCCAGGGCTTCGTCGGCGCTTTCGTCGATTTCCTGCTCCACCCGGTCTTCCACCTTCTGCTTGAGCTTTCCCAGAACGTTGATCCGGGCGAAAGCGCTGCCGCAGGAGGCTGTCAGAAGGAAGGAGATCAGAAGGAACGGGAGGAGCTTGAACGGTTTCATGAGCGTGTCTCCATGAAGGGTGGTTGCCAGGGTGCCGCGATGCCTCCGGCGCGGCCGGACGTATCGGAGGCGCGCCCCAGTCCTTATCGTTCGGACGTCGCGGGATGATGCCTTTTTATCGGACTGCGGAGTATAGCAGAAAAGTGAGGAAGTCCCGGCCATTTCCGAATTCCCTGCGCTCCGGACGGCGGGTGGGGAAACGCGACCTGCTGCCATTTCCGGGATCTCCCGCAGCCACGGGCTTGCGTGCCCCGAAAAATGGGAAACGAGTGGGACGTCCCTATTTTGCCCTTTTCGGCGCCGACCTGTGGCTGTAAAATATGATTATCGTATTTTGCGGAGATAGGGATGGAAAGAGAAATCAGCTCGACCGAGGCGGTTCGGAATTTTTCCGAATTACTCAACAAAATCAAATACCGCGGGGATCGGTATACCGTTATCCGCGGCGGCAAGCCCGCCGCATCGCTGGTTCCGGTGGAAGAGTCCCGCGGGGGTGCAACCCTCGCGCTCCTGCCCGGGATTTTGCGCGCGCTTCCCCGTCTGGACAGCGACGATACCGGTTTTGAGGCCGATGTT
Organism: uncultured Acidobacteriota bacterium; assembly: GCA_964637825.1. GTDB lineage: Bacteria > Acidobacteriota > UBA6911 > UBA6911 > UBA6911 > UBA6911. The sequence goes on from CAZWXG010000231.1 coordinate 2,012, forward strand.
CTGGCAACAGCACGCACCCAACCGGAGATACCCGAGGCACAGCCATGGGAGTGATCCTCGATTCCAGCGAGATCATCGCCCTGGAGAGAAACCGCGGGGCCGTGGATGGCCTGGTGGCCGGCCGCGAGGATGAACCCTTCGGCATCAGTGTGATAACGGTGGCCGAACTGCTCCATGGCGTCGAACGGGCGGATACGGAAATTCGCAAAATCCGGCGGCAGGCATTCGTGGAGAAAGTGATCGAAACGATCCCCGTGTTTCCGTTCGACAGCGGTATGGCCCGCATCTATGCCCGGATCTGGGCATCGCTATGGAAGCGAGGCTTCAAGGTGGGAGCCCATGATCTGATCATTGCCGCAACGGCGATTTCCCTGGACTACACCGTGTTTACCGCAAACCGGCGCGATTTCGAGAAAATCGAGGGTTTGCGACTGGAAGTGAGGCCCGTGTAACGCGACGATTCCCGCATGGAACCGCAGCCCGGATTATTGCTCAGGGTGAAACCATGAAAAAACCGATGTCCCGCCGTCCTTTCCTGAAAAGCCTGGGGCTCCTCCTGCTCGCCCTGTTCTGCCTCCGGATGCCGCCGGCCGCCGCCTGGACGGGCGACGGGGGGATCGACGCCGTCATCACCGCCAAGACCTTCCCCTTTTTCCGGACGGTGGCCCGGAACCGGGCGCTGGCGGACGGGGTGCGGTGGGACGCGTGGTTGAATCAGCAACACGCCCGGCAGCAGGAGCGGATGCGCCGGGCGCTGATCGAGTGCACCGACGCCGGCTGCTACGCCGGGGCGGCGTGCTGGGGCCCCGGGGAGATCGAAGCGATCGGGAACCGGCTTGCGGCGCTCGCCGGCGACAACGGCAGGTTGAGCGCGCTCGCGTCCGTGCTCCGGGCGGGGGATCCCTACCCCCTGTACTCGGCGCGCGCGGACACCGATCTTGTCAGGAGCGCCTGGGCCGACGCGGCGCGCGGAGTGAACCGGATCCTCGAGGTCTACATCGGGGGGAAGAAACCGCTCTACCCGGCCATCGACTCGATCTCCCACCCGGAGGGGGACGCGGCGTTCCGGG
>CAZWXG010000232.1:0-3013 GCA_964637825.1 uncultured Acidobacteriota bacterium
AGGAGGTAGCGGACGGCGGCGACGGCGTCGTCGGGGGTTCCCAGGTAGCCCGCGGGGATGGCCGAGAACGACTGCGCCAGTTCCTCCTCCGGCACCCCCCCGGTATCGATGAAGCCGGGGGAGACGGTGTTGGCGGTGATGCCGTGCGGGGCGAGCATCCGCGCCAGGGAGCGGGTCAGCACCAGCACCCCCAGCTTGGCGATGTAGTGGGCCGTGATGAAGGGCTGCCCCACCTGCTGGTCCGCGTTCACCATGCTGAAGTTGACGATGCGGCCCCACCGGCGCCGCATCATCCCCGGGGCCGCGGCGCGCGCGAGGTAGAAGACCGGGTGGAGGTTGGCGTCGAACATGGCGTGCCACCCCTCGACGCTCTCCTCGACGAGGGGCACCCGGTGGTAGGCACCGACGCAGTTGATCAGGGCGTCCAGGCGTCCGTGGGCATGTTCGACCCGCCGGACGAGGTCGGCCGCCGTGCCGGGGTCGGAGACGTCGGCGCGCACGCAGGTGTGCCCGGGGCCCAGGGCCTCGAGTTCGGCGCGCAGGGTGGCCGCTTCCCTCTCGCTTTGGCGGTAGCAGACGGCGACGCTCCACCCCTCGGCCGCCAGGGCGAGCGCCAGCGCGCGGCCGATCCCCCGCACCCCCCCCGCGATGAGCGCCGCGCGGCGACTCCCGGATCGATCCTCCATTCGGCCGCCCCCTTTCCGCCCGTTCCTCCTTCGCCCGCTAATTGAAATGCGGGTTCTCGGGCTTGATGTGCTCGAACCTGCGCACCAGCACGAGCGTCTCCAGTTGCTGTTCGAGCACCGGGATGAGGGCGTCGCAGCGCTCCGACGCGTCGTCGAGTTCCAGCAGGGCCTGCTTCTGATCGATGGCGAGGTTGAGGGTCATGGCGACCATGTTGACCAGGGCGTCGAAATCGAGCTGGGGCATGAGTTCGTTCGCCTGCTGGGGCGCCCCGGTCGCGAGTTCGGTGAACCGGGCGAACAGCCCCCCGATCCGGTTCTGGCGCCCGGCGATCTCCTCCGCCGTCCCGCCCGGCAAGGGGGGCTCGATCCGCTCCACCTCGACCCGCTGGTAGGGGGAATGCCGGACCTCCCGCAGGATGCGCACCCGGTCGACCCCCACCACCACGATGTTGTACTTGCCGTCCTCCAGTTCCTCGTAGCTCTCGATCCGGCCCAGGCAGGCGATGTCGTGCACTTCGGGCACCCCCCCGGGGCCCGTCTCCCCCCCCGGCCTCACGAGCGCGATGACGATCTCCCGGCTTCCCGCGATCGCCTCCCGGATCATGGTCCGGTATCTTTCCTCGAAGATATAGAGCGGCACCGGGGTTTTGGGAAACAGCACGACATTGGGCAAGGGAAAGAGGGGCACGATCATTTCGCCACGATCATAGTCAGCCGGGCCACCGCAGTCAACAGATAGATCGGTGGCCCGCGGGCGCCCCCCGGTGGTAAAATCAAGGCGGGCCGGCTGTTCGGGAGAGGATGAAAAGTGCGCAGACTCCTCCTTTTTCTTGCGGGAAGGGAAAGCTTCAAGAATTTCGCCCTGAAGTTCGGCATCTTCAGCCGGACCGCCGCGCGCTTCGTCGCGGGGGAAACGCTCGCGGACGCCCTCGAGGCCGTGCGCCGCGCCAACGGGAGGAACCTGCTGGGGATCCTCGACCTGCTCGGCGAACACACCGGCACCCCCGAAGACGCCGCCCGGGCCGCCGGGGGGATAGCGGCCGCCCTGGACGCCATCCGGGAATGGAGGGTGCAATCGCAGGTTTCGGTCAAGCTGACGCAGCTCGGCCTAGCCCTCGACCCCGCCCTGGCCCTGGCGAACCTCACGACGCTGGCCGGAAAGGCCCGGGAGCTGGACAACTTCGTCTGGGTGGACATGGAGGAGAGCGCCTACACCCGGAGCACCCTGGAGATCGTCTCCGGGGTTCACACGGAGTCGCAAAACGTGGGGGTGGCGATCCAGGCGTGCCTCTACCGCAGCGAAGAGGACGCGCTCGCCATGGTGCGGCGGGGGATTCCCGTGCGGCTGGTCAAGGGGGCCTACCTCGAGCCCGAAAGCGTGGCGTTCGCGCGGAAACGCCAGACCGACGCCAACTACCTCAAGCTGATGCGGCTGCTGCTCGAAGGGGGGACCACGAACGCCATCGCCACCCACGACGAGGCCCTCATCGACGCCACCCTGGCGTTCGCCCGCTCCCGGGGGATCGCGCCCGACCGCTTCGAGTTCCAGATGCTCTACGGCATCCGGCGGGACCTGCAGGCGGGGCTGGCCCGGGAGGGCTATCGCGTCCGGGTCTACATCCCTTACGGGAGGCAGTGGTACCCCTATTTCATGCGCCGTCTCGCCGAACGCCCCGCCAACGTGGGCTTCATCATGCGCAACATGTTCAAGGGCTAGGAGGTCTCATGCAGGACACGGTCGTCGGCTGCCCCCGGTGCGGCGCAAAAAACCGGCTGAAACCCGAGGGCGGGGACCGGGCTCCCGCCAGCGGCCGGTCTCCCGCCAGCGGACGGGCTCCCGCCTGCGGCAAATGCCGCTCCCCCCTCCCCTGGATCGTCGACGGCACGGACATCGGCTTCCGCCGCGAGCTGGAGGCTCCGGTCCCGGTCCTGGTCGACTTCTGGGCCGAGTGGTGCGCCCCGTGCCGCGTGACGGCGCCGGTGCTGGAGGAATACGCCGGCGAGCGGGCGGGCCGGCTCAAGCTGATCCGGATGAACGTGGACCGGAACCCGGCCACGGCGGGGCAGTTTCACGTGCAGAGCATCCCGACCCTGATCCTGTTCAGGGACGGGCAGCCGGTCGAAACCGTGATCGGCGCCCTGTCGAAGAATGCCCTGCGGGAGCGCCTGGCCCCCCACCTGGAATAGTTACTCCCCGTCGAGGATGGTTTCGGGCCAGAGGTCGGCCTCGTAAACGACGCGCGCCTCCCCGGAGAGCAGGACCTCCGCGAACCGGCTGCCGGGGTCCCCCCCTTCGACCGCCTCCCGGAAATGGAGCGTCAGGATCT
>CAZWXG010000233.1:0-2950 GCA_964637825.1 uncultured Acidobacteriota bacterium
GCCACGCGGTCGGCCGTGTGACGCGCAACGAACGTGGACGCACGATGTTCGTTTACAGCGATCCATGGCGCGAATCGAATGATGCGTATCCTCTTTCCCTCTCGATGCCGTTAGCTCTCACGCAGCACGGCAATGACAAGATCGAGCCTTACTTGTGGGGACTTCTCCCCGACAACCCGATGGTGCTCGACGCATGGGCGAGGAAATTTCAGGTTTCGGCTCGAAACGCCTTCGGGCTCATCGGCAGAGTGGGGGAGGACTGCGCAGGTGCGGTTCAGTTTGTCCTTCCCGAACGACTCGATGCTGTGCTCGGACATCATCCAGGTGAAATCGAATGGTTGGGCGAAGCTGAGATTGCCCACCGGCTGCGCGCCCTGCGGGGGGACCACTCTGCATGGCGAATTCCCCACGATACCGGTCAATTCAGCCTTCCGGGCGCACAGCCGAAAACGGCGCTGATCCTGGAAAAGGGGAAATGGGGGGTGCCTTCGGGACGAATCCCGACCAGTCATATCCTCAAGCCACCTACCGGTCAATTCGATGGGCATGCAGAGAACGAGCATTTCTGTCTGGAGCTTGCGCGTGCTTTGGGCCTTCCTGCCGTTGATTCCAGGATCATGCATTTTCAGGATGAAATCGCAATTGTCATCACGCGCTATGATCGAATCCGTACCCCGGGTGGTCTTCGAAGAGTGCATCAGGAGGATGCCTGCCAGGCACTTGCGATCAACCCGGCGCGCAAATATCAGAATGAAGGCGGACCTGGGATCGCTGAAATTGTCAACCTTCTGAGGACCTATTCAGGTCGACCCGATGAAGATGTGCAGACGTTCGTAGATTCGATCATGTACAACTGGTTGATCGTTGGGACGGACGCTCACGCCAAGAATTACGCCCTGCTGATCGGCGCGGGCGGCCGCGTCCGTTTGGCGCCTCTTTACGATCTGGCAAGCGCACTCCCCTACCCTCAGATCGATTGGAAGCGGGCAAAAATGTCCATGAAGATCGGCAGCGAGTACAAGTTTCAAAATGTCCATCAACGTCACTGGCAAACAATGGCTCAGGAACTTCGTTTGGAGCCCGGTCGCGTTACCGAGCGTCTCCGCATTTTTGCCGAAGCATTGCCAGACCACGTTTCAGATATCGGGATGCGGATGAAGGCGGAGGGAATCGATCATCCGCTCATTCATCGGCTTGCCGAGAAACTTACCGTACGAGCGCGGACTTTCCGGAAATCGATTCAGTAGTCTGTTTCGCCTGGTCTGCAGTTCCGGCTTGGCTCGCAAGGGCTTCGCCGCGACTGATTATCAGATTGCCGGAGCCCACAACCGGCTCAGGCGCTATCGGCGATGGAATCTGGCCTGGTGAGGTGAGATCGGCCTGCTCCTGTTTGCAGCCCGCGAGACCGATCATTCGACGATGGCGAAATTCGAACGCCAGGTGGGGATCCCGTCCCATAGGAGATCGACACGGTAGACCCCGGGCTCCAGGGCTGCCGGGCTGAGGGTATACACGCATTTCACCATCCCCTGCTTCGGGAGTTTCAGCGGAGTCGGCTCTCCCTTCGTGCGCATCCGGTTGGCCGCGTCATACACGGCGATCGACACGAGGCCGCGGCGGACGTCCGGCTTCCCCTCCCAGATCGTGTACACGACCACTCCGGAGCCCTTTCTCCGGAACCGACTCTTCGAGACGTAGGAAAGGTCGGCCTCGATCCTGTCGGTGAGGGCGCCGAAACTGAATACGGGCGCTTTGGCAACCGGAGGCGTCAGAAGGCCGGACTCCAGCATCTCCCGCAGCGTCGACGGGGGGTTGACCGGCTCGAGGGGGATGCCGTCGATCGGCGTGACCGACATCATGCCGCCTGTGGGGCTCAGGATCATCGCGTCAATCGACAGGCTCCGGTGGTCGACCCACGTGCCGGGCATGGTGCTTCCGCCGATAACACCCAGCACCCTGCCGAAGAGGTCCAGCAGCGGACTCCCGATCGCCGCCGGGGGGAGCTGCGGATTGATGTGGATCCGCTCGCCGAAGCCGGGCGTCGCCCCCCGGCCGGTAACGTCCACCGCGCCGATCGTCCGCGTCGTACCGGCGCCGATCCCGAAGACGATGGCCTGCCCGCCGATTACGGCATCGGCCGATTTCCCCTTTTCCAGAGGCGGCACGGCCCGGGTCTCCGCCCCGACCAGCGCCCAGTCCTGGAGCCGGTTGAGGGCCAGGACCCGATCGGTGACCGATTTTGACCCGTCGGCGAAATGGATCTCGAGCCTCGCCCCCATGTCGATGGACTGGAACGCCGTCAGCACCGCCCCGGGGGCCGCCACGAATCCCGAACTCGAGTCGATCCTCTGCCCGCCCGCATCCAGTTTGTGCACCCATACCAGCGACCGGCCCGCCGCGCGATAGATCTCGTCGAGCGTCGGCGCGACCGGGCTCTCCACCACGGGCTCCCTGGGCGCTTCCGGCACCACCAGCTCGAATGCGTGCGATCCCGCCGGCTCGCCGTTGACGCGCACCTCGACGGTCCAGATGCCGCTCGCGCGCTGCGCGTCGATCATGAAAAGCCAATAACAGGGGAGCTGCTCCGTCTCGGTCTGGATCCTGATGTCCGGGGAAATCCCCGCCACGCGCCCCTGCGGGTCCTTCCAGTAGGCCGTCAGCGTGTAGTCGCCTTTCGGGGCCTCGAATTCGAAATAGACCGTCAGCGAACTGTCCTGGGGAAACACGAAACGGTTGCGGACCTCGTCGAGCACGAATTTCTGGCCGACCAGTTTTCCCGAAGGCCCCGAAAGAGACCGCGTCATCCGCACGGCAGAGCCGGAGGGAACCTGTGGAAAGGCCGGTGCCAGGAAACCGGACACGACAAGCAGCAGAAAGGCGCGATACATGAGAAGTGGCCCTCGTTTCGATCCGTAGTATCTTAGCTGAAGCGATGCCGCAAGGATGGGAA
>CAZWXG010000234.1:0-2945 GCA_964637825.1 uncultured Acidobacteriota bacterium
TGTGAGGCAAAAATTTGCCAAAAGCGCCCCCGTAATCGCATAATGTCGCCTTATGTCGGAAACGCCCCGGATGTGCCGGGGTTTTTACTGGAAGGGCGGGACTTATGAAAAAGGGGATCTGGGTATTGGCGGCCGTGGTCGTGTTCACGGGGGCGAGCCTCTTCGGGGCGTCCTTCACCATCGGGGGTTCGGTGAAGCAGCCGTTGAACCTATCCACCGAATCCCTGGCCGGGTTCAGGACCGTCCGGGTCCAGCAGAACGAGATCCTGCGGGACGGGTCCTACCGGGGGTCGTGGCATTTCGACGGCGTGCCGCTCCGGACGCTGCTCGAGACCGCGCTGGTGGAAAAGGAGGATTCGGGCTTCGCCAAGGGGATCGACCTCGCCGTCGTCGTGCGCAACCGCGAGGGGTTGGAGGTCGCCTTCTCGTGGGGGGAGATCTTCTACCGGAATTCGGCCGACGTCATCATCGCCACCTCCGCCGTCCCTATCCGCCCGCGTCACAAGTCGGACGCCACCCTGCGCTACGCGGAGCAATTCGACCGGAAGATCGGCTTCCCCAAGCTGGTGGCGGGGGCCGACGACTACGCCGACCGGTCGATCGAAAACGTGGTGTCGATCGAGGTCGTCAACCTCCGGCCCGGGGTGGGTTCGACGAAGATGGAAAAGCCGTTCGCGCCTTCCTTTTCGGTGACCGGGTCGGGGGCGCGGGGGGCCGTCATCGACACCCTCGCTGGGCTGCCGCGGCGCGAGCTGCGCTCGGCCCACATGGGGGAGGGGAGCGGCTACAACGGTTTCCATGATTATGCCGGGGCGCCGCTCCGGGCCGTCCTCGAAAAGGCGGGCGTCGCCTCGCGGCTGTCGGACATCTTCCTCTTTTCCGCCCCCGACGGCTACCGCACCGCCCTCTCCCACGGGGAGATCTTCCTGCAGCCGAGCGGGCGCGACCTGCTCATCGCCGACACCGAGGACGGGAAGCTCCTCGACTGGGGGGGGAAATTCGCCTTCATCCCGGCCGGCGACCTCATGAGCGACCGGGACGTCAAGGCGCTGGAGAAAATCGAGGCGATCGACCTGCGGCGCAAACCGCACCTCTCCCTCATCGGGATCGGGAGCGGGGACACCGATCTGGTCACCGTGGAAGCCCTCACCGCCATCGCCCGGGCCGACCTCCTGGTCTGCACCCCCGACATCCGGAAGCGCTTTGCGAAATATCTGGGGGACAAGCCCGTCCTGCTCGACTTCTACGAGTTCCTCCCCCCCAAGCTGGCGCGCAAGCACGCGGACCTTGCCGGTGAAAAGCTCCTGGAGAAAATGCAGGAGACCTGGCGCGGGATCGCCGACACCATCCGGGCCGAAATCGCGCGGGGGAAGACGGTCGCCCTCCTCGACTACGGGGACCCCACGGTCTGGGGCGCCACCGAATACCTGCGCGAGACCCTCGATCCCGGCGAATACGAGATCGTCCCGGGGCTGAGTTCGTTCAACGTGGCCAGCGCCCTGCTCGAGCGCCACACCGGGTGCCGCGGCGCCATGGTCCTCGCCGACGGGAAGGGGGTCCTGGAGAACGAGCCCCTCTTCCGGGAGGCGGCGCACAGCGGCGCGACCCTGAGCATCTTCCTGGGACGGAAGGACCTGACCCGGCTGGCGGAGTTCCTGGGCACGGCCTATCCGGCCGACGCGCCGGCGGCCGTCGTCTTCGAGGCCGGGTACTCGGGGCTCGAGAAGGTGGTGCGGACCGACGTCCGGGGGTTCCGGGGAACCATCGAGGAGGAAAAGGAAAAGGATCTTTTCCTCCTCTTTCTGGGCCCCTGCCTCGAAGCCGGAGTCAAACCGCACCGGCATTAGACCCGGGTACGCCGACGGTCATGCTTTCGGATCGGGCGCCGGGTCCTTTTTGACGGCGGCGCGCCCGGCGAACTCGCGGCGGTGCTGGTCGCTCACCAGTTCCACGAAGAGGTCCTGCATGACCTCCTCCCTGCGGGCGGGGTCTTCGAGATCCCGGTCCAGGCGTTTGAGGGCGACGCCGACGACATCGCGGTGATGCAGTTCCGCGCCGAATTTTTCCCGCGTGAGCCGGAGCCACATCTCGTGCAGCCGCCCGATGTCCACCGGCCACAGGCGCGGGGGGTGGGGGCCGATGTCGAAAAAGTGGGATTTCAGCGCGCGGTCGATCAGTTCGAGCGTCAGGCCGCGGCTGTGGGGCCCCGCCGCCTCCCAGGACTCCCCCAGCCGGCGCGCCTGCTCCTCGATCGACATCCGGTTGGACATCCCGGCGACCACCTTCGAGGCTTTCAGCTCCAGCGCCGAGCGCATGATGATGTCGGTGACGTCGTTGCCGGGGACCACCAGCAGGCTGATCCGCTTCCCTTCCTTTTCCGCCATGGCGACGGCGCGGGAGAACAGCTTCTGCTCGAAGCCCATGAAGATCTGGTCGCGGGTCAGCGTCCCCTGGTCGTGGCGCACCCCGCGCATCCTCCTCCCGGTCAGGACCACGATGTCCTGCTGGCGGGTGTTGGCCTTCCGGAGGATCTTTTCCAGGGGGTAGAGGGTCTCGTAGTTGCGCACGGCGACGACGATGCAGCCGGGGCGGACGTCGACCGCCTCCCGGGAGATGGAGGTCCGGTCTTCGAGCAGGAATTTTTCCAGGTCCTTCGATTCGCTCAGCTTTTTCGCGGTCGCGATCCGCTCCGAGACCACCAGGACCGCGAACATCCCCGCGGTAAACAGGATCCCGGAAACGGTCGCGACCCTTTTGGTCAGCAGGTTGGCGACGGCGGTCGCGAAGAGGATGGCGGTGACGGCCGCCAGGCCCACGGGGATCTCCCTGCCGCGGAAGCGGACATTGAGCGGGACCTTCCACTCCCGCGCCTCCGGCCGCTTGAAGCGCAGGATGAGGGTCGCCAGGGCGTTCATGGCGAAGCTCCAGATGACGCCGAACGCGTA
>CAZWXG010000235.1:0-2923 GCA_964637825.1 uncultured Acidobacteriota bacterium
TCGAGCGTTTCCGCCTGGAGCAGAGGATCGCCCAACTCAGGGAGTCGTTCCTCAACAACCGCTGCCCCGTTTCGGCTGATGCGGCCGCATCCGGGTTCGCCGAAAAGCAGCCGCAACAGAGCGGCGAGGACGCCAGGCTGCAGTGAATCGGGATACCCGGCGGTGCTCCGACATTTCCAACCTGGATTTACGGGGCGATCCCAGGATGCCCCCTGAACAGCGATGCCCCCGGGCAGCGCTTATTCTTCCCGATTCCGGAGTTGGAGGAAGAGGGGACGAAAGGGCCCGCGGGATACGGAGCGGATCATGACGCCCGATTCGCGGCCTCCCGGCGCCTGCGAATCAGCGGCCCCACAAGCAGCAGGTATAGGGCGGGAACGAGCATCAGGCTGTCGCGCGCGAGGGTCTTGGGCGAAATCGGGTCGCCGGAGCCGAAGCAACCGCAATCCGCTTCGATCCCGCGAAAGTAGGTGACGGAGAGGATGACGATGAAGAACAGCAGCAACAGGGCGGAGGCGGCGGCCAGGTAGCGGACCCCACGCCCGAACCCGACCAGGAGAGCCAGGCCGAGCGCCATTTCGGCCCAGGGGAAATACCGGACGATCAGCGGGATCAGCGTTTGCGGGAAGAGATCGTAAGTGTAGAGCACGGCCTCGAAAATGAGCGGACTCTCCCACTTGACATAGCCACTGTACAGGAAGATGCCGGCCAGAACGAAGCGGGACAGCCAGTGCAGGATGCAGGTGACATGGAAGCAGACCCCGTCCTGCTTTGGCGACAGGAAACAGGGGAAGAGCCACTGCACGATGCGCGCGATCATTGGATTTCCATGGCCCGCACGGCATGCCTTCCGTCCGGGGGGAATGAGGTCCGGACGGGTCTCCCCCGGGGGGAGGTCCCGTCCGGATGCCTCGGATTCGGCAAAAACGCTTCCCCGCCGCGGGAAAGGCCTTTGCGCGGAGGTATGCCTATTTGGCCTTGAGCAGGGTCAGACCGTCCTGCCACTTGCTTACGGTCAGGAACCTGCCGTCGCGCGAGACGAAGGGCTTCCCCAGCTTGGCCGGCACGCTTTCCTCTTTCCAGGTCTTGCCGCCGTCGGCCGTGCGCAGGGCGATCAGATTGGACTTGCCTTCAAGGCCCAGGACGACCAGACCGTGGCTGGCGTCGGTAAAACGTATGGCGGCCTGGGGAGTCTCCACCCAGTCGTTGTTGAAGCCGAGAATCACCGGTTTGCCCAGCCCCAGGGACCGGGGCTGCCAGGTCTTGCCGCCGTCCTCGGTCACGTACAGGGCTCCGCTCTTGTCCAGCAGGTACCCCTGGGTCGGGGTGCGGAGCGAAATCGCGGCCACCGCGGTGACGCCTTTGGGCAGTGCCAGGTCTGTCCAGGTCGCCCCCCCGTCCGTGGTCTTCTTGAACGCGACCCCCTTGCCGACCCACCCCGTTCGGGCGTCCGCAAAGGCCAGCATGCTGGCCAGACCGCCGACATCCTTGGCGATCACCTTCCAGTTCTTCCCGCCGTCGACGGTCAGGCTGGTGCCGCTCAGGCACGATTGCCAGATCGTGTTCAGGTCCACTATGTCCACGGAGAACATGCAGCCCCCGGTCTTGGCCGCCGTCCACGTCTTGCCGCCGTCGGTGGTATAGTGTTGCGCGCCTTCGTCTCCGGCGCCGCCCCAGACACCGAAAGTTTCATTGTGGAAGGCGGCCATCCTCACCTTGACCCCGTCGATCGCCTTGGGTATCACCACCTCCCACTGCCCCTGGGCCGCGGCGGATACCGTGCCCGCAACCAGAACCGCCATCAGTACACCCAATAAAACGGTCAGCCTGCCATATCTCATCTCTGATCCCCTCCTCGGTAATCCTATATGCGTTTTTGCCTGTTCGCCCCTGTTTCCCCATGAAGGGCAGGAGGGATCGGCCGCCGCCTCGGCTTCGGGCCCTTCACCGGGCCCCGAGCGCGGCCCCCACCGTTCCCTCCCCCGACCGCCGACATGCGCCGCCTATGCTGCCGGCGGGGCCGAATCCGCCGGGCTGGTGATGCTGACGTTCATCCGCAGCAGGGCCTGCTGGATCGCTTCGGTGTAGCTGCCCGCGACCATGGCCTGGTGGATGCCGGCGATGTTCTGCAGAAACCGGTCGATGTCCTTGATCTTCACTTCGGCCCTGTTGGTGCAGTATCTGCGCATCTTCGACGGGGGGTTCTCGAACGAGGGCCGGTTGGTGTCCTTCGCTCCCTCCTGAATCCTTCCGGGCCACATCAGGAAGTTTTTGAGGTCCTTGCTGAACCCGCCCAGGGTGACTTCCGCCCCGACGGGGAACTGGACTTCCGGCGTGGCGCCCCCCATCCCGTGGTAATCGCGGATGATGTAGGGGAGCGGATCGGCGTCGCGTCCCATGAAACGCACGGGGGCCACGCAGTGCCGCAGCACGGTGGTGGATCTTCCGGTGTCCACCGAAGAGGGGTTGTAGAAATAGGAAGGCTTACGGCTGATTTCCTGCAGGAACATGGACGTGATCATGCCGCAGACATCGGCCTCGCACGGAACGGCGAACCCGTCGTCGCGCAGGCGAGTGAAGGCGAGGCAGGGGTAGGGAAGCTCGGGCTTGGGATTGAAGGTGAAACTCAGGCAGTCGATCGAGATGCCGGAGAGACCTTCCCTGTCCACGATCGAGCGCATGAGCACGTAGAGCCTGCAGGCGTCGAAAATGGCCTGGTCGGCGGCTTCGGTGACCTTGACGGCCTCTTTCTTCCACCGCTCCATTTCCTTCCGGGCCTTGGCCTCGTCGACTCCGGCAAGACCCGCTTTCAGTTCGTCGATCGGCCGGTACTCCAGGTGGACGCCCGTGTGCCTATAGATATAGTCCGCGTTGAGGTTGGGCGCCGGCACGCTGGTGGAATCGTAGGGGCGGCCGAAGATGA
>CAZWXG010000236.1:0-2909 GCA_964637825.1 uncultured Acidobacteriota bacterium
GCCGCATCGATTCCACCGCGGAATCCACCGTCCCCTTCCCGGCCATGACGATGGGCATCGTGGCGGACCCGGCCACGGCCAGCCGGCCAAGCGCCTCGAATCCGGTCACACCCGCAGTCCCGAGGTCGAGGAGTACGACGCTCGGATTGCTCGATTCCGCCATCTGAAGACCCTGCCCTCCATCGCCCGCGACGACAACGCGATACCCGTCCTCTTCCAGGGTCTGGCGACAAGCCTCCGCGGAGGAAGCGTCGTCATCGATAATGAGCACATCCAGCGGGGGCGATGCCTCCGGACCGACGGCCTCCCTCTTGCGGCTATCCATAGTCAACCTCTTTGTTTGGAGACAATTTCGCTAATACTGCATTCGTTCCATCCGGCGACAGTCCACCGCCGTCGGAGCCTTCCGGGCCTTGGCCCAAGGCCTCAACGCAAGTTTCCTGAGGGCCAAAACAGTGTCGCTCGCGGGGTTTGAACTGCCGGTATCCGGGAGGCTCGGGCTGTGCTTCTCGAGTATCTTATGCAGTGTTTACAAATGAATACAGTGTTTGCGGCAGATCCGGCGTTTATCCTCGCCTTCCACCGGTATCCGCCGATATTATTCCCAGGTAGCTCCTGTCACATTCGAAGATTTTCGCCGCTTCCGAGCAAGTTACGAACCACTCGTGATCGCCAATCATGTAATTGTGCAAATAGGACTTGCATCGTTTCGGCGACGGCTTCCTCCTTTTCAGAACCGTTCATTATATAGCCACGCGCTCGAAAAACCAAGCGAGACAATGAGACGTCGCCGTGAGCGGATCGACTCCGGGGCAGGATCGGGTCGCGTGGAGGCCACGGCCGCGCGCCCCCGGCGGGGGTCAGAGGGGCCAGAGCCGGGGGGCGAGAACGATCGCCACGAGATAGACGACCACGGTGAGAAGACCCCCCACCTTGAGAAAATCGCCGAAGCGGTAGCGGCCCGGCCCGTAGACCATCAGGCAGGCAGGCTCCAGGGGTGTCAGATACGAGGTGCTGGCCGCGATCGCTATCATCATGGCGAAGGTGCGCGGGTTCAGGCCCAGCTGCAGGGCGGTCTGCAGGGCGACCGGGACGACGACGGCCGCAGCCGCCTGGTTGGACATCGGCTGGGTCAGGGCCACCGTGAGGAAGAAGAACCCGCTCAGCAGCCAGAGCGGGTTCCACTCCCCCACCAGCGCGGCCAGCCGGTCGGCCAGAAACGCCGCCGTGCCGGTGGACTGCATCGCCACCCCCAGGCCCAGCATGCTGCCGATCAGGATCAGCACCTTCCAGTCCACCTGGCGATAGGCGTCCTCGGGGGAGATGCACCGCGTCACGAAGACCAGGAAGGCGCCGGAGAGCATGGCGGCCGGCAGGGGGAGGAGTTTCAACGAGCCCGCGAGGAACGCCCCGACGAAGATCGCCGTGACCAGCAGCGCCTGCCGGGGACGGAAGCGCCGGGCCTCCTTGATTCCCAGCACGTCGAAAGCGTTCTCCGCCTCGAGCGCCGCGATCTGGTTGTGTCTCCCCTGCAGGAGCAGCACATCCCCCAGGCCCAGGCGGGTGTCGGCGAGCCTCGACCGGATCACCCCCGTGCGGCGGTTGATGGCCAGGACCTGGATCTGGTAGCGCTCCCGCATCTTCAGGCCCTTGGCCGTGCGGCCGATGAAGGGCGAGCCGGGCAGCAGCACCACCTCCGCCAGGCCCAGCCCCCCGGCCTCCAGGTCCGCGTCCGAGACCGTCGCATCCGCCTGCGCGTCGATGCCCGGGAGATCCTTGACCTTCAGGATCGCCTCGGAAGGTCCCTCCACCAGCAGGATGTCCCCCGTCCGCAACAGGGTGTCGGCGGCGGGGTCGAGCGTGCGCTCCCCGTCGCGGATGATCGCCAGCGCCGTCAGGTCGAAATTCCGCCCCAGGCTTGCCTCCGACAGCGTCTTGCCGTCGAGGGGGGATCGATCCAGGATACGCAGCTCGGCGAGATAGGGGCGCAGGCCGAAGGTGTCGGTCAGGGTCGGTTCGGCCGGGCGCTCGGGGATCAGGCGCCTGCCGAAGAACCCCATGTAGAGCAGGCCCGCCGCCAGCACGGGGACGCCGACGGGCGTCAACTCCAGCATGCCGATCGCCGGCAGGCCGAACTGGGTCATCAGCCCGCTCACCACCACGTTGGTCGAGGTGCTCACCAGGGTCACCGAACTGGCCAGGATCGCCGCGAACGCCATCGGCATCAGCAACCGCGAGGCGCTCGTCCCCGTGCTCCGGCTGATGCCCAGGACCACCGGCAGAAAGAACGCCGCGGCGGCCGTGTTGTTGATGAAGGAGCTGAGCACCCCCACCGCCAGCATGGTCGCCGGCAGCAGGGCGCCGGGATGTTTGCCCGTAATGTCCAGCAAACGGCGACTCACCACCTCCACCGCCCCCGTGCGCATCAGGGCCGCGGTCATGATCAGGAGGCCGAGCAGGAGCATGACCGTGTCGCTCCCGAACCCGGAGAACGCACGGTCCAGGGGGATCAGCCCCAGCACGATCAGGGCGAGCAGCACGCCCAGCGCCGTCACGTCCGGGGGCACCCACTCGAACCAGAAGAGGACGAGGGCGACGGCGAGGAGGATCAACAGCGACAGGATCGCAAAGGTCATGGCGTGTGGCTCCAGTTTCGCTCCGCAGGTGTCCGGGAGCCGTGGCCCCGGCGGCACCACCTGACTGCCTTGCCCCAGCTTCCATCACCATCGCCCCTCTCTTCAAGCTAAATCCAGCCCTGGTGCGACGGCGGCCGGCGGCCGCGTTGTCGTCCCGCCGCCGGACGCCCTTGCCCCGTCCGGTTCTGCCCCATCCTTTCCGCTTTCTCCGCCCGCTCGATCCGCATATAATGGCCCCAGGTTTCCTCCAATTTTCCAAGGCGTTACAGAGGA
>CAZWXG010000237.1:0-2882 GCA_964637825.1 uncultured Acidobacteriota bacterium
ACCCCCGAGGAGTACGCCTGGAACACGCGCTTCCGCAACGTTACGGTGCTGTTCGGGGATGCGGGGGCCGCCGTGGTGCTCAAAGCTTCGGAGGGGGAAGGGCGGGGCGTGATCGATTCGGTTCTCCACACCGACGGGGCGGATTACGACCGGATCTACGTCCCCGGGGCCGGGTTTCGGCACCGCCCCTACGTCGACGCCGCGCAGATCGCCCGCGGCGACCATATCCCGGTGATGAAGGGGACCTATGTCTTCCGCAACGCGGCCAACTCCATGACCCGCGTGGCCATGGAGGTCCTCGAGCGGAACGGGATGACGATGGAAGATGTTTCTCTGGTCCTGATGCATCAGGCCAATCTGCGCATCAACGAGCGGGTGCAGAAGATGCTCGCCCTTCCCGATGAGAAGGTCATCCATAATATCCAGAGATACGGCAACACGACGGCGGCGACGATTCCGCTCTTGTGGGACGAAGCCGCGCGCACCGGCCGGATCCGGTCCGGGGACCTGGTCATGATGGTGGCGTTCGGCGCCGGGATGAACTGGGGCGCGCTCCTTTTGAGGGTGTGAGCGCTAAACTTGCAAAGTGTTGAGAGATCATAAGAAAGGACGATTTCGCCGAAATCCGGACGCCCGGCGGTGAGCTAATGAACTTGACACGGTCGGATCTCTTATATTCTTATCTCAACCCTAACCACTGATCATTTTGAGGCCTCCTGAATTATGAGCAACGGACTGGATAAAGAGACGCTGGACCTTACGCTGGAAGCATTGAGGGATTTCACCTCTTCCCGCCTGCCGGAGAAGAAGATCCTGGAACTCGACGCCACGGAGGAGTTCCCGATCGACATCGTGAGGGAGATGTGCGGGGCCGAGTTGGGCATCCAGCTCCTGTTCATCCCCGAGGAGTTCGAGGGGATGGGGGGCGGCGCCTTCGACGTCTACCGGGTGTGCGAAGAGCTGGCGCGGGTGGATCTGGGGGTGGCCACGGGGGTACTGGCGACCTTCCTGGGGAGCGACCCGATCATCTTCGGCGGGACCTACGAGCAGAAAAAGCTCTGGATGACGCGCATCGCCCTGGAGGGTCTGCTGATGGCCTACGGCGCGACCGAACCGGAGGCCGGGAGCGACCTGGCGGCCCTGCGGACGGTGGCGGAGCCGGTCGTGGAGGACGGGGCCGTCAAGGGGTACCGCATCACCGGGAACAAGCAGTGGATCAGCAACGGCGGCTACGCCGACCTCTACTCCGTCCTGGCCAAGGCGCCGGGGGGGCCGAGCTGGTTTATCGTCGAAAAGGACACGCCGGGGCTTGGCCACGGCAAGCCCGAGGACAAGCACGGGATCCGCGCCAGCAACACGGCCACGGTCTCCCTCGAGGATGTCTACGTCGACGCCGACCGCCTCGTCGGGGGGGTGGAGGGGCAGGGGCTCATCCAGGCGCAGCTGGTCTTCGGCTACACCCGGCTGATGGTCGCCGCCTTCGGGCTCGGCGCCGGCTGGGCGGCGCTGGACCGCGCCATTCCCTATTCGGTCGGCCGGATCCAGGGGGGGGCGCCCCTTTCCGAAAAACAGGGATACACCCACAAGCTCATCGTCCCCCACGCCGTGATGCTCGAGGCCGCCCGCGCCTACATCGAGGAGACCGCCGAGCGGATCGACAGCGAGGACAGCAACCTGAACACCGAGGGGGCGATCGCCAAGTACCTGGCCACCGAGGCGGGGAACCTGGCGGCCGACGCGGCCATCCAGGCGCTGGGGGGATACGGCTACACCCGCGAATACATGGTGGAGAAGATCAAGCGGGACGCCCGGATCACGAGAATCTACGAGGGGACCAGCGAGATCATGGAAATGACCATCTGCCGCGACCGCTGGCAGACGCACCTGAAGACCCACGGCCAGTTCTATCACGACATGGCGCGGGAGATGGAACAGCTCCACGCCGGGCAGGCGCAGGTGGGTGCCGGGACCGCGGCCCTCTGCCTGCACGCGCTGGCGGAGCTGCTCGAAGTGGCCCGCAGGCAGCGGCTGACGCGGCACCAGCACGTGCTTTTCAGGCTGGGCGAAATCATCGCCTGGGCGGAAGGGGCCGCCAGCCTCGCCCGCCGGGCGGTGCGGGCCGGGCGGGGGGGACTCAACGAAAAGGCCTACGGCCGCTTCAACGCCGGGGCGCTGGCCGCCTTCGGCCGCATCTTCGCGCGCGACGCCGCGATGAAGCTGGCGGGCGAAGGGATGCGCTGGATCGGATCGCTGATCCCGGAACCGGAGTCGATCCAACTTGAAAAACAGATCATGATCCCGCAGATTTATCGGGCGCAGGCAGGGTTGATGGAGGATATGGACCTCGCGGCCGACATCCTGTACGAGAGACATTCAGGGTAAACCCCCGGTAACCGACAGGATGGCGGAGGGAGCCGGGGGCTCCCCCCGTCTCGTCTTTTGATCGTGCCATGGGCGGCGCCGCCGCCCCCCCCGGGCCGGCCGGCCGGTCATCGGCCCGGCGGCGGTGTGAATACGGAATTGTCTGGAGGCTCTGGAATAATGAAAGTATCTGCAGCGGAAAAAGCGGTGGCCATTGTCGGCATAGGGGCGGTATTGCCCGATGCGCCCAATGCACCCCGGTTCTGGCAAAACGTTCGGGACGGTGTCTACAGCATCACGGAGGTGGCGAAGGACCGCTGGGATGCCGCCCTCTACTACGATGCGGACCCGAAGGCCCCCGACAAGACCTATTCGAAGATCGGCGGATGGGTCCGGGACTGGGAATGGGATCCCCTCAAATGGAGGCTCCCGATCCCGCCCCGAGTCAGCCAGGCGATGGACCTGACCCAGAAGTGGGGGGTGGTCACGGCCCGGGAGGCGCTGCAGGATTACGGCTATCC
>CAZWXG010000238.1:0-2867 GCA_964637825.1 uncultured Acidobacteriota bacterium
TCAAGGGGTGTTGGAAGATTCCACGAACCAAATTCGCCTCATGATAGGGGGTTTATGCGCAAAAATCCAGACCGGGCTGCCTGGCGGGGGCCGAATCGATCCCCGGAAATTGCCGGCGGATGCTACACTTTTCCCTAAGAAACGACCGGGGAACGACGTCTACTAGATACACGGAGGCGGAATTGCCATGATCCAGACCCGATACCGGATTGCGCTCCTGGTTTCACTCTTCATCGTCTTGAGTATTGGCTTCATGGCGGGACAGACATCACCCCAGGCGCCGCGAACAGAATCCACGGAATGGGATGGAGATTTCATGAAAGGGTGGCAAAGTTACGATCGACTGGTCAAGGAGCAGAAGTACGAGGCCGCGGCGGCGCTCGTGGAAAAAATGCTCGAAAAGGCCCGCGGGGCAAAAGAAAGCTCCGAGTGGACCCGTTGCCTGGTCAGCGCCACCCGGTTACGCATGGCGCTTGCCGGCCACGAGACGGCCGTACGCTTCCTGAAGGAGCAGCCCTGGCCCGAGGACCTCGAAGGGTCCTCCATTCTGAACCTGGTCTACGCGCACGCCCTGACCGACTACGCGCGCAGCTATTCCTGGGAGATCAACAAGCGCGAAAAGATCGAAACCAAAGGCGTCGTGGACCTCGAGGCGTGGACGCGCGAGGAGATCTACCAGGAGGCGGAGAAGGCGCTGGAAGCCGTGTGGCAGGTGCGCGACCGGCTTGAAAAGCCAGTCGCCGAGTGGAAGGAATACCTGACTCCCAACACCTACCCGCGCGGCGTGCGGCCGACCCTGCGCGACGCATTGTCCTACCTGCGCGTCGACACGCTGGCCGACACCAACGGGTGGCGGCCCGACGAGCTCAACGAGATCTTTCGCCTGGACCTCGAGAGCCTGCTCGCGGGCGGCACCGGTGAAATATCCCTCGTCGATCCCGCCCGGCACCCTCTCGAGAAGATCGGCGCCATTCTGGCCGACCTGGAAAACCGGCATGCGCAGAGGGGGGAAGCGGAAGCCGCCCTGGAAGCCCGGCTGGAACGCTGCCGGCACCTGCACCAGCATTTCACGGAAGCGGAGGACCGGAAGCGCATCCAGGACGACCTCGAACATCGGCTGAAGGGATACGAGGGGGTCCCGTGGTGGGCCGAGGGGATGGCCCAACTGGCGGAATTCATCCGAAATGGCGACGAACCGGACGCGCTCGTGCGCGCGCGGCAGGTCGCCGCCCGGGGGAGGACGGCTTTCCCCGATTCGGAGGGGGGCGCTCACTGCCTTGCCATCGAGCATCAGATCGGGGCGCCGGAATACACCCTCGCCGGGATGCAGAACGACAATTTTCATAAAAAATCGTTCCTGGTCACGCACAAGAACCTGGAAAAGGTCCATTTCCGGGCCTATGCGGTCGATCTCCTGCAAGCCGTCGAGACCTCCGACGATTACAGCCTCCTCCCTTCGGGCCGTGAACTCGAAAAATGGATGACGGGGAATGCCCCGGTCCGGCAGTGGGAAACGCCCCTGCCGGCTACCCCCGATTACCGGATGCACAAGACCTTCGTGACTCCGCCCCTCGATCGCCCCGGAACCTACCTGATCGTCGCCTCCGCCCGGCCGGGGTTCGGGAAGAACGACAACCGGATCCTCGCCGTGTACATGACCGTCGGGGACCTCGTAATGGTCACGCGCCATGAAGGGACCGAAGCCGAAGTCACGGTTCTTTCCGGCGCTTCCGGCCAGCCGGCAGCCGGTGTCGAGGTGATGCTCTACCGGCTCGATTATAACCGGCGCCACCGGCGGGCGGAGACGAAGGTCACCGACGCGCGCGGCCTGGTCGAGTTTAGCATGGTGGAACAAAATGCCGCCTATTTCCTGGTGGCCCGGAAAGGGGACCAGGTCGCTCTCGACCCGCGGCAACTCCATGCCTACCGGCAGGATCGGCAGCCCGAAACCTCTTCGACCCTGCTTTTTACCGACCGCAGCATCTACCGGCCGCTGCAGAAGATGTTCTGGAAAGCCGTCCTCTATCGCGGCGGCGCCGACCGGACGCGATTCGAGACCTCGCCCGGAAAGACGTTCACGGTCACGCTCAAAGACATCAACGGACAGGAGGTCCAGTCAGCGACGGTCACGACCAACAGTTTCGGGACCGCTTCGGGCGAGTTCGTCATTCCGTCGGGTCGAGCCCTGGGAGGATGGCAGCTCGAAAGCTCCATGGGAGGCGGAACTCCTGTCCAGGTGGAGGAATACAAACGGCCCACCTTTGAATCGAAAATGCTGGATCCGGAAGAACCGCTCCGGCTCAACCGGACGGCCCGGTTGAAGGGAGAGGCGAGATATTATTTCGGCCTCCCGGTCACCAGCGGCCAGGTCCGATGGCTGGTCCGCCGTGAGCCGGTGTTCCCCCGGTGGTGGCGCTACGGCGGGTGGGGCGAGTCCGCCTCTCCCCGCTCCCAGGTGGTGGCGAGCGGCAGCGCTCCCATTGAGCAGGACGGCACCTTTTCCTTCAGCTTCGCTCCCGGAATCGACGAGCGGCTCGGGAAAAGCAAGGACATCTCCTATCGCTACTCGGTCGAGGCGGACGTGACCGACGAAGGGGGCGAGACGCGCTCGGCCCGGCGTTCCTTCCGGCTCGGTTTCGTCTCGGTCGAGGCTTCCGCCGTCACGGACAAGGCCTTTTTCCTGGAGACCGACCCGGTGGATATCACCCTCAGGCGCTCGAGTCTCGACGGGACGCCCAAGGCGGGCAAAGGGAGCTGGCGCATCGTTTCCCTGAAGGGACCGGCCGAGACGCTCCTCCCCGCGGAACAGCCGCAGTTTGTCCCCGAGGAGATCCAGGCGAACCGCGGCTATCAGACTCCGGGGGACA
>CAZWXG010000239.1:0-2867 GCA_964637825.1 uncultured Acidobacteriota bacterium
CCACGGGCAAGGGCACGCCGTCCCGGAGCGCTTCGGGGGCGCCGTCGGCCGCGGCGCGGATTTCGGGGGCGTCCGGCGCCAGGCCGGGGATTTCGAGAAAGGTCCGGATCGCGCGCTTGGCCGCGTAGCGACCCAGCCGCCAGTCCCGCCGCCGCTTGGCAAAGCGGAGCGCGGCCAAAACGCGGCGCTCCCCCGCGCCGAGCCAGTCGTCCCCTTCCGGCACGTCCGCGAGATGCTGCAGGAGCCAGCCCAGTCTTTCTTTCATAGGACCGCGGGGCGCCCCCGGCGGCGCGAGGCGCCGCCGGGGGCCTGCCGGGAGCTACTTGTCCGATTTCAGCGCCTTCCGGATCGGCAGGAGCTCTTTCTCCTCGACCGTGTCCGGAAGATCCATCGTCCGGTAGCCCCGGAGGACCATGTAGACCTTCCCCTTGTCATCGACCACTTCCGCGTCGTAGGCGCCTTCCGGATTGCGGCGGACGACGGCCAGCAGCGCCGCCCCGGGAGCGTTTTCGAGCGCGGAGACGATCTCGAGCTTCTCGAACCCGTAGGGAAGCCCCAGGCGGGCCTCCCCGGCCAGGCCCACGAGGCTCGCCGTCTGGAAGCAGAGTTCCACGAACCGGGGCGCGACGAGGAGCGGCAGCTCCGCCGGCAGGTGGTTGGGGGGGAGCGAACCGGCGAACCGGCCCACGATCTGCTCCCCCGATTTCCAGGCGCTGTCGATTACCTGGTAGGCGGGGCCGTGGAAATAGACCCGGTAGATGCTGGAAGCCCCGGCCCCGGTCGCGCCTTCCGCCCCGGGCGCGTCCTGCTTTTTCTTCCCCGCGGGGGCTTTGGCGACCAGCCGCACCCTCCCGGTGAAGTGGGTGGTGACCTCGGGCTCCGTCTGCCCGTGAAGCTGGCGCGCGCCGGTCAGGGCGCAATCGGCGACGATGTCCCCTCCGTCGACCGCGTACCGGGCGCTGAGCGTCAGGGTGCGGGGCTGGTTACGGTAGAACTTGAACGGGGCCAGGAACTTCACCTCCTCCACCCCCCCTATGAACAGGTCGGGGAAGAGGAGCCGGGCCACCTCGGCCATCCCCTCGATCCCCATGACCCCGGGAAGGACCGGCGTGCCGTCGATCTGGTGATCGTACAGGAAGGGCTGCTGTGCGGGATCGAGCGTCGTCTCGACCGTCAGCCCGCCGTACAGCCCCATCCCCTTCACTTCCCCGATCATGACCCCGCGCCCTGCCAGAAGCGGCGAGATCGCCCCCCCGGCGCCGACGTCGAGCCCCCCTTCGGGATCGAACTCCGCGACCATGATCCCCAGGCGCTGCCCGATGACCACTTCCCCGCGCGTCCCCCCGGTCAGTTCCCGGCGCACGACGGGGATTCCCGCCTCGGGCGCCAGCATGTCGATCCCCGCCTGTTTCATGATGGCCGGGATCGACCCCCGCGCCGCCATGCCGATGCCGCTCCAGGCGGTCCAGTCGATGGCGATCCCGAACGAGTCGGGGCGCGACGAGCGGAAATGGGACACGCACTTGCAGAGCAGGTCGTTGGCCGAACTGTAGTCGGTCTGCCCCGCGTTGCCGAACCTTCCGGCCACGGAACTGAAGACCACGGCCGCCCGGAGCGGCATGTCCCCGGCACCGGAGAGGAGGTGGAACCAGCCGGCGCTCTTCACGTCGAAGACCCGGTCGAATTCCGCCTGGGCCTTGTCCGGGATGGCACGGCTGATCTCGAGCCCCGCCGCGTGCAGGAGCACGTCGACCCGGCCGTGGCGCTGGCGGATTTCCTCCATCACCCGGCCGACCGCCTCCGCGTCCATCAGGTCGAGGCTCCGGTAGTGGGCCGCCCCCCCGGAGCCCTGGACCGCCCGGATGGCGTCAAGGGCCGCAGCCCGGCGCTCGAGTGCCGCCATCTCCCTGTCGACCATCACCGGGGTGGCCCGTTCCCCCCTGGCCTTGAGGCGCTCGAAGATATCGCGCTTCAGGTTTTCGCGATCCGACTGGAGGCGCGCGAGATCGCCGTCGGCCGGGTCCGGCTCGGGAGTCATGTCGAGCAGGTAGAATGTCCCGCCCGACGCGGCGGCCAGATCGGCCGTGATGGCCGAGACGATGCTGCCGGCCGCGCCCGTCACCACGAACACGGTGTCCTTGTCGAGGGTGAGCCCCCCGCCTTCACCGGCCGGGCGTTCGGCCAGCCCGATCGCGTAGCGCCGCCCGTCCCGGTACCCGATTTCCACGGCCCCCGGATCACCGAGCGTCTCCTCGATCAGGAGGTCGGCCAGCGCGCTGGTCTTGCGGCTCGGCTCGAAGTCGACGGCCTTGACCGTCGCCTCCCCCTTCTCCCGCTTGAAGGCCTTGGCGAATCCCGTCACCGCGCCTCCGAGCGGGTCGAAGGCACCCGCCTCGTCGTACCCGTGCATCCCCCCGAGGCGGGTGGCCGCCACCAGGAACGTCCCCGGGGCGCCGATCCCGGCGTAGAGCGCCTTCATGGCGGCGAAGAGGAGTTTGGCCCGGACCCGGGTCGCCTCCTGCCACTCCCCGGCGTTCATTTCCCGGACCGGTTTCGGGCAGTCCAGCGCGGGAAGCCAGTAAACCCCCTGAACGGGGGCTGCGGCCGCCCAGAGAGCGAGCTGCGCCCCGAGTTCCTCCACCCCGGGCGCCCCCTCGATCACGAGCGTCTCCACCCCCATCTTTTCCAGTTTGGCGACGAGGGCACGGGCGACCCCGCCCTGGTCGGGCATGATCACCACCCGGCTGCCGGCGCCAAGGGCCGCCCCCGTGGGCTTGCACAGCGCCAGGGAGGGCCGCAGCTGCGGCACCGGCACCCGGCGCGCCACGGCGTTGGCCGCCTCCATGCTGCCCGCCACCGTCTGCGGC
>CAZWXG010000240.1:0-2862 GCA_964637825.1 uncultured Acidobacteriota bacterium
CCCATCCCGGCGCGGAAGTCCTCATCCACCCCGAAGCCGCGCGCGAGTGCCGCGTACTCGCCGACGCGGTTCTGTCGACCGGGGGGATGTGCCGCCGGGCGGAGGAGAGCGCGGGCGATGAATTCATCATCGCCACCGAAACCGGGCTGCTGCACACCCTGCGCCGGCGCAATCCGGGGAAGCGTTTCTACCCGGTGTCCGAAGAGGTGGTCTGCCCCAACATGAAGCGGGGCAGCCTGCTCTCGGTCAGGCGCGCGCTCGAGGGGACGGGCGGGGAAGTCATCACGGTGCCGCCGGAGATCGCCCCCGGGGCCCTCTGCGCGCTCGAGAGAATGCTCGAATGGGGCGGGAAACCATTGCCCCGGCCGGGGGGAAGCCGTTAGTATGAAAGTCGAGCGCGGGGGGGGCGGGACGGGCCCGTCCGGGATTTGATTCAGGGACGCGATCCGCGACGCGGTCCGATGGGGGAGACGGCGATGAGGCGATGGAACGTTCTGGGTCTGGGAATGATGCTTGCGGTCGGGCTGTCGGCGTCCTGTTCCCGGAAGGAGAAAGCTCCGGAAAAACCGGCGGAGAGTTCCGCCCCGGCGGCGGCATCGGGGATGCCGGCACTGCTCCCCGCGGACCCTGCGGTCGCGGGGTGGGCGCGCGAGGGGACCGTGCGCTACTTTACCGAAGAGGACCTGTTCGAACTGATCAACGGCGCCGCCGAAAGCTATTTCGTCTACGGGTTTCGGGCGGTGGCGGCAGCGGAATACCGGAACCCGGCGCACTCCTCGCCCATCGTCCTCGAGCTGTACCGGATGAAGGACGCGCGCAACGCCTTCGGGATCTACCGGTCCGAGCTCTATCCCGATGCCGATTTCCGCCCCATCGGCGTCGAGGGGTACGTCGGCGAAACCGGCCTCAATTTCTGGGCCGGGCCCTACTACGCGAAACTGGCCGTTTACGAGGAATCGGATGCGCTCAAGCGGGAAATGGAACAGTTCGCCCGCCGGCTGGCGGAAAGGATCGGCGACCCGGGCGGCCTCCCCCCCGAAGTGGCCCTCTTCCCGGCCCGGGACCTGGTGCCGTACTCCGAGCGCTACCTCCCGACCGACGTGCTGGGGCAGAATTACCTCGTGGAAGCGTTCGAGGCCAAATACAGGAGCGGCGGCGGGGAGGGGCGGGTGGTCCTGCTCGCGCCCGGTGACGAGGCGGCGGCCAGGGAAGCGATGGAGAAATACCGCCGGTTCACCGCCGCCGGGGGGGAAGTGCTCCGGGAAGTCTCCTCCCCCGGCAACGGCGGGTTTGTCGGCAAGGACGCGTATTACGGCCCCATGGCCGCGCTGCGGAGCGGCGGCAGGATCGCCATCGCCCTGGGCGGCCCCTCGACCGAATACGCGCTGGGGCAGGCCGCGGCCTGCCTGGCGCAGAAATAGGTCCCTACAGGTACATCGATTTCAGGTCGCGGATGTTCGCCGCGATCCGGACATGGTTGGAGCAGCGGGCGAGGCATTCCCCGCAGTCACCGCAGAATGCCAGGCGGCCGCTCTCCGCGATCTCGTCCAGGGTGGCCCGCGCGTGCAGGAAGTTGCCGTAGCGCGCGGCGTACATGTGCGTGCGCATCAGCGTGGGGATATCCACCCCCCGGGGGCAGGTCGGCACGCACTGGCTGCACTGCTGGCAGTAGGCCATATCCGCCTGCAGGTTCTTCTCCGCCAGGAACTTCCGTTCCTCCGCGGTATATTCCAGCCCGTAGGCGACGGAAAAATCCTCGGTCATGTGGTCGAAATTGGTGTACCCCGGCACAGCCGTGGTGATCTCCTCGTGGCGCAGGACCCATTTCAGGGCGGCGGTCTGGTTGACCGGCGGCCCCGGCTGGAACCCCCGCCGGCCCGAGGCCTGGGTCTTCATGGCGATGACGCCGACGCCGGCCGCGGCCGCCTTCCGGATGGCGCCGAGCAGCGCGACGTCGTCCGCCTGCGTGAAATTGACCGAAACGGTGACGGTGTCGTAGAACCCCGCGCGGGCAGCGTCGTTGAGGACCTCCGCCTGGGTGGAATGGGTCGACACGCCCACGAAGCGCGCCCGGCGCGAGGACTTGGCCTCGGCGAAGGCCTTGCGGACCCCCGGGTGGTTCATTTCGGCCACGCTCGGCCCGTGCAGCAGCAGGATGTCCACGTAGTCGCTCTGCAGCCGCTTGAGGCACCCGTCGAAATCGGCCAGCAATCGGGCGGCGACCTCGTCGGCCGGGGCACCGGGCGCCACGCGCGGCATCCTGATCTTCGTCTGGATGGTGACGTTTTTGCGCACGCCGAGGTTCTTGATCACCGTCCCGATCATCTCCTCGTTGCGTCCCGCCTGGTAGCCCATGGCGGTGTCGAAGAGGCGGACGCCGATTTCGTACGACTGCTGCACGACCGCGGGGTTGTCCGCGTTCATCACGCCCATGCTCACGATCGGCACCTCGATGCCCGTGCGCCCCAGCTTGCGCCGGAGGATCTTTCCGCCCGTTCTGGGTTTCGAGCCCTGGGCCAGGGCCGGCCGGGCGCCGAGGCCGGAGAGCGCGATCGGCGCCACGGCCAGGGCACTGCCGGAAATGAAATGCCTTCTGCTCAGATTTTTCGGGGATGCCATGGGGTCAAGCTCCTTTGGTGACGGATGTGGGTGCCTCGCGGCCCGGGCCGGGCCCGGGCCGCCTCCCTGTTTTATGGCACAGGAAGAAGGGCGCGGTCAAGCACAACCGCGCGCCCCGCGCTCCTGCCCCGGGCCCTCCCTATCCCCGCCGGAGCAGCCCGTGGGCTTCGGCCAGCGTCGCGGGAATTTCCAGCCCCTGCGGGCAGTGGGCCATGCAGGTGCGGCAGCCGACGCAGGCGTCGG
>CAZWXG010000241.1:0-2860 GCA_964637825.1 uncultured Acidobacteriota bacterium
AAATAGCGCTGGGCCTTCTTCGTGTCGCGGCACTTCGGGGTGCCGAAGATCTGGACGTTCATTCCATTCTCCCGTCCGGCGCGCCCGGGGGCGTTTAGAAGCCGGGGATGATCGAAAACTCCCACCCCCAGCGCCGCGCGGGACGGTCGTTGGCGTGGACGTAGCTGAGCTGGGCAATGAAAAACCCCAGGGCGTTGAAGCGGAGCGAGCCCCCCCAGCTCGAGACCGGGCGGCGCGGGATCCCGAGCGCGCTCGAGATCTGCTTCGAGCGCCAGGCCAGGCCCGCGTCGTAGAAGACGGCGGTCTCGACCGGCGGGAAGGCGCGGCTCGGAATGATCCCGAGGGGCCCCAGGGTCTGCAGGCGCGCCTCCACGTTCCCCACCAGCATCCGGCTGCCGAAGATGCGGTCGAAGGTGGGGCAGGAGAGGTCGCCCCCCGTCCCCTGGGTGCACTCCTTCGGCGAGAAGGACCCCGGTTCGTAGCCCCGGACGAGCGACGGATAACCGAGCGAAAGCTCGCTGAGGCGCCCGTCCTCCGAATCGCCGCCGTACCGCCCGTAGTGGAGCACGCGCCCGGCGAGGCTCAGCGGGCCCGCGATCCGCGCGTACCGGCGGTAATCGACGAGCAGGGTCGCGAAATTGAGCGAGCCCCCCGATATCCCCGCCTCCAGGCGGTGGCGCTCCCCCATGATCGGGCTGGTGCCGCCGAACACGGAGGTGTCGTAGACCATCGCCGCACTCCCGATCCCCAGGTTGAGGGAATCGGGGGTGTCGATATCGTACCGCTCCTCGCCCAGGAACTCACCCGTCACCCCCGAATAGACTTCGACCGTCCCCTCGGCGTCGTAGGAGATGTTCTGGAACCCGCCGGAGAATTCGAAGCGCCGGGCGCGGCTGGTCGGGCGCGCCAGGGTCACCGCCGCCTGGCGCGAGATCTCCCAGAACCGCACCGTCCGGTCGAGCACGTAGGGCTCCCCCTCGATCGTTTCGAAGGTGCGGCCGTAGGCGCCGGTCAGGTAAGGCACCTGCCCGCCGCTCACGCCCCAGTTCCACCTCGATTTCCGGTTCTCGTAGGCGGCGATGCCCGAGAGGCTGTTCAGGAAATTGCCGCCGTCGATGGTGGTGGCGGTCTGGAAGGCCGTCATGAGGTTGTGGTGCCCGAGCAGGTCGCTCCAGTAGAACCCGATCCCCCCGCCCACCATCGACCCGAAATTGCTGAACCCGACGCTGACGGAGGGGGGCGCCACGTAGTCGAGCCCCAGGCTGGGCTTGTAATCGGTCTTCTCAAACCCGCCCGGCGCCGCAAGCCCCGTCGTGGCCTCGGCCGGGTAGGGGCGCCCCGCTTCGCCGCCGCGCTCCCGGGGGGGGAGGATTCCCGCCCCCAGGGCGGCCACGGTCCCGTCCGGGGGGACGCCCGCCAGTTCTTCCGCGCCCTCGAGGCGGTAGAGGGCGTAGTCCCCGCCGGCGTAGGCGCTGTAGACCAGCCGCCCGGCCCGCGTCGCCACCGAGAAGGCGGGGCTCCACTTCGATATGCCGCTCACCCCCGTCTGCAGGCGCGTCAACTGGCGGATGGCGCCGCTTTGGAGATTCAGCCGGTACACGTTGGGGATCCCGTCCCGGTCGGAGACGAAAAAGAGCTCGGCGCCGTCCGCGCTCCACTGCGCCCCCAGGTGCTTACCGGAGGGGAAGGCCTCGACCGGCCGGATCTCCCCGGTCGCGACGTCGATCAGGCCGAGGCGCAGGTCGCCGAAGGAGAGGAGGGAGAGGTCGGAGCTGAAGCGGTCGGTCGAGAACACGATGGAGCGGCCGTCGGGCGACCAGGCCGGGTGCAGCGCCGAGTACGCGTCGTCCGTCAGCCGCCGGGTGGTCCCCCGCCCCAGGTCCAGGACGAAAAGATCGGTGGTCCCGCCCGCCATGCCCGAAAACACGATCGAGCCCCCGTCGGGCGCCCAGGAGAGGCTGAACATGTCGGAGATGTCGGCCAGCCGATGCCGGCGGGTGACCTTGTCCGCGGCCAGGTTGTAGATCGAGACCTCCGGCCGGCCGGAGCGCACGCTCCCGAAGGCGAACTCCCGCCCGTCGGGGCTCCAGGCGCCGGCCGCGTTGACGAACTGCAGGCTGTCGAAGTGCGGGTCGAGGACCGTCCGGGTCAGGGTGCGCCGGATTTCGCCCGTCCGGGCGTCGGCGAGAAAGAGGTCGATCGAGAACAGGTTCTTTTCGGAAAAGAAGGCCACCCAGGCCCCGTCGGGGCTCAGGGAGGGACTCACGTTGATCGCGCCCCCCCGCTCCTTTCCGATCAGTTCGCGCGCCGGGTCGAGCGGGACCGTCGCCTGGAGCACGGGGCGGCAGGCCGATTCCAGCGCGGCGTGCCAGTCCCGGCCGAGCTCGTCGATGCCGATCCCGAGCACCGCAGCGATGGCCCCCGGCGCGTTCCCGTCGCTCGCGGCCGCCTTCAGGACCTCCCCGATCACCCGGTCGCCGTACCGGCCCGCCACGTAGCTCCAGAAGGCCTGTCCCCAGCGGTAGGGGAAGTATTCGGGATCGTCCAGCTCGGAGACGGCGGGGAGTTCCCCCTGCAGGACCGCGTCCCGCATCCACATGGCCGTGTGCGGGTCGGCCGCCCCGATCGTCAGGTATTCGGCCATCCCCTCCACGAACCAGAGGGGGAGCATCAGCGCGGTGGGGACGCCGCTGCCGCCGAGGGTGCTCGTGCGCGAGGAGATGTCGAACTGGAAGGCGTGCACCAGCTCGTGCCCCAGCACGTGGTCGGTGTCCCCGAGCGGGCCCGACAGAGGCAGGACGATCCGGCGCCGCAACCCTTCCGTCACCCCCCCCGTCGTCTCCCCGATCTCGTTGCCGAT
>CAZWXG010000242.1:0-2834 GCA_964637825.1 uncultured Acidobacteriota bacterium
TATCGGCATGGCACGTGATGCAGCCGGAGGCGCGAACGGCCAGCGCCGGTTCGAACTCCGCAACGGCCGCGTTGACTGCCGTTTGGTTCGGCCTGGCAGGCGCCGGGTCTTTCCCGTACAGGGCAAAACAGGAGACCATCAGCAACAAAGCCAGAGAACAGGGCCGCCACCGGAGAACCAAGCCTATGGTTGTATTCATGACGGCAATGTATCACGGATTCCCGGACAGCCGATCGTATTTCAGCGAGGATCACGCTCGCGGGCAGCTGGTTGGGCGATAAGGAAACTCTCCGGTTCCGGAAGGATGCTGAAAACGAATAGCCGAAGCTCGTCGACTATTGAAGAATCCTCGCCCCCCTTCCGACTACCGGCCGTTGGGCGCCGGGCCGGCAGAAGAAGGCCGGTGGTCGCGACTCGATTGCTAATCCGAAAGCAGCTTGCTCGCAGTCAGGTCGCTGATCAGTTTCTGAATCAGGCGGGTCGCATCTTCCGGCAGCAGATATCGCTGCCCGACTAATTCCTGCGCCTGCCTCGTAGCCTCTGCGATGTAGTGCCACAGGGTAGGGTACCGCTCTTCCATGGAAAGCCGCGGATCGCCCTGAGTCACGCGCTCCGCCCGAGTGCGCGGGAAGGGGATATAGCCGCCTGCCAGGCCCCGCTGCCGTCCCTTCAGCGGTCCGCCAGGAGCAGGACTCCACCCGGTATACGTGCCAAGAGGAACGCGAAGCTGCAAGGTGCGAACGCCGGCGATTTCGTTGCCATCCCTATCCACTTTGGGGACAAGAACCGCAATGGCCTTCCTTATGGAAGGGGGGACTCTGGTGATGACACCCGAGTTGTCGTTGTACCGGTAATCCGGCCCATAATCATAATCCAGCACCGGGTTCACGACGCCATCCGGAGTGGGAATGTCCGGTATTCTGGGCCATTCCATGGCCGCGGAATTGGCGGGCACGAGAGTCCGTTCGCTCAACTTCGGGTATGCGCTCGGCGGCGGCGGAGTATTCTTGGTTACCCAGTCGGCCAGCGCCGCATAGATCGCGCGGTTGGTTTCGAGCATGGAATTCGGATTGTTGAGGAGGCCGTTGGATTCGCTCTGCGGACCGCCAAGACCTCCCTGTGGGGGAATCCGCTGGAAGCTGCCGTTCCCGCCCCCGTGCGAGGTTCCGGCGATATAATAGCGCCTTACGTTTTCCGGGAGAGGCAGATCGCGGGTTGCCGATGTCCCGGCGATCCCCGCCGTTCCCCGGCTGTACCAGTATTCCGGCCCACCGTAGATCTCCACGATCCTGGGGCAGGTTTTGCTTTGCTTGCAGCGATGAAGCAATCCCCAGGCCGGACGTCCGCGAACCTTATCCACGTAATCGGCCCACCACAGCGGACCTTCGGCTCCGGGATCATACATCTCGGCCATGTCTCCCGGTATGCCGAAACGCACATTGAAACTGCCCAGCTGTCCTGCAATGTAAGTATGGAGCCCGTCCCACACGACTTTCCCGTTCTCGTCTTCATTGAATCCCAGGTTCAGAAATGCTTTCGCAAATCGTCCGGACTGTGAGGTGCCGGAGCAAATCACCCGCTTGATCGAGGATTCCAGTGGATTCGTTGTACCATCATCGTCAATGGCAGCGCTGCGGAAAAATGAAATAATGTCGCGCACCGCGGCCATCCCGGCTCCCTGAACCAGCGGATCCTTGGCCTGGTATACGAGTTCATAAAGCAGGTTTGGATCGGCCCCATCCTTCAGGCAGATGTGGTTGGGATCCGGATTTCCGGGAAATGGAGTGTTGCGACAGTCTGCAAAAGCCCAATCGGAAGAAGAGATTGCAATGACGCCTTTTTTGATGCCCTCGGGCGTTTCGGAAACCGCAGAGATTAAGGTCGCTTTCGTCGTATCCAGACTGGCAGGCTCCCGTCCAGGGGTCGCACCTAGCGCAAGCGTCTGACCCTTCGGTCCCACGAAACGCTTCCATACCGGACCCGTGATGGAAGATCCATCCGGCATGCGTGCAGTAGGAACATCGATCCCTTCCTGATTTCTTCTCACTCTCGCAATGGGCAGATCTCCTTGCCATCCGCTCCAAAGGATCGAGTGCCCTCGCCTGTAAAGAAAAGCGTCTCCGGGTTGACCGCCTATGCTGAAAAGCTGGCCACGCGTACCCCGATTGGCGACTTCATAAAACAGGACACCGTCCGACCGGTCCATGTCGACCGGCTTGTGCAACGTAAACGTTGTCCGGTATTCCACCATGCCCCGCAAGTTCCTCGGTGCCAGGTCAATATCCGTTATGATCGCATTGCGACGATCAGCCGGATTCAACTCTCCAATGGCCGTTCCCCGTATTTGTTCGTATGCTCCGACGTTCCCGAACGTCCGCCCCTCAAATAAAGGCTCCCTTGAGGCAACCTCGATTTTTATGATGCGGGCGTTCCCTGAACCGGCCGATCCCAGGATCACCATGAAGGCGGCCAATAATCTGGCAGAGCACAATATACTCGCGAGTCGAATAGGGCGCATAAACCGACACTCCTCCTTGATCGGATCCCTGCCTCATCATCCTTTCGAAGGATAGGAAGGATCGGCTGCCCTTTCTGTCCGGGTGCCGATTTTCCCTCCCCCTTCCCCCATCCGATAAGCCTGTCACGTTCCGGAAAATGACCCGGGCAACGGGACCCGAGGCGCCGATCAAAGGGCCCGCGGAAAACGGTTTGGAAACCCGGTAAAAACAACAACGCCACGAATTTCACTCGTTGGCGAAATTCGTGGCGTTGTGCTTTGACAGGCTTAGCCCAGTTTGCTCTTGGACTGAAGCACGTCGGCGACATGCTTCATG
>CAZWXG010000243.1:0-2826 GCA_964637825.1 uncultured Acidobacteriota bacterium
GCTCGCGGCGCTGGCGGCCGCCTTCATCGCCTGCGCCTGCCGGGGCGGCGGCCCGGATCTCCCGAGCGCGGAAGAGGTGCGCGCCCGCTACGTCTCGAGCGAAGGGGTCCTGCTCGACCGCCACGGCGTGGAACTCGAGCAGGTCCGCCTCTCCTACGAGGGGCGCCGGGCCGGATGGACCCCTCTCGGGATGATGTCCCCGGCGCTGCTGGAGGCCGTCGTCGAGGCCGAAGACCGCCGTTTTTACGCGCACCGGGGGGTCGACTGGCGCGCGGCGCTCGCCGCCGCGGCCCGGAGCGCCGGTGCGGGGCCGCGCCGCGGCGCCAGTACCATCACGATGCAGCTGGTCTCCTTCCTCCTTCCCGGATCGATCCCCCGGGCGGCGGGGCGCACCCTCGGGCAGAAGCTCGAACAGATACGCCTGGCACGGCGCCTGGAGCGGGAATGGACGAAGCGCGAAATCCTCGAGGCGTACCTGAACCTGGCCCCCTCGCGCGGGGAACTGGAAGGGATCACGGCCGCTACGCTGGGAATCTTCGGCAAGGCACCCCACGGCGTCGTCGCGGCCGAAGCCGCGATCCTCGCCGCGTTGATCCGCGCGCCGAACGCCCCGCCGGTCAAAGTGGCCGGGCGCGCGGCGGCGCTCGGCCGCAATC
The DNA here is from genome assembly GCA_964637825.1 of uncultured Acidobacteriota bacterium. Lineage (GTDB taxonomy): Bacteria > Acidobacteriota > UBA6911 > UBA6911 > UBA6911 > UBA6911. The sequence continues at coordinate 657 of CAZWXG010000243.1, forward strand.
TCGGCTGGCGGCTTTCCGCCGCGGACCTGGAGGGGCGCTGCAGGGAAGCCTTCCGGCAGGCGCATCGGCTCCCGCCCGGGAGTCACTGGGCCCCCCACGTCGCGCGGCTCCTCTTCGCGGGCCGCGGCGGCGTCGCCCCGGAAACGGGGGCTGTCACGATCCGCTGCACCCTGGACGGGTCGCTGCAGCGGCGCGTGGGCGCAGCGCTCGGCCGGCACCTGGCGGAGTTGGCCCCGCGCAACGTCAGGGACGGCGCGGTGCTCGTCGTCGACAACGCGAGCGGCGAAGTCCTGGCCTATGCCGGCAGCGGGGGGGATTTTTCCAGCGCCCGCCACGTCGACGGTGTCCGCGCTCTCCGGCAGGCGGGGTCGTCGCTGAAGCCCTTTCTCTACGCCCTCGCGATCGACCGGCGCCTGATCACCGCGGCCTCGCTGCTCGAGGACTCCCCGCTCGAGATCGCCCAGGCGGGAGGGGGGATGTACCGGCCGGAGAATTACGATCGTCGTTTTCGCGGGGCGGTCACCGCCCGCATCGCGCTGGCTTCCTCCATCAACATCCCGGCCGTACGCGTCCTCGAACTCACCGGCGTCGAACCTTTCCTGGACAAGCTCGAGGGGATGGAGTTCAGCGGTCTGCGCCGGGCGGACTATTACGGCCCCTCGCTGGCGCTGGGGTCGGCCGACATCTCGCTCTGGGACCTGACGAACGCCTACCGCACCCTGGCCGCGGGCGGCGTGTGGACGCCGCTGCGCCTGGAGCCGGGCGGGGGCGGTCCCGGGGGGGCGCGGAGGATTTTCGGTGCGCCGGCGGCCTACGTCGTCGGCGACATCCTGTCCGACCGGGAGAGCCGCAGCTACGCCTTCGGGCTCGACAGCCCGCTCGCCACCCCTTTCTGGGCGGCGGTCAAGACCGGCACCAGCAAGGACATGCGCGACAACTGGTGCGTCGGGTACTCGCGCCGCTATACCGTCGGCGTCTGGATGGGGAATTTCACCGGCGAACCGATGTGGAACGTCCTGGGGGTCACGGGGGCGGCCCCGCTCTGGGCCGAGATCATGCACCTCCTCTGCCGGGACGACGCGCGCCCTCCCCCCGAAGCGCCCCCGGGCCTGGTCGCCCGGATGACCGGGGTCCCCGATCTGGGCATCCTGAGGCGGGAATGGTTTCTCGCGGGGACGGAGATGGAGGTGGTGGAGGCGCCCGCGGGCGGCTCCGGGGCGAAGATCCTTGCGCCGGCCGACGGGGAGATCATCGCCTGGGACCCCGATATCCCGGCCGACCGGCAGAAGCTCTTCTTCGAGGCGCAGGCGCCGGCGGAGGGCCTCCGCTGGGAACTGGACGGCGAGGCCGTGGGGGATGCGGGGAACCTGGTCTTCTGGACCCCGGCGGCGGGCGTGCACACGCTCCTGCTGCAGAGCGCGGACGGGGAAACGGTCGACCGGGTCCGGTTTACCGTCAGGGGCGGGCCGGACTGACCCGGCCCGCCCCCGCGATCATGGCGGCTAGCGGCCGGCGAAGACCTTCTGCTGGGCCGCGAGTGTTTTCAACTGCCGGTCTACGACCTTCTGGGCCCGGTTGGCGACATCCCCCTGGCTCGAGGCCACCTTTTTCTGCATCTCGAGCGTCGCCCGCTCGAGGTCGACCACGACGCTGGCCGCGCGCGCGGTCTCGGGGCCGCTGACGTTGATGTCCGACTGCTCCCCGCGCTTGACCACCAGCTGCCGCTCCAGGTCGAACGCCTGCTTCATCCGTGCGGCCAGTTCGGCCCGCTTCCGGGCCAGGTCGATTTCGGCCTCCCGGAGCGATTCCCGCTCTTCGTGCAGGCGCTTGTCGCGCTCCAGGGCCTTCTTTTCCGATTCGAGGAGCAGCACCTCGGATTGGTTTTTGGCGTCTTTGGCCGCCTTCAGTTTGTCCTTGTTGGCCGACAGCGCCTGCTTCTTTTCGTCGATCCTCGATTTCGAGGCCTCGCGCCCGGCCTGGGCCACCCGTTCCGCCTCGACCGCGGCGATTTCGAGCTGGCGGGCCATTTCGATATCGCGGTCGATCTCGGTCAGATCCCGGGGCTGAACCAGCATGAGGAACCGGTCCTGGGTCGGGGAAACCACCACGGGCGTCGTCTCCGCGGACGCGGCCCCGGGCGGCAGCAGCTGCGCGGCGGCCGGCAGGGCAA
>CAZWXG010000244.1:0-2821 GCA_964637825.1 uncultured Acidobacteriota bacterium
CGGACTTCGAATCCGCAGGTCGCCCGTTCGAGTCGGGCCGGGTGCACCAACCCCCTCCATACTTTGCGGCTTTCCCGCGTTCCCGGAAACCCCGGCTTTGTTTGCTGTCTTTGAATGTTCGTCGAGTTTTCCAACCGGCTTTTCGTCAATTTCAAGAATCGGTGATTTTTCATTGACCATACTCCATATATGACGTACATATATGGAGTATGGTCCATAGAATTATCAAGCCGCTGAAAACAAACAGCTTCTTTCTTTTCGGGGCGAGGGGAACGGGCAAATCAACCTTTCTCCGTGACTATTTTCCTCGGAATGAAAGCATTCTGTGGATAGACCTCCTGAATCCGGAACAGGAAGATCGGTATGCCAGAAATCCCCTGGAACTGGCCGGCAATCTGGATGTAGCTCCCGGGAAGATCAAATGGGTCGTATTGGATGAAATCCAAAAGGTTCCCAAACTGCTGGATGTGGTGCATAGCAAAATTGAATCCAGTGGCACCAGATTTGCCATGACCGGGTCAAGCGCAAGAAAGCTGAAACGGGATGGAACCAATTTGCTGGCGGGCCGGGCATTCGTCTACAATCTGTTTCCGCTGACACACCGCGAACTCGGGGAAGGTTTCAACCTTGATTCGGCATTGATGTATGGGACTCTCCCGGGTCTGCTGAAATTTGATACCGGCGCTGAGAAGACGGCGTTTCTTCGAGCCTATGCCCTGACCTATTTGAAGGAAGAAATATGGGGAGAGCACGTCATTCGCAAACTGGACCCTTTCCGGAGATTTCTTGAAATTGCTGCGCAATCCAACGGAGAGCTCATCAATTTTGCGAATGTTGCCAGGGATGTCAGCGTAGACATCAAAACGGTGCAGTCTTATTTCGAGATTCTGGAAGACACGCTGCTTGGCTTCATGCTTGAGCCCTATCACAAATCAGTTCGAAAACGTCAGCGACAGGCTCCGAAATTCTACCTGTTCGACGCCGGAGTTCGGCGAGCCCTGGACAGAACCCTTACCGTTGAACTCAAGCCGAAAACATACGCCTATGGCAAAGCGTTCGAACACCTGGTGATTGCCGAGGCGGTCCGGCTGAACGAATATCATCAGAAGGATTTTCGCTTTTCCTATTTGCGTACCAAGGATGGTGCGGAGATTGACCTGGTCGTGGAACGTCCCGGCGCCCCGACGGCGCTGGTGGAAATCAAGTCGACGGAACAAGTAGATGATCGGGACACAAGATCTCTTGAGCGGTTTGCCGCCGATATTCCCCGATCGGAAGCGTTTATTCTATCAACGGATCCTATGGCCAAACGGATTGGCAAAGTAAAAGCACTTCCATGGCAGCAGGGCCTTGGAGAGCTCGGTCTCTGATCTTCCGATTTGGAGGAGCGAAGGAACCGCCCCTCGCTTCGGCCGCATGGGTTCTCTTGCATGGATCCCGGTCCCTGCCCTTTTCTGAGGCAATCGCCCCCGATTTGTGATCATATGGGCGGGGTTTCCTTTAGTCCTTTTTGGTGATCGCACGGCGATCGCGTGGAGGAGGCGTCATGAAGCGATGGGAAGATCATCTGACGGTGCTTTCATCCATCTCCAACTCATTCGACAAGAGTTCGGCCCAGTACGAGGCGCTCGAGGAGGCGGCGCAGGCGCTGCTGTTCGTGAACCTGCACCGGGACATGAAGGCGGCTTACGAAAAATTCCGGCTGGAGACGGACAAAGAGATCTCGGAGGAGGACATGCAGCAGTTGCGCGACATGGGAATCGAGCCGTAGGGGCCCGGCGGGATCCGTGCAGTGAGGGGTTGGGGTGAGCGAGGGGATTCGAACCCCCGGCCGCTGGAGCCACAATCCAGAGCTCTGCCAACTGAGCTACGCTCACCACCCTTGAAAAATCAGCCGGAATCATAGCATGGAACCCGGGGTGATGCCATGGAATCTCTCCGGTATTTCGCCCCTTTACCGGCTGAAGCTCCCCAGCGTGTCCAGGTAGTACTCCGGCACTCCGATGTCGTAGCGCTGGCCGTCGATCATGAGCCCCAGGAAGCCGTCTTCGCGCCGCAGCCGGTCCAGCGCCGACGTCAGCTGGAACTCCCCCCGCTCCCGCACGTTGTTGCGGATGTTTTCCTCGATGAACTCGAAGAGCTTCGGCTTGATGACGTACTGACCGAAGACGGTCAGGTACTCCCCGTCGGGAAGGCCCGGCACGCGCAGGTTTTCGCGCGCGTATTCGACCGTGGGCTTTTCGGCGAACTCGCTCACGCCGAGCAGCCGCTCCGGTTCGAGCCACACCCCGGTGGCCACGCCGAAGTTGCCGAGGTGGCGCTCTTCGGTGCGCCTGAGTCCCAGAACGCTCGCCCCGTGCCCGTTGTAGGCGTCCACCAGCTGCCGGGCGCAGCTCTCCTCCCGGTTGGACCGGTAGAGGTGGTCCCCCAGCATGAGGAGGAAGGGCTCGTCCCCCACCGCTTCGCGCGCCGCGTAGACGGCGTGACCGAAGCCCTCCTGCGCCGTCTGCAGGGCGAACTTCACCCGCCGCCCCATTTCAAGGATGCTGCGGGCGTACTCCTGGGCATGGCGCGGCAGCTTGTTGTAGTTTTCGATGGTGACCTGTTCCTCGAAGAAGGACCGGAATTCCGGGAGATCCTCCTTCTGCACCACGATGATCACCTCCTCCATCCCCGCCCCGAGCGCCTCCTCCACCAGCAGCAGGATCACGGGCTTGGCGACGCCGTCCCGGTCGATGACGGGGAAAAGCTCCTTCTTGGTCGCCTTGGAAGCCGGGAAGAGGCGCGTCCCGAAGCCGGCCGCGGGGATGACGGCCTTGCG
>CAZWXG010000245.1:0-2799 GCA_964637825.1 uncultured Acidobacteriota bacterium
TCGAAACCGGGGGCGGGTTGTTGTTATCGTCCGGATCGCTGCCGCCGCCCGAACATGCGGACAGAATGAAGCCCAACCCTAGGATCCATAAAGACTTGCGCATGGCTGCCTCCATTGATGGGGGGGCGGACGGAGCGCCGGACCGAACCCTGCGCCGGCGGGTGACTGCCGGATGAATACGAAGGGTCGCAGGGATCGGATTTTGCGCCCGATTTTTCAATGATAGTGAAGCGCCGTCCGGATTTCCAATAGGGGAAAACCCTAATCAGGGTATGCGAAAAACGAAGAAATGGGGGGAATCGATTAACGGACGTGCCGCCGGCAGCCGATATAAAAATCGGGGACGTCCCACTCGTTCCCCAATTTTGAAGCAGAAAAGACAGGGCATGCGGCTGGTTAAAATGGGGAACGTGTGGGACGTCCCCGATTTTCGTTGAACCGAATCCCCGGAAGGAGTCTCCATCGTGTCACTGCCATCGCGCTCTGTTCTTTCACTGGTGCTCGCATTTCTCATGTTTCCTCCGGCCCATTCCCAGGCGCAGGACAGGGACGCCCAGCTGAGAAAGACGCTCGGGGTGAGCGAGGACACGCCGATCAAGGTGTCGCTGAAGCCCGCCCTGCCGACGACGACGCCGCTCAAGGTCACCCTCGCGTTCGGGCTCGACGCCTCCGTGACGAAAAATTTCATCCGGTGGGTGGAGCAATGGAACAGCAGCAAGGACGCGAAAAAGCATGGGGCCATCGAACTGGTGGAGGAGGTCGCCGCGGCGGAGGTGGTGATCGTGAGGTTCGTGGACCGGGGCACGAGCGCCGGAACGAACACCTCCGGCAAGGTCACCGATTACGGCATCGTGGCGTCCGGCAATTCCTCCTCCTCGGCGATGATCCCCGTTTTCGCCTACATCCTCAACCGGAAGGATTCGGGCTACGAGGTGGTCGGCGGGTACGAAGACGCCACCACCATGGTCTCCTCCCCCATCGCCGGCCAGTCCCTCTGGCTCGAAATGCGGACCCTGATGAAGGGTCGACCCAAGCTGAAATAGCCTTGGGGGATGTCCCCCCCGTTCCCCCATTTTGAAGCAGGAACGACAAGGCATGCGGCTGGTCAAAATGGGAAACGTGTGGGACGTCCCCGATTTTCGACGGTTGCCTCCGCGTGGGTGCGTTTCCCCGGACTCCCCCGTGAGCTGGGCATGTCCGGGCACGCGGCCCAGGTGCTCTCCATCAAGGTGGAACTGGATACGCGCCCGCCGGCCGGGGCGAAGATTGAAAACACCATCGTCCGCCGGCACGTGACCCTCAACCTGTGCCATTACGACCGGGCCTCCCTGCTCGCCGGAAAGATCCACGCCGTCCTCAGCCGCCCGTGGACCAAGGGCCGGGATCTCTACGACCTCGTGTGGTACCTCGCCGATCCCGCCTGGCCCGCTCCGAATCTCGAGTTTCTGAACGCCGCCCTGGAGCAGACGGGCCGGGACGGCCCCCGCCTCACGGATGCCGACTGGCGGCGACAGCTGCGCACGCGGATCGAGTCGCTCGACTGGGAACAGGCCCGCGCCGACGTGAAGCCTTTCCTCGAGCGCGCCCTCGACCTGGACCTGGTTCGGAAAGAGGTCCTGGTCGGCCTTCTGGGATGATGAAAAAGGGGATTTCCCCAATTGCCCGGAGCCCAGGCGATGCGAGCCTGTTGGCAGCGCCACGGCCGCCCTGCAGATTGCAGGGGGGGGCACAGGTGATGTATTCTATACATCATGGGAGTCACGCTTGAAAAGGACGCAGCTTTATCTTGACGAGGAAATGGCGAGAACCCTCAAAACTCTGAGTCGGCAAAAAGGCATGACTGTCTCCGAGTTGGTCAGGGCAGGCTTGCGCGAGCGCTATATGAGCGGGAAAGCCATCGACAAGGCTGCTTTGGCCCGGAACCTGTCCGGAATCTGGAAGGATCGGGAGGATCTCGATGACATCGATGACGCCGTCCGGAAGCTACGGTCTGGATCGCGGCTCGAGAGGTTCGGGATTGGCTGACATCCTGCTGGATTCCGACGTCATTATCGCCTGGCTGCGCGGATATGAGCCCATAGCGGGCGCTGTCGCGGGCCTGCTGGAACAGGGCCACAATCTGCTGTGGACGCCGGTATCCGTGGCGGAGATCTTTGCCGGCGCGCGAAAAGGGGAAAGTGCGCGGCTGGAATCACTTTTCCAGATACTCGAAACGCTTCCGATTTCCGATGCGTTCGGGAAGATGGCGGGACATTATCTGCAGAAATACTCGAAATCGCACAGCCTTGAATTGGGCGATGCATTGATCGCCGCTTCAGCCCGCAGCGCCAGCCTCCCGCTCTGGACCCTCAATAAAAAGCACTACCCGATGGGTGAGATACGATTATTTGATCCCGCCGGGTGAGCGTGCCTTCTCCGGCGCCAGGGACGCTGATAATCGGGGACGTCCCACACGTTCCCCCATTTAGAAGCAGGAAAGACAGGGCGTGCGGCGGGTAAAATGGGAAACGTGTGGGACGTCCCTGATTTTGATTTTAATGGTGCGCCCGGCACGACTCGAACGTGCGACCTTTTGGTTCGTAGCCAAACGCTCTATCCAGCTGAGCTACGGGCGCATCCTGCAAGCCTCCATAAGGTACAGTTTCCCGCGCCTTTGCGCAACCCCATTTTGGAGCCGCCGGGCCCGGAGGGGGGCGCGGGGGGGAGGTCCCGGGCCCTGGGAGTCCGGCCCGCGGGGGAGGATTCCCGCGGGCCGGAAGCAGGCTAGTAATCCTCGTAGGTGGGCTTGACGTTCTTGTA
>CAZWXG010000246.1:0-2786 GCA_964637825.1 uncultured Acidobacteriota bacterium
CTGGCCGTCGTCGGCGCCATCCTCTGGCTCCTGCGCCTCCTCATGCAGAACCGGCGCTGGAACCGGGTTTTCAGGGTGCAGACCGAAATCCACACCAAGCTCCTGGACAAGCTCAGCGGCAACGAGGAGCTGTTCCACTACCTGTCGAGCGACGCCGGCAGGAAATTCATGGAACTCGCCCCCGTCAGCGCGGCGCTGGAACAGCCCGCCGGCCCCAGGGGGACCGCGGCCCGGATCCTGGCTCCGCTGCAGTTGGGCATCGTCTCGACCCTCTGCGGCGCCGGGCTCCTGTACGTACGGGGCTATCTCGGCAACCCGCAGGCGCTGCTCCTGGTCGGCACCCTCGCCCTGACGCTCGGCATCGGCCTCATCCTCTCCTCCGGCGTTTCCTTCGTCCTCTTCCGCCGACTGGCGGAAAGAACGGAAGATGCGGGCTCGAATTGACCCCGGGTCCGAACGCCGGACTTTTATGAAAGAGGTAAAAGACGTACACTGTCCCGGTAAAAACTGGATCTCGCCCATGACCTGCCGACCTGCTTCACTGGAACCCGCGCTGACGGGCCGCCTGGCGGCCGAAGCGAAGGAAAGCGTACGGGTCCCGGTGAGCGAAGAGGGCTTCACCGCCTTCTACCAGAGGACCGCGCGGCAGCTGACCGCCTACCTGCGCCGGGTATCGGGAAACCCCGCCCTGGCCGAGGACCTGGCCCAGGAGAGCTACCTGCGCTTTCTCTCAGCCCGGGCCCCCTGGGAGGAGGGGGAGGAATCCTGCCGGCGCTACCTGTTCCGGATCGCCACCAACCTCATGCGGGACCAGTGGCGCAGGCCGGCAGCGAGATCGCTCGGGGAGGTGCCGGAACGGGCGCTCCCCTTCGTGGATCCCCCGCCCGTGGAGAGCCTGGATTCCGCGCGCTCCGACCAGGTCCTCGGCGCCGCCCTGCTCACGCTCCGGCCCGCGGAGCGCCAGCTCCTCTGGCTTGCCCACGCCGAGGGGATGACGCACCGCGAAATCGCGGCGATTACGGGTTTCGGGACGGCGCGCATCCGGCTGGCGCTCTACCGCTCGCGCCACAAGCTCGCCCGGGCATTGCGACGGGAACAGATGACGGTGGAGGTGCGCCCATGAAGATCCCCTTCTGTCCGCAGGAAAGAAAGCTCATCCGGCTGCTCGCAGAAGACCGCTGGCCCCACGATGCGGAACCGGCGCTCAGGCGGCATGCCGGAAAGTGCGGCCGCTGCGGCGCAACCCTCCTAGCGGTCGAGACGTTGCGGGGAGTCCGGGCATCGGACATGGGCCGGGTCCCGGCGGCTTCAGCCGGCCAGCTATGGTGGCGGGCGCAGTTGCGCCGGCGTGCCGCGGCCGCGGAGAGTGCGGTGCAGCCGCTGGCCTGGGTGGAGCGACTGGCGCTGGTCGCCGCCGTGGCGATCGCCGCCGGCATCGTCGTCCGGCAACGGGCCGAAATCGTCGATCTGTTCGGTTCGTTCGCGGGGATATCTATCCTGGCGGGACTCGGGCTGGTCCTCTGTGTCGGGGGCCTGACGCTCTATCTCTCGGAACGGACAGGCTAGCTCCGGAAAAGGAATGTCTTCACCCGCTCCGGGGTCCAGCGTGAGACGATGCCGGCCAGGGCCTGGAGGCGCCGCAGCGTCTGTTCCTCACCGGTCCAGTGCTCCAGCAGCACCGCGTCGTCGACCTGGTTGAGCACCCCGTCGAGGAAGAGGAGGATCACCACGGCGTCGTCGAGCTGACCGATCCCGGGGATGAAATCGACGACGAGGTCCCAGGGGGATACCAGGTAGGCGGCCAAGGCCGCCAGGGCGAGTTTCGTCCGCGCGGGGACGCGTTCGTCCACCATCAGCTTCGGGACCATCAGCGCGATGCGCGGCAGGGCCATCAGCACTTCCCGCAACCACGAGGAGGCCAGAGCCTTCCCCACCGCCCTTCCCAACGGAACCAGATTCATCGTGCTCCTCCCCGAAAAGGATACCGTCCTGCCCTCCGTTTGCCAAATACCATCACGGGGGTCGAGGGCCCCGACCTGATGCCTTACATTATGTATATCTTCCTATTTCCGCTTCCTATAAATCATTTTTAGATCCGCACAAGCGCCGGCCAGAATTGTTTTGGGGTCTCGGCCCGATCTGCGCTATAAGGGTAGTCCTATGAAAACCATCGACCTTCGCAGCGATACCGTGACCCTCCCCACCCCCGCGATGCGCAAGGCCATGGCCGCGGCCGAGGTGGGGGACGACGTCTACGGCGAGGACCCCACCGTCAACCGCCTCGAGGCGATGACGGCCGAAAGGCTCGGGAAGGAAGCGGCCCTGTTCGTGTCGAGCGGCACGCAGAGCAACCTCGTCGCGCTGCTGACCCACTGTCGCCGGGGGGACGAATACATCGCCGGACAGTCGGCCCACACCTACCGTTACGAAGCGGGGGGCGCCGCGGTGCTCGGGGGGATCCAGCCCCAGCCCCTCGACTTCGAACCGGACGGGACCCTCGACCTGGGGAAGGTGGCGGCCGCCGTCAAGCCCGACGACGTGCACTTCGCCCGCACGCGCCTCCTCTGCCTCGAAAACACGATGGCGGGGAAGGTGCTCCCCCTCCCCTACCTCGACGCCGTCGGGGCATTCGCCCGGGACCGCGGACTGCGCCTGCACCTGGACGGGGCCCGCATCTTCAACGCCGCCGTCGCGCTCAATGTCCACGCGCGGGAGATCGCCCGCCCCTTCGACTCGGTATCGGTCTGCCTCTCCAAGGGGCTGGCCGCCCCGGTGGGCTCGGTCCT
>CAZWXG010000247.1:0-2772 GCA_964637825.1 uncultured Acidobacteriota bacterium
GCGCAGAAGACGATCTCGCCGGCTGCGGCGCCGATGCACGCCGCGACGCGGGCCCGGGCGTTTTCCAGGGCGATCCGCGCCTGGTTGCCGAAGCGGTAGGGGCTCGAACTGTTGCCCCACCGTTCGGTCAGGTAGGGGGTCATGGCCTCCAGCACCCGGCGGTCGAGCGGGGTGGTGGCGTTGTGATCGAGGTAGATCACCGCTCTGCCCCCCCGCCTGCCGGTTCCCGGCTTTCCCAGTCCTGGATCGCGGCCTGGAGCGCCATCACCCCCAGGAGCGAGCAGTGTTTCTTCCGCTCGGGAATGCCCCCGAGGGCCTCCACCACGTCGTCGTCGGTGATGCGCTTCGCCTCCTCGACCGGTTTGCCCTGCGCCAACTCCGTCAGCATGCTGCTGGTGGCGATGGCGCCGGGACAGCCGAAGGACTTGAAGGCGATCTTTTCGATCCGGTTCTGCCGCACCTGGATCCAGAGCTTCATCTGGTCCCCGCAGGAGGGGTCTCCGACCAGCCCGTAGCCGTCCGTTTCGGCCTCCGGGAGTTCCCCCACGTTGCGCGGGTGGGTGAAATGCTCGATCACCTCTTCGTTGTAAAAAAGGATGGGTCCCGGGAAATCGGGCTGCTCCATCCCCTCGTCAGGGTTGTCCATGGAATCGTCTCCCTCAATCGGCGATGAAGTCGGAATTCTGGCGGGATTCCGTGCAAAATGCAACCGCGATCGGGATAAAAACGGCTATTGTCCCCGGTCGATGAACTTTGCGGAGGCCCGCACCAGAACGCGGCCGTTCTGCTCGAGTTCCGCCTCCAGAACGTAGAGGGGGGGCTCGTATTCGCAGAGCCACGCCCTGACCGTCGCCGGCCGGTCGACCTCGACCGGGAGCTGGTAGCGGAGGATCATCCGGGCCGTCAGGGCGCTGATATTATGGGCGAAGAGGCAGTTGGCCATCGCCGCGTCCAGGAGCATGGAGCTGACGCCGCCGTGGAGCAGGCCGGGATAGCCCTGGTAGATACGGGCGCAGGAGAACTCCGCCCGGACCCCGTGGTCCTCGCAGACGGAGAAGTCCAGCCCGAAGCCCGGAAGCTTCCCCGGACCGCAGGCGATGCAGTCCGGGTGCTCCCGGTTCCTGGAGTCCTCGAGATGGCTTTGCGTGGGAACAGGCATAAAAGGTTTTCCCAATCGCGCGCGCGGGGCGGGCTAATGCGCGCAGCCTCCCCCGTGTCCCTGGCAGGTGTCGTCGGAGGAGAATTCCCGCAAGCCGTTTTGTTTGAGCAGGGTCAGGTTTTCCCCCACGGTGGGCGCCGCCGCGCGGTAGATCTTCACGCCCATCTCGCCCAACCGCATGATGGCCCCCATCCCGATTCCGCCCACCACGAGGGCGTCGGGGAGATTGCCGCCGAGGGTCTTTACCGGGTTGCAGGCGCCGTGTTCCTTGTGTTCGCCGGAGCCGCCGACCGTGGCGACCTGGTCGAGCTCCGTGTCGACGATGAGAAATGCCGGGGCGGAGCCGAAATGTCCGTAGACCATGCTGTCCAGCCCGTTGTCTGCCTCGATGGGGAATCCTACCTTCATCTCTTCTCTCCTTTGGATCGGTAACCTGGTTTTCATCAACCGGCATGAAAGTATAGGGAAATCCATGATACTTTCATACCCCGCAGGCTCATGCAATTTGCGGGCCTCAACCGGGTGCTCCGGGACGGGAATGCCGATTGCATGCAGCGACGGCAAAGGGGGAATGCGGATGCTGGCGAACGAACTGGTGGATCGGGTGAAAGAGCGGGCTTCGGGGAGGGTGGGGGCCGATGTCAGGATCGGACTGGGCTATACGGCGGTCTGCCTCGACGACGGGGAGTGCGGCCTCGCCTATACCCTGCACGAGGGGGAGTACGAGTCGTGCTGCGTGGTGGCCGAAGCCGGACGCGTGGCCGGGCGCCCGGCTGCGGAACTGGTGGAGTGGCTGAAGAATCCGGACGTGACGGCCGCGGCCGTGGGCCTGGCGGCGCTCAACGCCCTCGTCCCCGCCCCGGAAACGGCGGTGGAGGCGGACATCGCCGGGATCCTCCAGGTCCGGGCCGGGGACGCCGTCGGCATGGTGGGCTATTTCGGGCCCCTGGTCGCCCCCTTGAGGGAACGCGCCGGTTCGCTCCGCATCTTCGAGCGCAAATCCAACCCGGCGCTCGACATCCTGCCCGATACGGCGGCGGGCGAGCACCTTCCGGCCTGCGACGTCGTCATCCTGACCGCCTCGTCGCTCCTGAACCGGACGATGGACCGGCTGCTGGAGCTGTGCCGGGGCGCGCGCGAAATCGCGGTCCTCGGACCCTCCACCCCCTTCCTCCCCGAGGTTTTCCGCCCGCGCGGCGTGACCCTCCTTTCGGGCCTCCAGGTCGTGGACCCGGCCCGGATCCTCAAAATCGTGAGCGAGGGGGGCGGCACGCGCCAGTTCGGCCGCGCGGTCCGCAAACTGTCGCTGCGGCTGCTGCCGTAGCCCCGGCGAGGCGCGGCATGTCCTGTTACGCCTGTATGCGGATTGCATAATGCAAGAACTATGCTATTATTGCATTGCATTATGCATTTACTTGGGGGGGATGTGAGCCGGCAGCCGGACGGAAGAGAGCAGACCATTCTGGATTCCATCAACGAGGGGGTCTTCACCGTTGATCTGGAGTGGCGCATCACGGCCTTCAATCGGGCGGCGGAGGAGATTACGAAAGTTCCCCGGGAGGAAGCCCTGGGGCGGCGCTGCTCGGACGTCTTCCGCGCCAGCATCTGCGAGA
>CAZWXG010000248.1:0-2760 GCA_964637825.1 uncultured Acidobacteriota bacterium
GGCCGCCTGCTGCGCCCTCGGGGCGCCCGCCCCGCCGATGGCGCAGCCGCTCCCCTCCGGCATCTACACGATCCCGGAAATGTCGACCGTCGGGGCGACGGAGGCGCAGCTGAAGGCCGAGGGGGTTCCTTACGATACCGGCCTGGCCCGCTTCGGGGAGATCGCGCGCTCGAACATCGTGGGCAACACCTGCGGTTTGATGAAGCTCCTCTTCCACCGGGAAACCGGGCGCCTCCTCGGGGTCCACATCCTCGGCGAGGGGGCGGCCGAACTCGTCCACATCGGGCAGGCCGTGCTCGCCTTCGGCGGCGGCCGCGATTACTTCCTCGAGACCGTCTTCAACTATCCCACCCTGGCCGAATGCTACAAGGTGGCGTCCATGGCGCGAGACAGCGGGCCTCACCGAGGGTGATGACCGCGATGCCGGGGCCGCAACGGGGCCGCCTTCGATAAAACCTGATGCCGGCAGGAGTTTTTGGTGCGGGCCTTTACTTTGTGTAGAAATATTTAGTATGCTAAATGTTTTTCGGGCCGGTATCCTGACGCGGACAGCGACCCGCATGGACCGATTCCCCCAAAGGAAAGGACACCGATGGAAGGCTACACCCTGCAACTCACCCCTCCCATGTTTCGCCGCCTGGATGACGGGCAGCTCGAGCGTATCCACCAGGCGACGCTCGAGATCCTGTCCCGTTTCGGCGTGACGGTCGACTGCCCGGAGGCCCTGGAACTCCTCGACGGCGCCGGAGCGGACGTGTCCGATCCCCGAAAGGTCCGCATTCCCGGGGACCTGATCGAAAAGGCCCTGGCGCTCGCGCCGGGCGCCATCGTGCTCCACAAGCGCGACGGCACTCCCTACGTCACCCTTTCGGGCAACCGCTGCACCTTCGGCGGGACCCCGGATCAGCCCGACATCCTGGACCCCCGGGACGGGCGGAGGCGCCCCTGCCGGATTTCGGACGTGGTGGCCAATGCCCGCCTCATCGACGCGCTTCCCACCCTGGCGTGGTCCTTCACGAGCATGTGGGCGGGTTACCCCCAGGGGCTCCCCGCGGTCCTGGCGGGGAAGGTGTCCTTCATGATCCAGCTCGAAAACAGCGATAAGCCGCTCGGTTCCTCCATGGCCAACCTCCAGAGCCTGCGGGACCAGCTCGAGGTGTGCGCCCTCGTGGCCGGGGGCGCCGACGAGCTGCGCCGCCGCCCCTTCTTCTTCGGGTCGGTGGAGCCGATCAGCCCGCTGGTCCACGGCCGGGACGCGCTGGAGAAGAGCCTGCTCCTGGCGGAACACGGGGTCCCCAACGTGGTCTATTCGATGCCGATGGCGGGGGCCACCGCCCCGGCCACCTTCGCCGGGACCCTGGCCTTGATGAACGCCGAGGTCCTGAGCCACCTTGCCATCATCCAGCTCAAGAGGGCGGGTGCCCCCGTGGTCTACGGCGGGATGCCGAACGTCATCGACATGAAGACCACGATCTACCCCTACGGCTCCCCGGAACTCAACCTCCTCGTGGGCGCCGCCACGGAGCTGGCACACCACTACGACCTGCCCATGCTGGGGACCGCCGGCTGCACCGACGCCAAGGTCCTCGGGCTCCAGGCCGGCATCGAGGCGGCGCAGCAATGCCTGGCCTCGGTTCTCTCGGGCGCCAACATGGTCCACGACGTGGGCCTGATGGATCACGCGACCATGATCTCGCCCGAGCTGATGGTCCTCACCGACGAGCTGGTCGGGATGACGGGGGCGATGACGCAGGGGCTGGAGGTCAGCGACGGGACGCTGGCCCTGGACCTCGTCGGGAAGGTGGGGCCGGGGGGGAGCTATTTCGCCGAGGAGCACACCTTCGATCATTTCCGGGACTTCTGGACCCCCTCGGTCCTCGACCGGAGCCGGGGGGCGAAGGCCGCACCGGCCGCCCCCGTCCGCCACAGCGAGGATCTGCTGCGGGAGAAGACGCTCGGGCTCCTCGCGCATACCCCGCCGCCGCTTGCGCCCGACCTTCTGGCGGAGATCAAGAAGCTGGAAAAAAGCTGGTTCGAGCGCCTCGGCCTCGACTACGGCTACCCGGAGGAGTGAGGGGGCCGGCCGCGCCTGCGACCGGGTTTGCGCGGCCGCAGCTGCCGCATCTGCGCGCGCCGCCCGGCCAGTCCCCGCACCACCGGGACCGGCTCGCCGGTCTCGTAATCGAGGCCGGTCGCGTAGACGGCGGCGGCCGGAGTCATCGGCAGCGGGATGAAATCCTGGACCTGTTGCAGGTTCCACCCCTCCCGGCGGACGAAATGTTCGACGGCCTCCATCTCCCTCTCCGTCGAACCGGGAAAATTGGAGATGAAGTAGGGGACCAGGTACTGCCGCCGTCCCGCCGCGCGGCTCTCGGCCTCGAACACCTCGCGGAAGGCGTGGAAGGTCTCCGGGCCCGGCTTGCGCATTTTTTGAAGGACCCGGGGGTGCAGGTGCTCCGGGGCCACCTTCAGATGTCCCGACACGTGATGGCGCGCCAGTTCCCGGATATAATCCGGGCTTTCGAGGGCCACGTCCATCCGGATCCCCGACTGGATGAACACGTGGTGCACCCCCGCGACCTCCCCCACCCGCCGCATGAGACGGATCGCCGCTTCCGGGTGCAGTTCGAGATGCGGGCAGAGGGCGGGGAAGAGGCAGCTGGGGCGGCGGCAGACGCGGCAGGCGGCGGCCGCGCCGTTGACAGAGCCGTACAGGTTCGCCGTCGGCCCCCCCAGGTCGGTGACGGTGCCGCTGAAACC
>CAZWXG010000249.1:0-2750 GCA_964637825.1 uncultured Acidobacteriota bacterium
CTCTACCCCGACCTGTAGGAACGTACCCGGGGCGCCGCCCCTTGGTTACCTGCCCCTGGAAATATCCGCAAACCACCCCCGGCGGTGTCGGGAGCTCTCCTTCGAGCAGCAGCGACAGTGACCCGGATCGCCCCCGGCATAAGCAGAAGCGGAGGCCCTTTAACCCGCATTATTCATGAAGATCCTGCTGCGTCGGTGCAATCGGGCATGTCTACTGCGTTGCGCCTGGTCGGATGCCTCGACGTACTGTCGAGTACGCCTGCGGAATCCTCCCCGCTCGCGCCTTGTATCCACACCCACCTGCGCCGCCTCGCGACGTATCCTCATGAATAATGCGGGTCAAAAGACCGGCGGACCATACCGGGAATGCCTGACACCGACTCCCTTCCTTGCGGGATCGGGGGGCTCCCCTTGTTGATCAGTCCGTCAATCGAGCGCGGCGCGGACCTGGCGCGCCAGTTCCTCCCGCGTGAACGGTTTCTGCAGAAAGGCGGCGACTTCCGGAAGCGTTTCCATCCCGACGCTGTCCGGCCGATAGCCCGACATATAAAGCACCCCGATCGCCGGCCGCACCCGCAGGACCCTGGCAGCCAGTTCCCGTCCGCCCCCCCCGGGCATGACGGCGTCGGCCACGAGCAGGTCGATCGCCTCGTTCCCGGCGGCGAGGGCCAGGGCCGATTCCGGATCGGAGGCCTCGAGCACCCGGTACCCCAGCTGGGTCAGAATCTTCCCGGCCAGCCGCAGTACAGAGGCGTCGTCCTCAGCCAGGAGAATCGTCTCCCCGTTCCCCTTCGGGAGTTCCCCCTTCTCCCGCATCGCCGCTTCATCCACGCTTCCGGCCCAGCGAGGGAAATAGATATCGAAGGAGGCCCCCTTCCCCGGCGTACTCTCCACTTCGATGAACCCGTCATTCTGCCGGATGATGCCGTAAACGGCAGAAAGCCCCAGTCCCGTCCCCTGCCCCGGCGCCTTGGTGGTGAAGAAGGGCTCAAAGAGCCGGTCGAGGGTTTCACGCTCCATGCCGCAGCCGTTGTCGCGCACCGCAAGGCGCACGTAGTCCCCCGCCCGTTTGCCCGCCTGGCCGGGACAGACAGTGATGTTGGTGGTCTCGATGACAATCCTTCCCGTCCCGCGGATGGCGTCCCGCGAGTTGGCGCAGAGGCTGGCCAGAACCTGCTCGATCTGCGCCGGGTCCACCTTCACCGGCCACAGTCCCTTCCCGGCATGCAAGTCCAGTTCGATATTCTCCCGGATGAATCGGCGGAGGATTTCGAGCGCCCCTTCCACGGCCTCGTTCAGGCCCACCACTTTCGGGTTGTGCACCTGTTTGCGGGCGAAGGTGAAGAGCTGCCGGGTGACAGCGGCCGAGTGCTCCGCCGCGCGGCGGATCTGTTCGAGGTCATCCCGGCGCGGGTCTCCCGCGGGGGTTTTTTGAAGCGCGAGTTCCGCGTGTCCCAGGATGACCCCGAGGGTGTTGTTGAAATCGTGGGCCACCCCCCCGGCCAGTTGCCCGATCGACTCCATCTTCTCAACCTGCAGCAACCGGGAGTGGAGCTTCTCCCGCTCCTCCTCCGCGCGCTTGCGCCCGTCGATGTCGCGTACCACGACCACGAACCGGTCGTCGCCGCCGATGACGGCGTACCGCACGCTGACCTCCACCCAGAAGAGGCGGCCGTCGGCGTGCCGCGCCCGCCACTCGAACGTCTGCGGCCCCTCCACGCGCGCCTTCCGCTGCCACACCCTGATTTCGGCTTCCGAATAGGGCGATTCCCCCAGGCTCAGCCGCTCGGCCGACTGACCGAGGATCTCGTCGCGAGTGTAGCCGTACATCTCGCACACCCGATCGTTCACGTCGAGGATGCGCCCGGTCGCCCCGTCATGGACCAGGACGGCCTCGTGCACCGAATCGAGCACCGCCTTCAGGTAGGCCGCGCCGTCTTCGCCCTTTTGGGCGAAACACCCTTCACTCCTGGACTGAAACCTATCTGTCAGCATCCTGCCCCCGCATCCCGCGCTCCGATTTCGCGCGCCATTTCCACATCCGCCCCTTCGAGATTCAAGATGTTCTGTCCGGACATCCCGCAGGTTCCAGCGGTTCCGCAAATCCTGGACATCCACCTTTTGCGAGCTCAAATCCTGGACATCCACCGATTGCCTGGTTCGTGGATGTCCACTTTCAGCGCAATCCCTGACGGAGCAATTCTGGACATCCACAGATTCTCGAAAAAGGTGGATGTCCAGGATTGGAGTTTCTCCGTGATTGGGGTGTCCTGCGTTGCAGCTCCGATATCATGAGCTCGCGACCTCACTCTCCACCCCATCTGCGGCCCCCCTCTCCATCCGGCCTGCGACCCCCCTCTCCATCCGACCTGCGACCTCCCTCTCCATCCGGCCTGCGGCCCCCCTCTTCATCCCGTCTGCGGCTTCCCTCTCCATCCGGCCTGCAGCCCCCCTCTTCATCCCGCCTACGACCTCAATCTCCACCCCGTCTGCGGCCTCAATCTCCACCCCGTCTGCGACCTCCCACTTCATCCGGCCTGCGGCTTGCGCCGGCGGCTTGGGTTCACCGGTCTCCGCACCGGGGTCCGGGTCGGCGGAATTTCGGGCGAATAGCGGGAGGTAGATCCGGAAGGTGGAACCACGGCCCGGATCGCTCACGACGGCGATATGCCCCCCGTGCTGCCGGATGATGCCATAAGAAGTCGCCAGCCCCAGCCCCGTCCCCCGCTCAGGCCCCTTGGTGGTGAAGA
>CAZWXG010000250.1:0-2748 GCA_964637825.1 uncultured Acidobacteriota bacterium
CCTCCCCGGGTTTTTTCGGGGATGGTCGCGATGATGAGGAAGGCCAGCAGGGTCGTGACCGCGCCGATCCAGAAGACGGCGCGCAGGCCCGTCTCCAGGGAATGGCGGACCGCGGCGAGGGTCCGGTCGAAGAGCGGCTCGCCGCCGGAGGTCTTCCCGTCGAGCGCCCTGCGGAGTTCCTCCAGGGCGGGGGCCGACAGCAGCACCTGGGGGTCGTCGATGGCCTCCAGGACCCGAGTGTCCGCCGTCGCTTTCAGTTCCAGCGGCAGGGACTGCTCGAGCGCCCGCGCGTAGGCCGCGTTCATGGTCGAGCCCAGGATCGCGGGGGAGATGGCCGACCCGATGTTGAGGAAGAAGAAGATGGCCCCCATCGCCACCCCCATCAGCCGCATCGGGACCGCGTTCTGCACCACCACGGTGTTGATCGTCGGGATGACGCCGTAGCCCAGCCCGGCCACGACGGCCACCGCCACGCTCCACCCGACCGGGGTGCCGGCGCCGAGGAGAATCAGGGCGAACATGCTCGCGACCAGGAGGCCGTACCCGGCCACGAACATCCATTTGAAGCGCCCCGTGCGGGCGATGGCGTAACCGGCGGGGACTCCCATGAACGCCGTCAGCACCCCGTAGGGGGTCGTGATGAACCCGCTCTGGAGGGTGCTGATCCCCTGCACCCCCTGCAGGAACATCGGGAAGTACATCATCATCCCCATCGTCCCGAAGGAGGAAACGAAGGTGGCCAGCGCCACGGTGCCGAAGGAGCGGTTGCGGAGCACGCTCGGGTCGAGGACCGGCTCGGCGGTGCGCGTTTCGACCCGGAGGAAGATGACCCAGCAGACGGCCGAGAGGAGGAGGAGGCCCAGGATCGGCGTGGAGAGCCAGGGGAAGGTCGTGCCGGCGTAGGAGAAGGCGAGGATGGAGCTCGAGGCCGCGAGCGCCATCCAGATGCACCCCTGGATGTCGATCTTGCGGCTCGCGTCCCGGCGCGCCAGCGAAGGGACGCCCAGCGGCACGGTGACGAGGCAGAGGACGAGGAGCGGAACCGCCAGCCAGTACAGGTAGCGCCAGTTGAACGAATCCACGATGAAGCCGCCCAGGGCGGGGCCGGTCAGGGTAAACACCCCGAGAGGGATGTTCAGGAGGCCGACCCATTTGGCCCGCTCCGTGGGCGGGAAGAGATCGCCCACCACGGCGAAGACCAGCGGCATCATCGCCCCGGCGCCGATGGCGGCGATCGCGCTCGCCACGATCAGGAACACGAAGGTGGGGCTGAGGGCGGAGAGGATGGTGCCGGCGAGCGAGGCGGACAGGGCGATCATCAGGATGACGCGCCGGCCGTACATGTCGGAAAGCTTCCCGAAGATGACGGTCACCAGGGCCATGACCAGCGCGGGGATCGACACGGACCAGGCGTACAGGGACAGCCCGTCCAGGTCGGCCGCGATCTTCGGCCGGGCGATCGTCATCGTCTGCACCGAGTAGGCCACCGCGCCGTAGACGGCGAAGATGGCCACCAGTCCCCACAGGACCTGTTTTCTGGAATACGCCGGTTGAACCGCTTCCTGGGTCATCGATGTCTCCTTTGTCGCAAAGCGCTGGCGGGTGCCGCCGGGTTGAATTAGGGATGAGACAATAACCGGTGCGAAATAGCAATATCTTTGTGAGCCTTCGCCCGCGGGCGGTGTATAATGGCGCCACCCTGAATCATTTCGTCGAGTTGTCCCCGATGGGCCTGGCATAAGGAGGAGCGCTCATGAGTTCCCACCGTTTCCTGTCGGCCGTCCTGCTGGCCGGTTTGATTATCCTGGCGCGCCCGGCTGCCGCGCAGCAGTCGTGCGAAAGCCTCGCGTCGGTCAGGATCCCCAACGTCACGATCACCTCCGCGCGGGCGGGAAGCCCCGGGTTCGAGCTGCCGGCGCAGTCGGGCTTTCTGAACGCCCCGCCCCGGAAGGTCAACGCCCCCTTCTGCCGCATCGAGGCGTTTTCGGCGCCCACGGCCGATTCCCGCATCGGGATCGAGGTCTGGCTTCCCGCGGCGGAGAACTGGAACGGGAAGTTCCTCGCGGCCGGCAACCCCGGCTTCATCGGCTCGCTTTCCCCTTCGGGCCTGGCCGCGATCATGGAGCGGGGGTACGTCGCCGGGGGGACCGACACCGGGCACGTGGACCCCGACTTCCAGTGGGCCATCGGGCACCCTGAAAAGTGGGCCGACTGGGGTTACCGCGCGGTGCACGAGATGGCGGTGGTGACCAAGGAGATGGCCCGGCGCTATTACGGCCGGCCGGTCAGGTATTCCTTCTGGAACAGCTGCCACAACGGGGGGAACCAGGGGCTTGCCGAGGCGCAGCGCTACCCGGACGATTTCGACGGCATCGTCGTCGGCGACCCTGCCTTCCACATTTCCCGCCTGCAGCCGGGTTCGCTCTACATCAGCTGGGTGGCTCTCAAGGACGGTGTCGACGGGCCGGGGTACATCCCGGTCGCGAAGCTCGACGTGCTCAACCGGGCGGCCCTGGACGCCTGCGACGCCGACGACGGCCTGGTCGACGGCCTCATCGGCGACCCTACGAAATGCCGGTTCGATCCTGCCGTGGTCCAGTGCCCGGGGGGGGACGCCCCTTCCTGCCTGACCGCGGGCCAGGTGGACACGGCCCGGAAGATCTACGCCGGGGCGAAGTTCAAGGACGGCAGCCCGATCTACAGCGGGTTCGAGCCGGGGAGCGAACCGGGCTGGGCGTTCATGATCGA
>CAZWXG010000251.1:0-2678 GCA_964637825.1 uncultured Acidobacteriota bacterium
TTGGCGGGGAGGCGGTCGGCCTTGGCGCGGTTGGCGCCCGCGGCGGCGGGGAGGAGGTTCCAGAGGTCGTTGTTGCGCCAGAGGGAGAAGGGGAGGACGTGGTCCACCTCGTATCTCCTGTAGAGCGGCTCGCCGGTCCATACGCATTGTTTTTGCGGCAGGTCCCGGTAGATGCTTTTGGCTTCGGTGACGTTGCGGTTGAAGGTGGGGGTGCGGAGGAGGCGGTCGATGACGTGGCTCCGGCTGATGGTCCCTCCGGAGATATCGGCGGTCAGTTCGCTCCAGCGGAGCAGGAGCGCGTCCTGGATCCAGTGGCCCGACAGGCACAGCTCCCGCCAGACGTCGGCGCCGAGCAGCACCTGGCGGGTGCGGCGGTCATACTCGAACAGGTTCCTGTTGGTATGTGAAGAGCGGCCGGCAAAGTGCACCGGCCCCTTGATGATGGTCTCCTGTAACCGGCCCCGGAGCTGATCGAGGATCGTCCGCTGTTGCGGGCTGAGGGCGTCGTTTCCGAGGGCGACGGCGAAACCGTCGAGGCCGCCGGAGCGGCTGAAGGAGGCGATCAGTTCGCCGAGATCCCGGCGGAAGGCGATCGGTTTGGCGCTCCCCGGCCTTTCCCCGCGGATCTGGGGGATGAAGCCGTTGTCCATCAGGGGCCAGTAATAATAGATCCAGCGCTCGACGATCTCGTCGAGCGGGAGGCCCACGGTGCCGTCCGGGCGCCAGGAGGCGACGGCAAAGCGGGTCAGCGCGATGTCGCACAGGGCGCGGAAGAGGGCGAGCTTGTAGGTGGCGGTCTTTTTGTCCCGGTTGAGGATCCCCTCGATCCGGTCGATGGGGCGCAGGGCCTGGTCCGAGCGCAGGCTGAACAGGAGGGTGGTCCAGCGGATGGGGCGGCCGAGGCCGTCGTCGTTGTCCCAGCGGCCGATGCGGGCGAAGCCGAGGCGCTCGAAGAGGAGCTCCACCGCCTCCGGGACCAGGGGGGTGTAGAGGCGCCCCTCTTCGTCGCGGCCGTCCGCGCCGATGCCGGGGCGCTGCCCCGGGAAGGAGAGGAGGAGCCGGCCTTCGGGTTTCAGGAGGTTGCGGATGTCGAAGGCGGCGTCGAACTGCCGCTCGGCCGGGAGGTGCTGCAGCACGGCGGAGCAGAGGACGCCGTCGAATTTCCTTGGAATGTGCGCCGAAAGGTCCGGGAGGGCGGCCGCGTAGATGCGGGCGCCCATCTCCGGATGCCCGGAGAGGTAGAGGGCCCGCAGCCCGGCGCTCGGTTCGGCGCCGTAGGCCTCGTACTCCTCGGCGGCGAGGATGCCGAGGTCGCGCCCGGAGCCGGAGCCGATGTCGAGGATCTCGGCCCCCGGGGGGAAGGCGAGGCGGAAGTACTGCCGCACCCCGCCGCCGGCGGATTCGTAGAGGGCGAAGACCTCTTCGGCGTTGTCGTCGTAGTAGCGGATCGTGCGGTCGTCCATCGCGGGCCGATTGTACCCCCACGGCTCCAGCTATCCTAGCAAAGGATATCGGTATTGACTTCGTTGCACGACGGGCTATCATGGCGTCGTGCTTATGAAACAGACTCTGCAAGCCTCGGTTCTCTAGTCCAGGGGTGACGTCCCGGCGGGCCTTTCCGCGCCCGGGCCGTGCTCTACCTGGATCCTGTCTCCTGTGTACCCTTCATTGTCAATTCGGTTGGGAAGGCTCGCCTTGTTTTGTGGCGGCGCGTGCCCGGCCATGGGATCTGGACGAGGCTCGAGATGGATCGATCTGCAGATGTTTTGGAAGGCGGTTTTTTGGGCGCGTGGGACGAAGCGAGGGAGGAGGAATTCGCGCCGTTCGCGGCCGCGGGGATGGCGCCCGGGCGGGTGCTCGAAGTGAACCGGGACGTGTTCCGGGTATGGACGGCGGCGGGGGCCCTGACGGCGTACCCGGCCGGGGGGGTGCGGGCGGCGGAGCCGGTGGTGGCGGGGGACTGGGTCGCGGTCGATAGCGCGGAGTCCACGGCCGTGGTCCGGGGGGTGCTCGGGCGCCGGTCGTTCTTTTCGCGCCAGGCGGCGGGGAGGGAGGTGCGGGAGCAGGTGCTGGCGGCCAACGTCGACTTCGCCCTGATCCTGCTCGGGCTCGACCGCGACTACAACCAAAGGCGGCTCGACCGCTACCTGGTGCAGGCGCGCCGCGGCGGCGTCCGCCCGGTGGTGGTCCTGACCAAGGCCGACCTCTGCCGTGACCCGGTCGGGTTTGTCGCCCGGACGGAGTACGACCTGAAGGGGACGGCGGTGCACGCGATCTCGGTGCAAAGCGGGTACGGGCTGGCCGATCTCGGCGCCTTCCTGCGCCCGGGGAGCAGTTGCCTCCTCACCGGTTCCTCCGGGGTGGGCAAATCGACCCTGGTCAATCACCTGGCGGGGGAGGAGGTGGCGCCTACCGGCGCGGTCCGGGAATCGGACGGGCGGGGGCGCGCGACGACGACGTCCACGCGCGGGTTTCTCACCGGCGGCGCGTGGGTGTTCGACAGCCCGGGGCTGCGCGAGGTACAGCTCTGGGGGAGCGATGGTGACATCGCGGGCGCGTTTGCCGACATCGCCGAACTGGCCCGGGGGTGCCGCTATGGCGATTGCCAGCACCAGGGGGAACCGGGGTGCGCGGTCCGCGCGGCGCTCGAGCGGGGAGAGGTGAGCGCGGAGCGCCTG
>CAZWXG010000252.1:0-2677 GCA_964637825.1 uncultured Acidobacteriota bacterium
TGGAGCAAGGGGGTGCTGATCGCCCCGCTGATGGTCTTCCCGCACCTCGGCGGGCGGGTCAAAAAGGCGCTGCGGAAGGTGTTCCCTCCCGCCTGAGCCCGCTCACCCCGCGGCGACCGAACTGTCCGACGACCTTTTCCACATCAGGAGGGTGAGCCACAGGACGAAGGCCTGGAGCGGCGGGGGAATTTCCGCGTCGAAATCGGCCCGCGCGCGACGGCTCAGCCACGAGGCGGGAACGACGGCGCCCACGCGCCGGTCGCCGTCAAAGAGGCCGAATTCACGGCTGAGCGCGCTTTTGGCCTGAAGCGCGTATTCCCGGCCGCCGAAGAGGACCGCGAATTTCCGCTGCAGGGCGGAAGGCTTCACGGCGCTGGCGGCGGTCGATCCGTCGACGCTTTCCAGCACGAAGGGGCCGGTCAGTCCCTGGCGGTAGACGCGGTACTCCCCCTCTGCCATGATGACCGTCCCCTTCTCGCTCCAGGAGCCGATCGCGACCCGGGCGACCTCCGCCCCTTCCGGGTCCGTGACCGAATAATCCCACGACAGCCATCGTCTGGGTGACGCGCTCAGCATGCCGGAACCCCCTTCTTTTCGCCGGGCCCGATTCTACCGTGAAGTGCCGGCCGGACGCCATCGCGAACCGCAAGCCCCCGCCCGCCGGCCTGATGACATGGATGCCAAAAACGCCTGACGGTATGATATATTGTCATACCAGGGGTGATCTCATGGGAGTCGTCAAAATCGGCATAACCATTCAGGAACGGCTGCTCGATCGCATCGACCGGCTGGTGCGGGAGGGGGTCTTTCCCAATCGCAGCCGGGCGCTGCAGGAGGCGGTGGAGGAGAAGCTGGCGCGCTATGACCGCGGCCGTTTGGCCCGCGAATGCGCGAAGCTGGACAGGAAGACGGAGCGTTCGATGGCGGAGGAAGACTGGTCCGGGGAGGCGATCGAGTGGCCGGAATACTGAGGGGAGAAATATACTGGGCGGATCTGGACCCGACCAGGGGCCGGGAGCATGCGGGGCAACGCCCGGTGCTCGTTCTCAGTCACGACATTTTCAACGAGCGCTCCGGCACGATCATCGCCATGGCGATCACGAGTCAACCCCAGAAAGTCGGGTTCCCGCTGACCCTGGAAATCGCCGATTCCGCCCTGCCCAAGAGATCGTGGATCAAGATCAGCCAGGTGCGCACGTTGTCGACCGAACGCCTGGGCAAACGCATCACACGGCTGCCCGACAGGGATATGGAGCTTGTGATCGAAGGGCTGAACGAAATCATCGGCGCATGATCCCGGTCCGGGCGGCATCGATGGTCCGAACCCCAACGGCGGCGGAAGGAGGCGTGATTGATCCGGCAGATCGAGGCGGTTTTTGAATACCACGACTGGGCCAACCGCCAGTTCGTCGCGGCGGCGCGCGCGCTCCCGGCCGGGGAACTGGAGCGGGAACTGGGGGGCAGCTTCGCGACGTATCTGAAGACCCTCCGGCACATCCTTTTCGTGGAACTGCTCTTTCTCGGGCGCTGGCAGGGGACGGCCGCCGCGACCGGGGTGAAACTCGACACCCTGGAGGAGATCGCGGCCGCGTGGGAGAGCCTCGAAGAGGAACGACGGGTCTTTCTCTCCACCCTCGGCGCCGACCGGCTCGACGGGGAGATCCGGTACGCGGACACGCGGGGGCGGGCGGTGTGCGTGCTGCTGTGGCAGGCGGTCTTTCAGTGCGTGAACCACGCGACCTTCCACCGCGGGCAGCTGGCGGAAAAGCTGCGGAAGCTCGGGCGGACGCCGCCGGCGACGGACTACATCCTGTTCCTCCTGGACCGG
Source organism: uncultured Acidobacteriota bacterium (assembly GCA_964637825.1). GTDB lineage: Bacteria > Acidobacteriota > UBA6911 > UBA6911 > UBA6911 > UBA6911. The sequence goes on from CAZWXG010000252.1 coordinate 1,829, forward strand.
CAGGAGCGTGGCGACTCGGCGTCTGGGTGATGCGGCGTCAAGACGCTATGCTTCCTACGGGGGAGGTGATTCCATGAAAAACGCAACGATCCGTTCCACGATTTATTTCGAGCCCGACCTGCATCGTTCCCTGAAGAGGGAGGCCGCCCAAACCCGTCAGTCTCTTTCCCGTCTGGTGAACGACGCGGTCCGGCAGGCTCTCCAGGAGGACCGGGAGGACCTGGAAGCTTTCGATGAACGGGCGAACGAGCCCCTGATCAGTTATGAGGAACTTCTAAAGGACGTGCCATTATCCTAGTCTCAGATAAGGCTGAACCACTCGAGGGGGACAGAGGTGACCGTCCCCCCGGACCGGAGAACATGAACCGCAATTCCCAACTGGACCATGTACCCTTGATGACGACGGAGCATTTCGTGCTGCGGCCGCTGCGGGTCGCCGACGCGCCGGCGATTTTTCGGATCTTCTCCGATTGGGAGGTGGCCCGCTACTGGGGCCACTGCGCGCTGACGGGGATAGGGGAGGCCGAGTCCTTCATCCGCCAGGCGCTCGAGGGGTTCCGCTCCGGGGGGCTGTTCGAGTGGGGGGTGACGGAGCAGGGGCGTGACGAGGTGATCGGGACGTGCGCCCTGGCGAACTGGATGCGCGAGCATCGCCGGGCCGAGATCGGCTTCGGCCTCCGGCGCGACCGCTGGGGGGAGAGGATCATGTCCGAGGTCCTGCCGGCCCTCGTCCGGTTCGGTTTCGCCGAGCTGGGGCTTCATCGGATAGAGGCCGACGCCGACCCCCGCAACGAGCGGTCGATCCGCGCCCTCGAGCGGCTCGGGTTCGTGCGCGAAGGGTACCAGCGC
>CAZWXG010000253.1:0-2673 GCA_964637825.1 uncultured Acidobacteriota bacterium
TACCTCCCCTCCCCCCTCGAGCGCCCCCCCTCGGAAGGGCACCATCCCGATACGGGGGAGCCGGAGCGCCGTCCCTCCTCCCCCGGCGCCCCCTTCTCGGCCCTCGTGTTCAAGGTGGTGGCGAGCCCCAGTACCGATTTCCACTGGCTGCGGGTCTGTTCCGGTTCCGTGACGACGGAGGAGCGCTGCTACCAGCCCCGCCTCAAGAACCGGCTGCGGCTGCGGCGGATCCTCCGCCTTCACGCCGACCGGACGGAACCGGTCGAGGAGGCGCGCTGCGGGGATATCGTGGCGGTGCAGGGGCTCCGGGACGTGGTGACGGGGGACACGCTGTGCGACCCCGACCACCCGATCACCTACGAGCCGATCCATTTCCCGCAGACGGTCGTGTCGATGGCGGTGGAGACCCGGACGTCGGCGGACCGGGACCGCATGTTCGAGGTGGTGAACCGGTTGCTGCGCGAAGATCCCACGCTCGGCGTGGGAACGGACGAGGAGACCGGCCAGATGATCCTCTCCGGGATGGGCGAACTCCACCTGGAAGTCGTGCGCAACCGGATGGAGCGGGAGTTCAACGTCGTGGCCTTCTTCGGGCGGCCGCGCGTGTCCTATCGCGAGACCGTGATGGGCCGGGGCGTGGGGAAGGGGGAGTTCGACCGGCGCATCAACGATGTCGCCGTCAGCGGGCGGGCCGCGGTGGAGGTGCTCCCCCGTCCCAGGGAGCGGGGGGACCGCAGCCTCCCTCCCGTGGAGGTGGACGTCTCCCGGATCGCGCGGGTGCTCACCCCCGCGCTCGAGCGCGACGCCCGGGACATCCTCGAGCGCGGCTGCACCTCCGGGGGGGCGCACGGCTACCCGGTGGTGGATCTCGAGGTGAACGTCCTGGAGTTCCGGCACAACGACCCGCCCGACCTTTCGGTCCCGCTGCTGGGAACGCTGACCCTGGCGTTGCGTCAGGCGCTTGCGGAGGCCCAGACGGCGGTGCTCGAGCCGGTCATGACGCTCGAGGTGCGGGTGCCCGACGATTGCCTGGGGGGCGTCATGCGGGATCTGGGGGCCCGGAGGGTGGAAATCAGGGATACGGGCCTGGAAGGGGGATTCACCATTATCCGGGGCCTGGCGCCACTTGCGGAGATGTTCGGCTACTCCACCCAGATGCGGTCGATCACCCAGGGGAGGGGGAGTTTCTCCATGGAGCCCTTCGATTATCAGCCCGCCAGATCCTGGGTGTGACGCTCCCCCTTCTCCCCCCTGTCCGCCTGTTTGCGCCTGCCCCTCTCCCGGGCTATTTCAGCAACCGGAACAGGTTGCTGTAGTCGTCGGTGAACATGAGGGGCTTGTCGTCTCCCGCGCCCCAGGGCGTGACGGCCGCCAGTACATCCCGGTTCGCCAGAAACTCCCGGTTCGAGGTGAGGAGCACCCAGCTGGTAGGATCGGTCTCGAGCAGCCCGCTGCCGTCGTCCTCGACCAGCAACGCGTTCGTCCCCTTTTCCTCGTGAAGCCGCGCCAGGCTCCTGAGGACCGGGTTCAGGTTGAAATAGCGGCTGCTGGTGTGTACGGCCAGGATCCCGTCTTCCCTGAGATGCCGCCGGTAGACTTCATGGCACTCCCGGGTGAGGAGGTGCACCGGGACGGCGTCGCTCGAGAAGGCGTCCAGCACCAGGAGGTCGAACTCCCCCGGCCGGCCCTCGCGGAGTTCGCGCTCCATGGAGATCCGCGCGTCGCCCGGCACGATTTCCACCCGGGCCGGGCTGTCGCCGAGGTAGGTGAAGTATTCCCGTGCGAAGCGCGTCACCTCGGGGTTGATTTCGTAGAAGCGGAAAAGATCCCCCTCCTCCCCGTAGGCCGCGATCGTCCCCGTCCCCAGCCCGATGACGCCGATGCGCAGGCTGCGCCGCTCCGGGTCGAGCCGGCGGGGGTGGTTCATGAGGGCGATCCCGACGCCGCTGGCCGGGCCGTAGTAGGAAACGGGCCAGTAGCGCTTCTCCTCGTGGTGGTACTGGCTGCCGTGCACGATGCGCCCGTGCATGAGGGTCCGGTGACGCTCCCCGGCCCCCCCTCCGTCGTCGTCATAGACCTTGAGCACCCCGAAAAAATTCCGCTTCACCTCCACGGCGTCCTCGAGCCCCCTGAAGGCATGAAGGCCGAGGGCGGTTGTCAGCCCGACGAGGAACAGGGCGGCAAAAACCTTTAGCGGCAGGAGCCGTTTTCCTGTCCCCCGGTCCCGGAACCTGAGGGCGAGCGCCGCCAGGGCGACCGCGCAGAGTCCCAGGTGGAATTCCCAGTAGCCCCGGAACAGCCGGGGGGCGAGCAGGATCACGAACACCCCCCCCAGCGCCCCCCCCGCCGAGATCATCAGGTAGAACGAAGTCAGGTGCCGCGGCGCGGGCCTCCGCCGCACCAGCTCCCCGTGGCACACCATCGAACCGACGAAGAGGGTGAGGGTGTAGGCCGCGATCTGGATGGGGAGGGGGACGTAGACATCCCTGTAGAGAATGACGCAGATCCCGGTCAGGGACACGGCCAGGGCCACGCCGAAAGGGGCGCGCGGGTACCAGCGCTCGCTGTGAAAGCAGAGGATGAACGAGAGGAGATACACTCCCATGGGCAGGAGCCAGAGGAGCGGGATCGCGGCGGCGTCCAGGCAGAGCTGGTTGGTCGTCGCCAGCAGCA
>CAZWXG010000254.1:0-2670 GCA_964637825.1 uncultured Acidobacteriota bacterium
CGGAAGATGTTCATCACGGTGGAAAACCAGCCGTACGCGGTCCTCGAGGTCTTCTTCGCCTCCCCGAGCGCGCGCGGCGCCTCGACCATGGTGCGCACCAGACTCCGCAACCTCATCACGGACGCGGTCATGGAAAAGACCTTCCGGACCAGCGAAAAGTTCGCCGAGGCCGACGTCACCATGGCCCCGGCCTCCTACCTGTACGCCGACGGGGAGTACTGCCACTTCATGGACGAGGGGACCTACGAGCAGTTCGCCTTCACCCCGGAGCAGCTGGGGGACGACCGGGCGTACCTCACCGAGGGGCTGTCGCTGCAGGTGCTCAAGTACAACGGCGGCGCGATCGCGGTGGAACTCCCCCCGTTCGTCGAGCTGACGGTGGCCTCCACCGAGCCGGGGGGGCGCTCCGACGCGGGCTCGGGCGGGGCCACCAAGCCCGCCACCCTGGAAACCGGGCTGCATATCCGCGTCCCCCTCTTCATCAAGGAAGGGGAGCGGGTGCGCGTCAGCACCCAGACGGGGGAGTTCGCCTCGCGCGCCTGAGGAGGAGTGAACCGGATGCATCCCGAGGACCGCAACCCGTGAACTTTCTCGAGCCCTTCACCTTCCCCGTCTCGGGCGTGCACACATGGCTGTGGCTGCCGCCGCTGGTGGCTTTCTGCGTCTCGGCCGTCACCTCCACGGCCGGGATCACCGGCGCCTTCCTCCTCCTCCCGTTCCAGATCAGCGTGCTGGGGTTCGCGAGCCCCGCCGTCAGCGCCACCAACCTGGTCTACAACATCGTCTCCACCCCGGGGGGCATCCTCCGCTTCCTGCGGGAGAAGCGCCTCATCTGGCCCCTCGCGGGCGTCGTCGTCCTCGGCACCCTCCCGGGCGTCGTCATCGGCGGCCTCGTCCGGCTGCGCTGGCTCCCCGACCCGGGCCGCTTCCGGGTCTTCGCCGGGTGCGTGATGCTCTACATCGGAGTCCGGCTGCTGCTGGGCCTCCGCCGGAAGGGGGGCGCCGGCCGGCCCGCGAACGGGGACTTCAACGTGGAGCTTCTGAGCGCCTCCTGGCCCGCACTCTCCTACCGCTTCCAGGAGGAGGACTACCGCTGCGGCTTCCGGGGCCTCTTTCTCCTCTCCTTCGCAGTGGGGATCGTGGGGAGCGTCTACGGCATCGGCGGCGGGGCCATCATCGCCCCCTTCCTGGTTTCCTTCTACCGCCTCCCGGTCCACACCATAGCCGGCGCCACCCTGGTGGGCACCTTCGCCTCCTCCGTGGCCGGCGTCCTCTTCTACGCCCTGGCCGCCCCCTTCTACCCCGGCCTCGCCATCACCCCCGACTGGCTCCTGGGCGCCCTTTTCGGGCTGGGGGGGCTGGCGGGCACCTACCTGGGCGCCCGCATGCAGCGCCACATCCCCGCCTTCCGGCTGAAACTCCTGCTCGGGGTGATCGTGCTCTCCGTCGCCCTGAAATACCTGGCCGGCGCCCTCCTCTAGGCGCCGCGGGCGCTAAAATCTGGAACATTTCCCGCCCGTTGCGTATTCCGGTTTTCGGAGGGACGGATATGACCTTGCGCAAAACCCTGTTCTGGACCCACCTCGTCTGCGGCGTCGCCGCCGGGGTCCTCATCTTCATCATGTCGGCCACCGGGGTGGCCCTGACCTACCAGAAGCAGCTGACCGCCTGGGCGGACAAGCGGGCGTGCCCCGTCGAGAGGCCGGCGGACGCCCCGCCGCTCTCCGCCTCGGAACTGGTCGAACGCTTCCGCCGGGCCGAGCCGGGCCGGGTCCCGGTCGCGCTGTCTCTCTCCTCCGACCCCGACATGCCCGCGAGCGTGACCGCGGCGCCGGGCGGGACGATCCTCGTCAACCCGTACACGGGGGAGGTCCTGGGGCCCGGGGCGACGGGGGTGCGTTCCTTCTTCCGGGCCATGACCGGGTGGCACCGCTGGCTGGCCCTTTCGGGCGACAACCTCCGCTGGGGGCGCGCCGCGACCGGGGCGGGGAACCTCCTCTTCCTCTTCCTGGCCCTCGGCGGCCTCTACCTCTGGTGGCCGCGGCGCTGGACGCGCCCCGCCCTGCGCCCCCTCCTCTGGTTCCGCACCGGGATCGGGGGGAAGGCGCGGGACGGCAACTGGCACAACGTCTTCGGCTTCTGGTGCCTGGTCCCCCTCGTATTGATCATCCTGAGCGGCGTGGTCATCTCCTACGCGTGGGCGAGCCGGCTGGTGTTCCAGCTCTCGGGGAGCACGATGTCGATGCCCGCGCGCCGGGGGGCTCCCGCCCCCCCGCCGGGCGCGCTCGAAGCGCCCCTCGGCCTCGAAGGGGCCGACCTCGCCGTCGCGGCGGTCCGGGAACGGGTCCCCGGCTGGAAGACCTTGACCCTCGATCTCCCCGCGCCCGACGCCACCACCCTTTCCCTCGCCGTCGAGGAAGGGTACGGGGGGCAGCCGCAGCTTCGCTCCACGGTGACGGCCGACCGGGATTCGGGCGAAATCCTCAAAACCGAAACCTTCGCCGGGATGGACCGCGGGGTGCGGGCGCGGATCTGGATGCGGTTCGTCCACACCGGGGAGTACTACGGCCTCGCGGGGCAGACCGTCGCCGGGATCGCCTCGCTGGCCGGGTTGGTCCTGGTCTGGACCGGCTTCGCCCTGGCGTTGCGCCGCTACGCCGCCTGGCTGAG
>CAZWXG010000255.1:0-2645 GCA_964637825.1 uncultured Acidobacteriota bacterium
GCCATGGCCCTGATCCACGAGCGGCTGTACCAGTCCAGCGACCTGGCCAAGATCGATTTCTCCGGCTACGTGCGCAGCCTCACCGGTCACCTGGTCCGGTCCTACCGGGTCAACGCGTCGGTCGTCCGCCTCAATCTCGAGGTGGAATCGGTGCCGATGAACCTCGACGTCGCCATCCCCTGCGGCCTCATCATCAACGAACTGGTGTCGAACGCGTTCAAGTACGCGTTCCCGGAGGGGAGAAACGGGTGCATCGACGTCCGTTTCCGCGCCGCCGGCGACGGCGGCCTGGCGCTCACGGTCCGCGACGACGGCGTCGGTTGCGCCCCGGAATGGAACCCGGAGGAATGCGATTCGCTCGGACTGAAACTGGTCCGGAGCCTGACCGAACAGCTGGGGGGGACGCTCGACTTCCGGAGCCGCAGCGGATTCGCGTGCATGATCGCGATCCCCCATGCACGGAACTAACCCTGTACACGCCGGGCCTGAGTGCCGCGGCGGCGAGACCCGAGGACGGAAGCGATGACGGACACGGCACCCGGCAGGCCCAAACGGATTCTGGTCGTCGAGGACGAGACGATCGTGTCCATGGATATCCAGAACAGCCTCAGGTTGCTCGGATACGAGGTGGCCGGCGCCGCGACCTCGGGTGCGGAGGCGGTCGCCAAGGCGGACCGGACGATGCCCGATCTGGTGCTGATGGACATCATCCTGAAGGGGGAGATGGACGGGGTCGAGGCGGCCCGGGCCATTTACGCACGGCTCGGCGTCCCGGTGATTTTCCTGACCGCGTGCGCCGACGAAAAGACGCTCGAGCGCGCCAAGGTGACCGAGCCCTTCGGGTACATGATCAAGCCGTTCGAGGAACGGGAGCTGCACAGCCATATCGAGATCGCCCTCTACCGCCATTCGATGGAGAAAAAGCTGAGGGAGAGCGAGGAGCGGTATTCACTCGCCACCCGCGGGGCCAACGACGGGCTCTGGGACTGGGACCTGCGGTCACAGGAGATCTACTTCTCCCCGCGCTGGAAGTCGATGCTGGGATACCGCGACCCGGAGATCGGAGTCTCCCCCCTGGACTGGTTCGGACGGATCCATCCCGCCGATCGGGAGCAGGTGGAAAAAAACGTCGCCCGGCATCTCGCGGGGGAAAGCGGCCATTTCGAAAGCGAGTACCGCATCCTGGATGCGAAGGGGGAGTATCGCTGGGTCCTCTGCCGGGGACTGGCGAGCCGCGACGGCGACGGGAAGGCTCACCGGATCGCCGGGTCGCAGACCGACATCACCGACCGCAAGGTCTACAACCCCCTCACCGGGCTCCCCAACCGGCTCCTGTTCATGGACCGGGTGGAGCACGCGCTCCGGCGGACCCGCGACACCGTCCATTCCTTCGGGATCGCCGTGGTGGAGATCGGAGAGGTCAAGGCCGTCGCCGGCAGCCTCGGCCACCTGGTCGCCGACGGCCTGATCGTCCAGGCGGCCCGCAGGATCCAGGGGTGCGTTTCCGCGCAGGATACGGTGGCCCATTTCGGCAACGACGACTTCGTGGTGCTCGTCGAGGAGGCCTCCGACGGCAGGCAGGCGGCCCTGGCGGCCGCCCGGCTGCAGCGCGAACTCGCCCGGCCGTTTCTGGTCGACGGCCAGTCGATCTACGCCACCGCCCATGTCGGCATCACCGTCTGCACCCGGGAGTGCGTCAACGCGGACGAACTGATCCGGGACGCCTATGTCGCCATGCAGCGGGCCAAGAGCGAGGGGAAGGGGCGGTTCGAGATCTTCGACGCGAAGATGAGGTCTTCGGCCGTCGCCCGGATGAAGCTGGAGTCCGACCTGCTCCGTGCCCTGGAAAGCGGGCAGTTCCGCGTCCACTACCAGCCGATCACCGAACTGAAAACGGGGCGGCTGATCGGCTTCGAGGCGCTGGTCCGCTGGCAGCGGAGCGAGGAGATGATGTTCCCCAAGGATTTCCTCGCCATCGCCGAGTCCACCGAAATCCTGCTGCCGCTGGAGAGCTGGGTGCTGCGGGAATCCTGCCGCCAGATGGCCCGCTGGAAGCTCCCCGACGGCGGGGGCCTGACCATCAACGTCAACCTCTGCCCCCGGCACTACACCGACCCCCGCCTGATCGGCGAACTCGACGAGGTGCTCCGGAGCACGGGATTGGACCCGCGCCGCCTGAGCCTGGAGATCACCGAAAGCGCCCTCATGGAAAACTCGGAATCGGTGTACCGGACCCTTTCGGACATCAAGGCCATGAACATCAGGCTGCACATGGACGACTTCGGGACGGGGTATTCGTCGCTCAGTTACCTGAACCGGTTCCCGATCGACAGCCTCAAGATCGACCGTTCCTTCGTGGGGAACCTGGGGCTGTGCGAGGAGACCTGGAAGATCGTGCAGGCGATCGTGAACCTGGGGCGCAACCTGGACATGGAACTGATTGCCGAGGGGGTCGAAAACCTCATGCAGCTGCGGATGCTCCAGTCGCTGCGCTGTGATTACGGCCAGGGGTACTATTTCGCCAAGGCGATGGCGGCCGAGGATGTGGACGCTCTGCTGGCCGGCCCCCTCCCCTGGCAGGTCCTGTTCGACGACCGTTCCGTCCGTTCCTTCCCGCGCGCGGCCGAGGCGAGCTGATCACCCCG
>CAZWXG010000256.1:0-1360 GCA_964637825.1 uncultured Acidobacteriota bacterium
TACCTCGGCTACAACGGGATGGACCCGGTCCGGTTCGACTTCGCCGCCTATCCCATGAGCGGATTCAAGGGGGATGCGTACGAGAGGGTGATGCTCGACAACGAGTACGCCACCCATACCTGGATGATCCACAACAGCGACGGCGTTCCCATGGTGGGGCTCAACGTCACCGAATTTCTGCCCCACGGCCTCTACCAGGAGTACGCCGGCATCTTCTGGAACTTCGCGAAGCACTATTCGAGAAGCCCGGAAACCGGCAAAATCGTATACAACCCCTTTGTGGACTAGCGCATGAGCGGTTCGGGAACCGATTTTTCCCGACCGGTACCTGTTTCACGGCGGCGGCGCCGCTGCAGAAGGAGAGGATGATCGTGAGAAGATCCGTTGCTGGACAGAGCGCACTGTTTGCCGCTATTTTCCTGGCGGTGGGTATGTTCAGCCTGACGGGGGCCGAGGCCCCCTACTCCTACATGAACTACCGCAACCGTCAAAACAACGGGGTGACGTTCGAACTGCTTGAAGAGGCGCGTCAGAGCGGGCCGCGGGCGGTGGCGTCCCTGTATGGAAACGGGGGGAAGCAATACAAGTCTCATCCCGCCCTGGAAACGTTCCCATCGGGAAGCGTTTTTGTGTATCGTTCGGCAAACCTCTACGGGGGACAAACGGCCGCCCGGAACAATACGGCCGTGGTGGTTTTTTCCGAACGCCGTTTCCGGGGAAAAGAGGAGGCGCTCGGCTTTCTGACGGACCTGGGATTGATCAGGCAAATCAATTCGGTGACGGGAAGCGTCATTCTCGTGACGCCGGCCGATCCCGGCGCCGGCTTTACCCGGACGGATCTGAAGAACTATCACACGCTGCACGGCGTCCTCTTTACGCAGAACGCATCGGAACGGACCAATAAGGGAATTTTCCACTACTCCGACGCGGAATACTGCGGCGCCTACGGCAAGGTGTATTTTATCGGCATCGACGGGGGTGCGACTTTCATCAACAATCGGATTGCGCCGGGCCGGCACGACGTCATCGGCCTCTGTGCCGGCCTGATGCTGATCGGGGGCGAAATGGACGCGTCGACGAAGGTCGGTACCTATGTGCCCGCCTACGTTCTCAACGGCTCCCCGACGGCCGTGGAGCAGTACCGCAAGGTCAACGGGACGGACGCCTACCGCGTGGAAAAGGGTGTTGAGGTGTTCTACAACCGGCTGGTACCGCTCAGGCGGGTGATGGTGGCCAGGGATCCGCAGCCGGAACTTTCCACCCATATTGCGGATGCCTTCCACAACCTTTTCCTCGAGGCCCAGCGGGTGTCCGTGATCCGCTCGATGACCCAGGAGGCGGTGAACACACCGCCCTATCT
>CAZWXG010000256.1:1460-2645 GCA_964637825.1 uncultured Acidobacteriota bacterium
TTGCCGCGGCTGATCGCCCACGTGCTGGAAAAATATCCGGCGCTGGATGCTTCCCGGGTATACGCCGCCGGATATTCCCTTGGCGGCGGCTCCACCTACCGGGCCATTTACGGCGGCATGGAAAAGATCGCGGCTGCCGTACCCATGGCGGGCATGCACGACGACATGTTTTACTTCAGTACCCCGGAAGAGGACGCCCGGCTTCAGAAGATGGGAATGCCCGTCATGATTCTGACGTCCACCTTCGATCTGGGCTTTAACCAGGAGGAAGGCCGGCTGACGGACAATACGTTCAAGCTGCTGCGCGACTTTGCCCGGGTGAACCGGGTCCCACTGGCGGATGTCCGCGATTTTTCGGCCCATCCCATGATCGGCTACCCGGCCGACCGGATGGAGGTGACCACGCTGGCGGGGGAGTGGCGCACCTTTCTGTGGTCCTTCAAAAATGATGCAGGGATCCCGATCCTGGGCCTGTCGTGCACCGAGAACCTGACGCATGCACTCTATCCCAACTACGGAGAGATCGCCTGGAACTTCATGAAGCATTTTGCCCGTGAATCCAAAACCGGGAAATTGCTCTATACGCCTGACTGAACGGAAGGCCTGTCTCGAAAAGGAAAATCCATGAACATGATCATTTTCCGCTCTGCAATGATCTTCTGCCTGCTGCTTTCCGGCAGTTCTCTTGCGCTGGGCTATCAGCAGCACTTCATCGATGAAGCGAGTTTTGAAACCCTGGATGAAGCGCACCGCAACGGCCCCGCCCGGCTGACCGAACTGACCGGCCGCATGTACGTGGCGGATCCTGCCCTGGATACCTATCCCGCCGGGACGACCTATGTCTATCGCTCTGCCGGAATGTATACCTGCCTGAGCGCGGCCTATCGGATGAACACCAACATCCTGGTGTATACCGATAAGGAGTTGACCGGGAAAGAGGAGGCGCTGGCGTATCTGAAGGCCCTGGGTTTGATCGATATCATCGATGAGGCCCATGGCAGCGTCGTGCTGGTGACCCCCATCGACAAGGCGAAGGGTTTCGGTGCCGCCGACCAGTACGCCTATCTGCAGCTGCAATCCGCGATGTGCAACCTTGGCTACTCCGTCCAGAATCGCGAGACAGGTGCGCGATACTATGCCGACAATTCCTACTTTGGCGGCTTGACCAACCGCTATCTGATCGGG
>CAZWXG010000257.1:0-2631 GCA_964637825.1 uncultured Acidobacteriota bacterium
GGACAGTCACCAGTGTCCCCTTTTGGTTCAAAACAAGCTGGATTAGAAAAAGAAGGGCAAAAGGGGACACTGGTGACTGTCCCCATATTAAATATGACCGAAACCATCGAGCTGCCGGAAACCGTCACCCATGTGAGGGCGGGCGAAAAGAACATCTACCTCGTCGGCACGGCCCACCTCTCCAGGGAGAGCGTCGAGGATGTCGCCGCGACGGTCGAACGGGTCAAACCGGACACCATCTGCGTCGAGTTGTGCCCGGGGCGCTACCAGGCCATGACCCAGGCCGACAACTGGGCCAAGATGGACATTTTCAAGGTCGTGCGCCAGAAGAAGTCCGCCTTTCTCCTGGCCCAGCTGATCCTGACCAGCTTCTACCGGCGGCTGGGCAACAAGCTCGGACTCCAGCCGGGGGCGGAGATGCTCAAGGGGATCGAACTGGCCCGGGAGACGGGGGCCGAACTGGTCCTGGCCGACCGCGCCATCGAGATCACCCTCAAGCGCGTCTGGGGGTATCTCGGCTTCTGGAACAAGATCAAGCTCTTCTCCCAGATGGCCATGGGCGTGCTGGGGGGGGAGGAGATCGACGGCGAGATGATCGAATCCCTCAAGAAGAAGGACCAGTTCGAAGCCGTCATGGCCGAATTCGCCGTCAGCTTCCCCGAGATCAAGCGGAGGCTGATCGAGGAAAGGGATACCTATCTCGCCGAGAAGATCCGCACCGCGCCCGGCGCCAATGTCGTCGCCATCGTGGGGGCCGGCCACGTGCCGGGGATCGCGCGGCAGGTGCACGAGCCGCATGACCTGGGCCCGCTGTCGGAACTCCCCCCGAAATCGATCTGGCCCGCCATTTTCAAGTGGGCGGTACCGATCGCCATCCTGGCGCTGATCGTCTCGAGTTTCGGCCGGGGGACCCAGCACGGAATGGAAAACATCGGGATCTGGGTCGTCGTCAACGGCTCCCTTTCCGCGCTCGGCGCCGCTCTGGCCCTGGCCCACCCGCTGACCATCCTGACCGCCTTCGTAGCCGCCCCCCTGACCAGCCTCGACCCGCTGACGGCCGCCGGCTGGGTGGCCGGCATCGTCCAGGCGCTGCTGAAAAAACCGAAGGTGGGGGATCTCGAGGACCTCCCCAACGCGATCGCCAGCGTGCGCGGCTTCTGGCGCAACCCGGTCACCCGCATCCTGCTGGTGGTGGCGCTGGCCAACCTGGGGAGCGCGATCGGAACCTATGTCTCCGTCGCCTGGATCGCCGCCCGTTCGGTGTAAATGGGGACAGTCACCACTGTCCCCATCCGGCGCGGTAGGAGAGCGGTCAGGGGACAGTGGTGACTGTCCCCGTCAGGCGCGCGATCCAGTAGAGGCCCCAGACGGCGGCGATCGGGAAGAGGATCCATCGAACCGTTCGTCTGCCGAGGGGCAGGCGCAGGGCGCGGCCGCCGATCGCCTCGAAGGAGAAAAGCCCCAGGCCCAGGAGCATTCCCAGAAAGACCAGCGGCCCCATCAGGTGATCCCGCAGGGCCGCGGCCCACTCCCCCCGCGCCAGGGCCTGGAGCGAACGCGTCATCCCGCAGGTCAGGCAGTCGTGCCCCGTCCATTCGTGGAAGACGCATGGCGGCAGGGGGAGCTTCCCCGGAGGCACGACCACGAGCGTGCCCAGCGCCAGCAGCAGCCCGCCGGCCAGAAGCGCCCTCGCGATGCGCCCCCCGGGGGTGATGGCCGAGGCCGGGGCCCCCCTCGTTCCCGGCATCAGGCCAGAACGGGCGGAGTCGGCGGCAGCACGTCCCCCGGCACCGGGATGACCTGGAATTCGTCACCGAACTGCTGCAGGAACTCCACGCTGAACGCCCGCAGCGTATAGGACACCGGCAGGAGCACCACGGCGCCGATATAGGGGATCATCAGGATCACGAACCCGATGCAGCAGGTGACGCACCCGGCTGCGACGACCGCCAGGCCGATGCCCAGGAGCAGGAAGAAGAGCAGCAGCGCGTACCCGATGAAGCAGAGGAGCCTGGGACCGAAAATCGTCAGGAACTTCCTCACCGCCGGAAGGGCGGCGGTCCGGTCCCGGTACATGATGGGGACGACGAATTCCTTCAGCATCAGGGAGACGAAGCCGAACAAGAAAAAGATCGCCAGCATCCCCATCCCGTAAAGAATCCCGGGCACGATCAGCATCGCCCCGCTCGGGCTCCGCTCGTAGAGCGCTTTCAGGCTGAGGAAACAAAAGACGAGATAGGGGAGGGTGACCAGGGCCCCGATGGCGCCCAGCACCAGGTTCCAGAGGAAGAACGAATTCCCTTCCCGGCGGTACTCCCGCCAGGGCCGGGCGATGAGGGCATGGTCGCGGACCACGTTGTCCAGAAAGATGAACTTCGCCCGGGAGGACAGCCAGGTGATCGCGATCCCGATCGCGATGACGACCAGGAGCAGGACCGCGATCGCGATCATCCACCCCGGGTGCTCGACGACCCAGTCCCAGATCTCGTAGGGCATCCGGAAGATGTCCCCGGGGTCCCCCCCCTTGCGCTTCCCCGCCGGATTTCCCCAGAACCCGCCGTGGGAACGCGCATCGGTCAGCCCGGCCAGAAACGCCGCAAACCCCACGACGAACCACTTGCGCAGGTCGAA
>CAZWXG010000258.1:0-2595 GCA_964637825.1 uncultured Acidobacteriota bacterium
GAAAGAGAGTGCTGATGATGGCCGTCGTTGCCGGCCTGGGTCTGCTGTTGTCGAACGCCGGCTGCCGGAAGAAGAAGACCGAGCCGGCCGCCGCCGCGGAGTTCCAGTGGCAGATCGACCAGTTCGCCGACCTGAAGATCATGCGCTACCAGGTCCCCGGGTTCGACCGGCTCACCCCGAGGCAGAAGGAACTGGTCTACTACCTCGGGGAAGCGGCGCTCTGCGGCCGCGACATCATGTTCGACCAGAACTACCGGCATAACCTGACCGTGCGCCGGACGCTCGACGCCATCGTCGCGGGGTACACCGGGGACCGCAAGGATCCGCGCTGGGACGCCTTCATGACCTACACCAAGCGGGTCTGGTTCTCCAACGGGATCCACCACCACTATTCGAACGACAAGTTCACCCCCGGTTTCGACGCCGCCTATTTCGCATCCCTGGTCGAAGGGTCGCGGGGGGCGGAGTTCCCGCTGGCCGAGGGACAGACGCCGGGCGACCTGGTCGCCTTCCTCACCCCCATCCTCTTCGACCCGGCCGTGGCGCCGAAGAAGTTCACCCAGGACCCGAAACAGGACCTGGTCGCCGGTTCGGCCGTCAATTTCTACGAAGGGGTCACCCAGGCCGAGGTCGAGCGCTACTACGCCCGCGTCGTCGACCGGGAGGACGAGACCCCGGTCTCCTACGGGCTCAACACCCGCGTCGTCAGGAAGGACGGGAAGGTGGTCGAGGAGGTGGCCAAAGTCGGCGGCCTCTACGGGCCGGCCATCGCGAAGATCGTGTTCTGGCTCGAGAAGGCGGCCGGCGTGGCCGAAAACGAACACCAGCGCCGGGTGATCGAGGCCCTCGTCGACTATTACCGCACCGGGGACCTCGAAACATTCGACGTCTACAACGTCCTCTGGGTCACCGACACCGCCTCCCACATCGATTTCGTCAACGGCTTCATCGAGGTCTACAACGACCCCCTGGGGATGAAGGGGAGCTGGGAAGCGCTCGTCAACTTCATGGACCGGGAGGCGACGAAGCGGTCGGAGATCCTCTCGGCCAACGCCCAGTGGTTCGAGGACCGCTCCCCCGTCGACCCCCGCTTCAGGAAAAAGCAGGTGAAGGGGGTGACGGCCAAGGTCATCACCGCGGCCATGCTCGGCGGCGACTGCTACCCCTCGACCCCCATCGGCATCAACCTCCCCAACGCCAACTGGATCCGCAAAAACCACGGCAGCAAGAGCGTGACCATCGCCAACATCACCTACGCCTACGACCAGGCCTCGCTCAAGTCCCCCCTCACCCGCGAGTTCGCCCCGGACGACGAGGTCTTCGAGCGGGCGCGCAAATACGGGTCGATCGCCTCGAACATCGCCACCGACCTGCACGAGGTCCTCGGCCACGGTTCGGGGCAGCTCCTCCCCGGCGTCAGCGACGACGCGCTCAAGAACTACAGCTCTCCCATCGAGGAGGCGCGGGCCGACCTCTTCTCCCTCTATTACATCATGGACCCCCGGATGGTCGAACTCGGCCTTCTGCCCGACCCCGAGGCGGCCAGGGCGGAGTACGACGGCGAGATCCGCAACGGCCTCCAGACCCAGCTGACGCGGGTTGAATACGGGAAGGAGATCGAGCAGGCCCACATGCGCGCCCGGGCCCTGATCGCCCACTGGGTGTACGAGCAGGGGAAGCCGGAAAACGTGATCGCCCGCACGACGCGCGGGGGGAAGACCTATTTCGTCATCAACGATTACGAGAAGCTGCGCCGGCTGTACGGCCGGCTCCTCGCGGAGGTCCAGCGGATCACGAGCGAGGGGGATTACGAGGGAGCGCGCCACCTGGTCGAGACCTACGGGGTCCGCGTCGACCGCGAACTCCACCGGGAGGTGCTCGACCGCTTCGCCCGGCTCAACATCGCCCCCTACGGCGGCTTCGTCAACCCGGTCTACCGGCCCGTCGTCGACAAGGGGCGCATCGTGGACGTCGAGGTGGATCTCACCGAGGGTTACGTCGAGCAGATGCTGCGCTACGGCCGCGACTACTCTTTTCTGAAATAACCGGGCGGGGAAAACGCCCGGACCGGGGGAAGGACCATGAGCGGATGCGCGTGCGAGGATCCCTCTGCGGCGGACACGCTCGTGGCGCGGCAGCGGGGGACGCTGCGCGTCGTGCTCGGCATCAACGCCGTCATGTTCGTGGTGATCGCCGCGGCGGCGCTCTACGGCCGCTCCTCGGCGCTCCTGGCCGACAGCCTCGACAACCTCGGGGACGCGCTGACCTACGGCCTCAGCCTGTGGGCCGTCGCGCGCGGCGCGCGCGTCAAGGCCAGAGTCGCCCTCTTCAAGGGCGGCCTGATCCTCGTCGCCGCCCTCGCCGTGATCGCGAAGGTCGCATGGTCCCTGTTGGTCCCCCGGATCCCCGTCTTCGAGGTCATGGGCCTGTCGAGCCTCGCGGGCCTGCTGGCCAATTCCGTCTGCCTCTACCTGCTCTGGCGCCACCGCCGCGAGGACATCAACATGAGTTCGGTCTGGGAATGCTCCCGGAACGACATCGCCTCCAACCTCTCGGTCTTCGCCGCCTCCGGCGGCATCTGGCTCACCGGCAGCG
>CAZWXG010000259.1:0-2581 GCA_964637825.1 uncultured Acidobacteriota bacterium
CGCCGGGCAGGCCCCGTAGTTCCAGGCTCTTCCGCAGGTCATGGGCAAAGCGCCGAGCGCTTCGATAAGAATGAGGTTGCATTGGGGCGGGGGGGTCGCTACTGTTTCGGGGTCCGGCCGGAACTCCTGTGCCCTGCGGCGGCCGGCGGAAAAAGGTCTCCCATGCAAGAGCAGCTCGGCCCGGAAGGTGCGGCGGAATCGGGGAAGGAAGCGCGGGCGGTGCCGCGGTGGCACCTGCACCGGCGGCTGTACGACTGGGTGCTCGGGTTCGCCCATCACCCGCACTCCACCACGGCCCTGTTCGGCCTGAGTTTCATCGAGAGCAGCTTCTTCCCGATCCCGCCCGACGTGCTGCTGGGGCCGCTGGCGCTGGGCAACCGGAAAAAGGCGATGTGGTTCGCCACCGTCACCACCGTCGCGAGCGTGCTGGGGGCCTTTCTGGGCTACCTGATCGGCTACTCCCTGATCGACCTGGCCCTCAGGATCCCGGGGATCACGCGCGAGGGGATCGACTGGCTCGCGGGCCAGTTCGACCGGTACGGCATGTGGTACGTCTTCGTCGCCGCGCTGACCCCGATCCCCTTCAAGCTCCTGACCATCACGGCGGGGTTCGCCCGGATGGACCTCCTGGTGTTCGCCGCGGCCTGCATCGTCGGCCGGTCGCTCCGCTTCTACCTGGTCGCGGGGGCGTTCTGGCTCGTCGGCCCCCGGGCCCTCCCCTTCATCGACCGGTATTTCAACTGGCTCGCCCTGGCCTTCGTGGTGCTCCTCGGCGGCGGCTTCTTTCTCGTCAAGTACGTGTTCTGAACCGGGGGGCGCGGCGATTGGGTCTTGCCCGCGGCCGCACGGCCCGGTAGTATGCTGCCGTTGTATCTTTGGAAACAGGACAAAGACGGCAGCGGGTTTTCTGTGGAGATGTTCTTAGGTCTGTTCAGCCCTTCTGCGCGGGGAACGCACGACTGAGTTCCCCCGGCAAACACCAATCTTACATTCCAAGACTGATGATCCTGTTCCCGGCGGCGGTCCGCGCGGCGGTCCGCCGTCCTGTTCGTAAACGAAAGAGAGAGGAATTGACGATGAGAAAGATGATATTGGCAGCGGTGATGATGCTGGCGCTCGCCGGCGTGACGATGGCGCAGGACGCCCCGAAATGGGAGGTCTTCGGCGGCTACTCCCTCATGAAGGGGGACCTGCTCAAGGACAGCACCCTCGCGCCCGGGGGAATGAATCCTTCGCGCTCCCTTGGCCTGGACGAACCGGACGGGTACGGCGTGGGCATGAGCGAATCCGTCATCGCCAACGGCTTCGACCTGGCCCTGACCCGCAACCTCAACTCCTGGGTGGGGATCAAGGCCAACTTCAGCAGCCACTACGGCTCGCTCGACATGGACGGCATGAGCGAGAACTCCTATGAAAACATCTACGGCGACACCCAGACCTACACGTCCGCATACGCCGGCAAGGTGGATTACCGGCGCTACAACGTGCTGTTCGGGCCCCAGTTCAGCTGGAACAACGATTCGGTCGTCCGTCCCTTCGCCCACGCCCTCTTCGGCGTCTCGAAGATGACGGCCGACGACCTGAGCGTGGACTACGTCTATTCCTACCTCGACGAGTACGGGGAGGGGAGTTATTCCGACGAGGACGGCGGGACCATCGCGGGGAGCCTCAAGGGCGACACCAACTTCGCCATGGCCCTCGGCGGCGGCCTCGACCTCAAGGCGGGCAAGCACGTCAGCCTGCGCCTGATCCAGGTGGACTACGTCCCCACCTACAACCGGATCAAGGCCGACCTCACCGACACCAGTTACGAATACGACGAAGAGGAACTGTATTCGACCGACGTCAACCGCGTCCGCACCACGCTCGGCTCCAGCCGTTACAACAACCTCAAGCTTTCCTTCGGCGTGGTCTTCAACTTCTAGACCCCGCGGCGGGATCGCGGCAGCGACAGGGGCGCGTCTCCGGGCGCGCCCTTTTTTTTCAGCGCGCCCTCCGGGCGCGCACCTCACCCAGGGCCCCGAACAGGGCCTTTTTCAGGGCGGGGGAATTCGTCCGGCGGAGCACGTGGCTCATCGATTCGACCACCCGGTCGAGGTCGAAATCGGAAACCGTCCCCGGGGGGCGGCGGGAGACGAGGTGGCCGAGCGCGGCGGCGGCCCGGACCCGGATCGAGACGAGGTGGTCGTCGGAGACCAGCACGTGAAGCACCTCGGCGATCAGGATATCCGATGCCTTGTCGACCTCGGCGGCATATTCCAGCACCGTCCGGACGAGTTCCCGGGAACGGGCCGAACGCAGCACGCCGGCCAGGTCGACCTGGTGCCCGTCCAGCCGGTTTTGCCGATGGATGTCCTCGAGCGCGGCCAATACCTCGCTTGCGGGGGTCGAAGGGTCAAACAGGCTGGGGTGCATCGGGCCTCTCCGGTTGAAGACACCCTTATCATTCCCCGCCGCGGCCGGAGAGGCAATCGGGCGCAGGATGGAATCGGGAAGGGGGAATCCGCGAAACCCCAGCTCATTTGGACCGGGGCGTGCGCTCCAAAAGATGAGGGGGGGCGGGTTCAGCGGTCGAGGGTGG
>CAZWXG010000260.1:0-2561 GCA_964637825.1 uncultured Acidobacteriota bacterium
GCCGCGTCCGGATCGGCCTGGACGGCGTCGCCCCGGGAACCTACCGGGCCATCGTGGTGGCCGACGGCGGGGACGAGCAGGTCTTTGGAGCCCGGTATGAGCTGGAAATCCCATAGGATTTCAGTTCTCCATACGATCCTGTGGAGCGCCGGCCTCCTCTCTTTCCTTGGGGCCCCTTCCCTCTTAGGCCAGCCTGCGGCCCTGGAAGTGCGCCCGGTCGCGGCAGAAACGGTGGAGGCCGAACCGGGGCGGATCCTGACCTTGGCCTTTCGCGTCACCAACCGCTCGCACGATCGGGTGCCGATGCGCGAAGGGGTGACGCTGCCCGAAGGATGGCGCCTGGTGATGCCGCTGGTCGATTTCGAACTGGAACCGGCCGAATCGGTCGTCCGGATGATCGTGGTCCGGGTCGGGGGCGCCGCGCCGGCCGGGGAATACGAAATCGTCTATGCCGCTTCCGGCCGCGCCGATTACGCCCTCGCGGACCGGGCCGCCGCCCGGGTCATGATTTCCCCCGTCTACAATCTGATCCTGCAGCCCGAAGACGCGCCCCCGGAGCGGCTCGCGGCCGGGGAAAGCTTCCACCTGAAAATCCGGCTGCTCAACCGGGGAAACGCGGACCTGGCCGTCACCCTGGAGGCCGGGATGGGTGCGGCCGGACACGCGGCCGTCGCCCCGCAGGCCTTTGACCTCCCCGCCGGGGGAAGCCGCCTGCTCGAGGTGACCGCCGCCGCCGACGCGGGCGCCGACCGGTTGACCCGTTCCCACCTGCGCCTCGTCGCCCGCACCGACCGCACCGTTTCCGGCCGCCCGGTGGAGGCGGCGCTCACCCTCCCGCTCGAAGTGGTGCCGCGCGTGGCGGGCCAGGACACCCACCTGCGCTACCCGGTGTCATTCTTCACCCGGCTCGGGGGGGACGACTACGGGTCGGCCCTCCAGTTCGGTCTCGAGGGGGACGGCTACCTCGACGAGGCGCGCCGGCGCCGGCTCGACTTTTCGATCCAGGCGCCCGACCGGCACGACCGGGGGACCCTGGGCCGCCGGGACGAATACCGGATCGGGTACGAGGACCCCTTGCTCCGCCTCAAGGGGGGGGACCAGTCGTACGCCCTGTCCGAACTGACCTCCTGGCACCGCTACGGCCGCGGGGCCGGAATCGAGCTCGGCCGCGAGGGGCGCCCGCTCGCGGGGGGGGCGTACTATGTCGAGGACCGGTGGACGCTCCAGAAACGGCGCGACGTGGGCGCCTTCCTTTCCGCGGACCCGGCCCCCGGGACGACCCTGCGCGCCCACTTCCTGGCGCTGGCCTACGACGAGTGGCGCCTCGCTCCCGCGGCCCGGGAGGAGATCTGGAGTCTCGGGGCCGACACCCGCCGCCTCTTTTCGCACCGCCTGGAGGCGGAAATCGGGTGGAGCCGGACCGACCGGGCCGACGCCGCATCCGACGCGGCCTGGCGCCTGGCGCTCCGCAGCCCCTCCGGATGGGGCGCCCGCTACCACCTCTCGGCCCGGCAGAGCGGCCGGGACTGGGCCGGCCGCTACCCCGACTCGGCCTCCTATTCCGGCTCTTTTTCCCTCCCCCTGGGTGACCGGCTGAGGGGGAGCGCGGCCTACGACCGCTACGAACGCAACCGCGCATCGGACCCCGCCCGCGGCTCGGCCCCCCGCGAGAGCCGCTACCAGGCCGGCCTCGAGGCCCGGCTGCCGGGGAGGCACCACGCGTCGGTCGCCTACGACCGCTACACCCGGAGCGACGCATCCGCACTTTCGGGTTACCGCTTCCGGGAGTACGGCGTGAGCCTGGTCTTCGGCCGCAGCGGCGGCCGCTTCGGCTACCGCGCCCAGGCGCGCCGGGGCCGGAGCCGGGACCTCGCGTCCGGGCTGAGGTACCGCGGCTGGAACTACGAACTCCAGGGCACCTTCTCCCCCCGGAAGGACCTCTTCCTTGCGTTCTCCTCGAGTTTCGGCGACGACGGCTCCCCGGGCGAGAGCCGCCTGCTGCGCCGGGGGCGCAACCACGGCGGGAGCTTGCGCTGGGCCCCCACGGGCGCCTTTTCCGCCTACCTCAACTATTCCCGCAACGACGAGACCTTCCCCGACGAGGCGCTGCGCGAGCGGGTGGAGAGCGACCAGTGGGGGGCGGGATTCACCTGGAAAACGCGCCGGGAACCCTCGGTGGAGTTCGCTGCGCGCCGCAGCGGCGGCCTGGACCGCAAGGAGTACACTTCCTATTCCGTGACCTGCCACCTCCCGTTCGAGGTCCCGCTCCAGCGGCGGAAGTCGGTCGGGTCGCTCTCCGGCCGCGTCTTCCGCTCCGACCTCCCCGGCGCCCCGGGCGTCGTCGGCGCCGTGGTCTACGTCGGGGGAACCGCGGCGGTCACCGACCGCTCCGGCCGCTTCACCTTCCGCACCCTGGCGCCGGGCACCCACGAGGTGCGGGTGGACGAACGTTCCGTCGGGATCGAAAACGTCCCGGCGACCCCGGGCCCCGTCACCGTCACCGTGGAGGGGGGCCGCTCGGCCGCGGTCGAACTCCCCCTGGGCGCCTCGGGCGTCCTCGA
>CAZWXG010000261.1:0-2550 GCA_964637825.1 uncultured Acidobacteriota bacterium
GCCCTGGCGACCGAATCCACCCCGAGCGGGTCGAGCGCCTCCCTGAGCGCGTCGCCCGCCGCACGGAGGGACTCCCGGGCTTCGGCGAGACTGTTGCCGCCGCCCGGCCGGACGCGCAGGTGAACGTCATTCCCTATGAAGATATCGACGGCCTCCGTCACCCTGTGCGCGCTCCCTTGCGGCGCCTCGCGCTCTCCGATCCGCACCGGCCGGCCCGATGCGACGACCTCGATGCCGGCGGCCATGGCTGCGAGCGCGGCCCCGGCCCGGTCCGCGCTCGACTCGAGCCGGCGCAGGCGGCCCAGGGAATCCGCGTCCACCGGGGGCAACGGCGCCAGTTCGTCGCGCAGGGAGCGGATGGAGTCCCGGATCTTTTGAGCCTCCTCCAGCCGCCCGGCCAGGCGCCGGCACCGGGCGTCGTGGTCGAAGCTTTCCACCCGGGCGCGGGCGAGTTCGCGCCGCTGGCGGACGCGGCGCGCCCGCAGGGCGGCCTCCTCGTGGGCCCGGGCTGCAAGCCGCGCCTCTGCCAGCCGCTCCTCCCGCCGGGTGCGGGCCAGGTCGGTCTCCTCCCGCCCGGGAGCGAGCGCCGCTTCCAGGGCGACGATCTCCCGACGGAGGTTGCGGATCTGCCCGTCGGCCCCGCGCAGATCGGACAACTTCTCCTCCGCCCGGCCGGAGGCGAGCGCCTGCTGTTCCTCCCGCGCCTTCAAAGTCTGCGCCGCGGCCAGCTGCTCCTCGACTTTCCGGCGCCCGGCGGCGAGCGATTCCAGGTCGGCCGTGGTGCGCCGGACCGTCTCCTCGGCCTCGTCGAAGCCGGAAGCGGCATCGAGCAGCCGTTGCTGCCGCGCGGCCGCGTTCTGGTTCTCGATCCGGGCGGCCTGGAGCCGGGCCTCCGCCTGCTGCAGTTCGGACCCCGCCTTCGGTTTGCCCGCAAGCGTGAAAAGGGCGGCGGAGCGTTCGGCGAATCGGCCGGCCACCTCGGCGTCCTTCGGGGACTGCAGGGCGACGGCGCCCCCCTCCTTCTGGAGCTGCTCGATGAGCGCCTTCTGTTCCGACGCCGTGTCGCCCGACGGGTTCTGCCCACTCTTGCCCTGCCACACCCAGAGATGGGCCCATTGCTGCAGGATCCGGTCGGCGAGGTTGCGGCCGCCGCCCACGTCTTCCACCTGCAAAAGCGCGTTGAGAAGCGATTCGGCCTCGTCCCCCTGCCGGGAGGGGCCCCCGGCAGCGGAGAGCGTCGTCGTGCCCCCCGCCCCGCTGAAGCGCTTCAGCAGCCGGTATTCGGTCCCGCCGGCGCTGAACACGATCTCGACCTCCGGGTGGCCGGGGTGGAGGCTCGAGATCATCCCCTGGCGCCCCTCGCCCGTGATCCTGGATTTGAGAAAGAGCCCCCGGTGGACGGCCTCGATGAAGGTGCTCTTGCCCGATTCGTTCGGCCCCCCGATCAGGGTGAGGGAGGGGTCGAAGTCCACCCGGGTCTCCCGGTGAATGCGATAGTTGCGCACCGTGGCGGATACAAGTTTCATGCCCCCCCCTCCCGCCGGCAGGCGGCGTGCAGTTCGCGCAGCGCCACGGCCGCGATCTCCGCTTCGTCCCCGGCGGAGCGGGCCATGGCCACCAGGCGGCGCGCCACGGTGGCGATGAGGGGATCGCTCGTCTGCATGGTGAGCTCCTCCACTTCCCGGTCGGTGGGGGCGATGACGGTGCGGTCGTCGATTTTGAGCCGCAGGAGCCGGGCCCGGAGGGAATCGAGGAGCGCCTCGAGCCGGCTCGAGGCCTCGATGCCCAGACTCCCGCCGAGGGAGAGGCGGAGCAGGTCCTCGTTGGCCCGCTGGCCCAGCAGCTCGTCGAGCCGGGCCGCGCAGTACTCCACGCCGGCGTCATCGGCGAACTCGAACGAGACCTCCGACCACCGTAACCGGCCCGTGGGGATCATCCGTACTTCGGGCATCTCCCCGCGCCGCGGCTCCACCAGGAGGACGTGGCCCGGTTTCTGCTCCTCCCCCTTCTGGAACCGGTCGCTCTCGGGGGTTCCGGAATACCACGCCTTGGGTCCCACCTGCTTCGCCCCGTGCCAGTCCCCCAGGGCGACGTAGTCGATCTCCTCCATCGGGAGGCGCGAAAGGTCCACGCGGTTCGGTTCCGTCCCGTCCGCTTCCTCGTCGTCCCCGCCCCCCGCGAAACCGTGGACGCTGCCGTGGGCCAGGACGACGCGGGCCTTGGAAAACCCCTGGAACAGGGCCGGGTCGCGCAGCCATTCGGTCCGGTCGCCCGCCTCCAGCCGGCGCAGCAGGGGGCAGGGAAACACTACGACCTCGTCGAGTTCGAGCGGCGCCGTGCCGAGCAGAACCGTCAGGTTCGGGGCGAGGCGACTGCTTTCGCGCCGGAAGAAATCCTGTTCCCATAGGCTCCCCGGCCCGCCGTGGTCGTGGTTGCCCGGGATCACCACCACCGGCGCGCCGATCCGGCCGATGGCGCTCGACGCCTCCGCGACCGTGGCCTTGTCCGCGCTCGGCGAATCGAAGAGGTCCCCGGCGACGAGCACGAGCC
>CAZWXG010000262.1:0-2541 GCA_964637825.1 uncultured Acidobacteriota bacterium
CGCTCCCGTCGGCGCGCAGGACGTAGGCGCGGTCCTCGTCGGCGTTGCGCGTGAACCCTCCCGCCTGGGCGATGTACTCCCTGACCGGGCGCTTTTTGGCGAAGACCAGGGCGTTCGGGCTGTAGACCGCGCCCATGACGTTGATCGTCGAGGGGAGCGCCGGGACGATGAAGCGGTCGCCGTCCTCCAGGGTCATGTGCGCGATCTGGGAAAAGTCGTTGCTGTCCGGGTCGAGGCTGAGCACGATCCGGCCCGTGGGCTGGACCGAGCGCAGCCGCTCCACCATCTCCTTCTGGCTCTTGATCTCCGCCTCCAGCATCTGCGCCTGGCTGGGATTGTCTGCGTTGGCCAGCCGGTTCCGGGCCGCCTTGTCGGCCTCCTGCTCGAGGTCCTGGATATAGCGCTCCATGCGCTTCAGCTGGTCCTTGCGGACCGATTCCCGCAGGAACTCGGCCCCGAAGAGGTACGCCTGCGGCGTCAGCCCGCCGGCCTTTTCGATCAGCCGCCCCAGGGTCTCCCCCGGCTCGACGTCGTAGATGCCGGGGGCGTTGAACTCCCCCTCGAGCCGGACGGTCCGGGTCTGCTGCATCTGCGGCACGCGGATGTCCGCCTGGGAAAAGACGGTGACGACGTCCCCGGGCCGGAGTTCCAGGTTCTGCCCGGCCTCGTTGTCGAGCACGAGCTTGCCGAGGTGGAAGGGGATGAGCTTGGTCATGAGGTCCTGCGGGTTCTGGCGCTCGATGGCGGCGTAGGACCAGTTGATGTCCGGGGCGGTGGGGCCGATGCGGGTCTCGGAGAGCCCCCGCCGCGCCTCCTCCACCGGCTCGGCCGCGATCGCCTCCTCGGGGGGGGTGAAGCCCAGCAGGTTGCGCTTCTTCCAGTAATCGCGCGTGACGAGCGACGCCCGGTCGGGGATGACGTCCTTCAGCCTCATCCCCGGACGCCAGTGGAAGCGTCCCGGGTTGGCCACGTTCCCCCGCAGCGTCACCGTCTCCGCGAACCGCGGCTGGATGGTGCGCGCCTGAAACACGTCGCCGTCCGTCACGGGCAGGCGCATCCCCTCCTCGTCGAGCCGGAACTCCACGACCCGGCGCGACCCTTCCGCGATCCGCTCGAGGATGGCCCGCTCCCGGTCGGCCAGGGCCGACAGCCCCCCCGTCATCCCGATCAGCTCGCCCACCGTCTGCTCCCCCTTGAGCTCGTAAACGGCCGGGTTCTTCACGCTCCCCGCGGCCGCCGCCTGGGGGCCGACGGGGGGGACGTAGACCACGTCCCCGGGAAGCAGGCGCGCGTCCCCGGACTTGTCCCCCCGCAGGAGGAGGTCGTACAGATCCATTTCCGCCACGACCGCCGCCCCCCGCTTCAGCTGGACCCGCCGCATGGAGCCCTGCGCCGAGGGCCCGCCCGCGGCGAACAGCGCGTTCACCACGGTACTCAGGGAGCTCACCGTGTAGGTCCCGGGGCGCCGGGCGTAGCCCATGACGAGGACCTGGATCGAGCGCAGCTGCCCCATGTTCACGCTCAGGTCGAAATTGCGGAAGACGCGTTCGAGCTGCGAGCGGAGAAAATCGGGGAGTTGGCGGAACTCGATGCCGGCGACCGTGACGCTGCCGGCCTGGGGGATGTACACCGCGCCCGCCCGGTCGACGATGAGGTTCAGGTCCATGTTCACCTGCCCCCAGATCCGGAGGAGAATCTCGTCCCCGGGGCCGATCACGTAGTCCGCCGTCACCGGGACCCGGTCGAGCGGCGCGAACGTCGTCGGCACCCGCTCGAAAAGGGAGGCCCCGTAGATCGGCAGCAGGACGCCGACCGAAGAGGCGGCAAAGCGCTGGAATTCGCTCGGCGGTTCGGGCTCCGGCATCGGCAGGAACTCGAGTTCGGACGGGGCGCGGCGCCGCCGTTGGCCGTCCGCTCCCATCTCCCGTTCCCCGGCGGGCGCGTCGGGTTCCGCCGTCCGTCTCTGCTGGCGAGGCAGCTCGAACGGGTCCGCGGGGGGCTGGCACTCCGGCAGCAGCGAGCCCAGGGGGCCGTCGCACTCTTCGGGCCGCGCCGGGTAGGTGCCGGAATCCAGGCCCGGGGCCTGGGTGGAATCGGGCGCCCGGTCCTGGGTGGCGCGCGAGGCGCCGGGGACCTGATTCTGCGTGGCCCGGGAGGCGTTCGGGTCGCGCGGGGCATAGACCTGCGCGGCCGCCGAACCGGCCAGAAGGAGCAAAGCCGCCGCCAGCCAGGGCGAGGAGGAGCGGCGCGGCCTGTGGATGGGGATGGATGATTTCACGAATCAATCTCCTGTGCGATCGCGCGGCCGCCCGCCGGGGTCCGCCGGACCGGATCTTTGCCTGTAAGTTATGGCGATATGTCGTCGGCCACGATATACGAAGAACCCTTGTCAGGTCAAGCGTCCAGGCCCGCACCGGGCCGGGCGCGGGGGCACCCGCGGGCAATGCAAATATAATGATTCCTATATGTTAAGGAACAACTCCGATCTAGGGAGCGTAGACGACCCTGACCTGAAAAGCGAAATCGTTTTCCGATTTCCCC
>CAZWXG010000263.1:0-2535 GCA_964637825.1 uncultured Acidobacteriota bacterium
GCAGAAAGAAGATCGACATCCCGGAATTCTGCTGTAAGATCGGCCTGTAGCCCGTCGGGGCGACCGCGGGATCTGGAGACACCGGGAGGACGAGCCGATGCTGGCGGTAACCGGGGCTGCCGGGCAGGTCGGGCGCAGGGTTGCGGCGCGGTTAGCCGCGCTCGGGTTGGCGCAGCGGCTCGTGGTTCGCGACCCCGCCCGGGCCCCGCGACTGCCGGGCGCCGAAATCGCGGCAGCCTCCTCCTATGACGACGGGCCGGCTATGCGCCGGGCCCTCTCCGGCATCGACACCCTCTTCCTCGTTTCCGCCCGGGACCGGTTCGGGGTCGCGCACCAGAGCGCGAGAAACGGCGTGCCCGCGCCCCGCTACGACCGGCTCGAGCAGCAGCGGGCGGCCGTGGATGCGGCCGGGGCCGCCGGCGTGCGGCGCATCGTCTACCTTTCCGTCGTTCGCGCCGCGCCGGATGCCGTATTCATCCTCGCCCACGACCATTTTCACACCGAGGAGTACATCCGCGCCTCCGGCATGGAATACACGTTCCTGCGGGCGAGCCTGTACACCGACAACGTGCCGCTGTGCGTCTCCGCGGACGACGTCGTTCGGGCCCCGGCCGGGGAAGGGCGCGCCGCCTGGGTGACGCGGGACGACATCGCTGAGGCCGCGGCGGCGGTGATGACTTCGCCCGGGCACGAGGGGCGCAGCTACGATTTAACCGGCCCGGAAGCCCTGACCCTCGCGGAAACCGCGGAACGGCTTTCGGCCGCCGTCGGACGGACGATCACCTACCAGGCCCAGACTCCCGGGGAGGCGAGGGCCTCGCGCCGGACCAGCCGGTTGGAAGGCTTTGAGGCCGAACGCAAGCGCTTGACCGGACAGGGCCTGGACGCCTACGAGGTGGAGGTGTTCGTCACCCACTTTCTGCAGATCGCGGCGGGGGACCTGGCCTGCGTCAGCGACGCGGTCCCCGGGTTGACCGGCCGCCCGGCGGAGTCGCTGGCGGAATACCTCCGGCGGTGCCCGGAAAGCTGCTCCCACCTCCTCAGGACCCCATGATCCGGGTACCCCCTCGCCGAAGTGTTCGACTGCAATTTCCCACAATTCCGGGCTTGCGGTATGATCATGGTGGGGGTTAAAGGTTTAAGAGGTCGCTCGGCGTGGCGGAGACTTCGGAATGAAACGATCAGAGATGAGGTTTATGAGGCAAATCGAAGCCGTTGACGATCTTGTCGCGGAGATTCTGAGAAAGAAGACCCCGGGCGAAAGGCTGCGCATTGGCTTTGAAATGTGGTTGTCGGCGCGACGGATGCTTTCCGCCCACATTCGTCATATTCACCCGGAATGGTCTCAGCGGCAAACCGAGAAGGAAGTGTCCAGGAGATTTCTCCATGGGACCCTATGAATTACTGGAAGTGATGGTGGGAATCTTCGAGAAGCTGGGGATCCCCTATTTTGTAACCGGGTCCGTCGCCGCGATGGCCTATGGCGAACCCCGGCTCACTAACGACATCGATATCGTGACCGGAATGGAGGCTGTCCACATTTCCGGACTTCTGGCGGAACTTCCATGCGATCAGTTCTATGTCAGTGAGGACATGATTCGGGACGCGATCCGGCGCCGGACGCAGTTTAACATCATCCACCCCGCCTCGGGGCTGAAGATGGACATCGTGATTCCGGATCAGTGTCCTTTTAATGAGAGCCGATTCCGTCGAATCCGCAGAATCAAACCCGGAGAAGGCTATGAGGCGAACTTCGCTTCTCCGGAAGATATCATCATCATGAAGATGCGTTACTACAAGGAGGGAGGATCCGACAAGCACTTGCGGGATATCGCCGGCATATTGAAGATCAGCGGGGCCGAAATCGACGGGGCCTACATCCATGATTGGGCCATCCAACTGGGGGTTATCGAAATCTGGGATCGTGTGATCCAGGCGCTCGACTCCCCCTGACAACAGGCGGCCGCACTAGTCCCTGTGCCATGGCACGCGCTTGGCCCGAATCCCGGCGGTCTCCCGTCCGCCCCTACGGAACCTCGTCCAGAGCCTGGTGAAAGTCGTGCAGCAGGTCGCGCCAGTCTTCGATGCCGACGGAGATGCGGACCAGCGCATCGGTGATGCCGAAAGCCTGGCGGTCTTCGGGGCTCAGCTCCGAATGGGTCGTCGTGGCCGGATGGCAGACCAGCGTTTCCACCCCCCCGAGGCTCACGGCGTTGCGCGCGATCCGGAGACGGCGCAGGAAATCGAAGGCCGCCCGTTTGCCCCCCTTCAGTTCGAAGGCGACCATGGCGCCCGGGAAACGGCACTGGGCGTCGCGGATGCGGACCTGGTCCGGGTCGCCGAACTGCGCGGGGTAGTGCAGCGCGGCGATCCTGTCGTGCGCGGCCAGCGTTTCGGCGATCCTCTGCGCGCTCTTGCTCTGCTTGTTCATGCGCAGCGCCACGGTCGGCAGCCGGCCGTTGAGCATCCAGCATTCATCCGGCTGCAGGATGTTGCCCAGGATGGCCCGGACGCCGTGCAGGTGGGCGACGAGAT
>CAZWXG010000264.1:0-2511 GCA_964637825.1 uncultured Acidobacteriota bacterium
AACTGGAGACCCAATTCAAGGACGCCGCCACCGGGAAGGTGCTCTGGAAGGAAATGGAGCACCAGGAGGGGAATCTCCCGATGAACCGATAGCCGGGACGGGCCCCTTCCCATCCCGGTTCCTGCATTCAGGAGGGCCGGGACTTCCGTCCCCGTCGATCGAAAATCATGGAGCATCGGGCGGACTCCGGCCGCAGCCCGGCCGCGTCCCCTCATCTGGGAAAGGGGTGCGTGTCCTCCTTCTTCCCGATCACCACTGTCGCGGGATCCACGGTGATCTCTCTCAACCGGTCCAGCACCTCGGGTGTCCCGCCGTCCTGGAAACGCCCGCCCAGGTGCCGGGCCAGGAACTTCTCGACCGCGGCGAACATCGCCATGTTGTTTACCGGCCTGGCAAATCCGTGCCCCTCATCGGGGGCCACGAGGTATTCGACCGGAAATCCCCGGTCGCGCAGGGCGATGACGATCTGATCGGACTCGCGCTGGTTGACGCGAGGGTCGTTGGCCCCCTGCACGACCAGCAGGGGCGTCCGGATCCGCTGTGCCGCATTCAGCGGCGACTGCCGATCCAGCCGGGCCCTGCCTTCGGGGGTGGTCGGGTCGCCCATGCGGCGGTAGAATGTCGTGCGAATCTGCTCCCAGTAGGGTGGGATGGAGTCCAGCAGCGTGATCAGGTTAGACGGCGCTACGACGGCAACGGCGGCGGCGTAGAGGTCGGGCGTGAACGCCACGCCGGCCAGGGTGGCATACCCCCCGTAGGACCCTCCCATGATCGCCACGCGCCCGGGGTCAGCGATCCCGTTGTCAACGAGGTGCCGGACTCCCCAGGTGATGTCATCCTGCATCTTGCCCCCCCACTCGAGGTTGCCGGCGTTGAGAAACTTCTTGCCGTATCCCGTGGAACCCCGGAAATTCGGCTGCAGAACGGCATAGCCGCGATTTGCCAGAAACTGGGCCCCGCTGTCGTATCCCCAGGCGTCCCGTGACCACGGCCCGCCGTGCGGAAAGATCACCACCGGCAGATTCGTGCCGGGCACGCCCCTAGGGAGCGTGAGATAGGCGGAAATCTCCATCCCGTCCGAGGATTTGTACCGCACCGGCCGCATGGTTGCGAGACTGGACCGGGGCAGTGTTTCGCGGATCCGGTACTGCAGGGTGAGTTGACGGGTCTTTCGATCGAACAGATAGGTCTCGCCCGGTTCCGTGTCGGCGGTGGCGCTGATCAGCCACAGGCGCTCATCACCTGTGCTGGATCCGAACCCGATCTCCTTGCCGTCCAGTTGTTCCCGCAGCACCGCGTAGTCCTCTTCAAAGGATCTGTCTTTCCAGTAGATCCTGGTCTTGTCATCGAGATAGGTGGTGGCCAGGATCTCGTCTGTCCGTTCGGAAACGATCACACCCGCAAGATCGACCCGCTGCAGCGGGTCCGATTCGACCACCCGGGTGGAGCCGGTCGAGGGATCGAGCAGTTCCAGGCGCTCCAGGTCCACCGCGTCCCCGCGGTTTGTCCTCATGTAAAGATTCCGGTTGTCTTTGTGGAAGCGTATGGGCGAGCAGCTCTCGAACACGTTGCAGGAATAGATCTTTTTGAACCCTTCGGCGTCCGCCCGGAGGATTTCCGTATCGCCGTTTTCCGCGGACCGGACCGCCAGACGGAGTCGGTCCTGGTTGTCGAACACCCAGTCGGAGATGCGGTCCGTGTTTTTCCGGATCAGGGTTTGCTCTCCCGTCGAAATCCTGACCTTGTAGAGGTCGTGCCAGGCTTTGTCCCTATCGTTCATGCCGATATAGATCGCGTCGGGCTCGGATCGCGGCACGGCGTAGACGACGGCCCGCACCCCGGAGGCCCGGGTGATATTCCGGGCGGGAGGGGCCGGAGAACCCGGCGCGGGCGAATCCGCCGGATTGACGGCGAAGACGTTGTAGTTCTCATCGCCCGCCCGGTCCTGGACAAAAAGGATGAACCGGCTGTCACGGCTCCACATGTATCCGGGAATGGGCCGTTTGGTTTCGGCAGACACGAGCTTGGCGTCTGCAAACGGTTCCCCCGTCTTTTTAACCCAGATATTGCGGGTCTTGTTCCACGGTTTGATGAACGCGATGTATTGGCCGTCCGGGGAGATCTGCGCGCCGGTGACTTCCGGATCGCCGAAAAACAGCTCCCGGTCGATGATCGGCGGCAACGCCGCACAAACAGGGACCGACAGCGCCATTATCAAAACGATCATGCGCATCACTGGTATCATCATGTGTCTCCCTCGTTGATGGCTTCCTGGAACTTCGAATGAATCCGCGCCCGTTCCGGCATTCTGTCGATTCTTCCTACGGATCCCCCCCCCGAAAGTTCCGCCTGCCCCTCGATATTTTCCCTGGCCCCGGTCGTTCCGCACGCCGCCGGGAATTGTCCGCCCCCCGGGCGCCGGGCTGTAGTAGAATGCCGTCCGGTATCTTCACCACACACAGGACGCCTCCGGCCGGAGGCTCCACGGAACGACTGACAAAGGAGCGGATA
>CAZWXG010000265.1:0-2505 GCA_964637825.1 uncultured Acidobacteriota bacterium
ACTGGCAATCACACGGAGTCGGACGATGGGCTGGGAATACAGCGAAAAGACCAAGCAGCTGTTCATGGACGCGGTGCACGGCAAGCCGGGCACCCATCTGGGCGAGATCGAGAACCCCGACGGGATGGGAGAGCACGGGTCGATCGCCTGCGGGGACGCGATGCGGTTCACCTTCCGTGTCAGGCGCCACCCCAGCGACCCGACCGCGGACATCATCACCGAGGCGAAATACCTGACCTTCGGCTGCACTTCCGCCATCGCCGCCTCGGAGGCGCTGTGCGCCATCATCGAGAAGGGGGAGTACACCCCGATCTCCGCCCTCGACATCCAGAACAGCGACATCGTGGAATACCTCGAGGGTCTCCCGGAGCAGAAGATCCACTGCTCCGTCATGGGCGCGGAAGCGCTGGAGGCGGCGGTCTTCAACTGGGCGCAGCGGCGCGGGGTGGACCTCAAGGCCCTGGGCATCGACCTGCAGGGGCGGGAGACCGAGGAGGGGCGCATGGTGTGCAAGTGCTTCTCCCTGAGCGAACCCTACATCCTGCGCAAGATCAAGGAACTCAACCTGCGCACGATCCCGCAGATCACCAACGCCATCAAGGCCGGCGGCGCCTGCGGCAGCTGCCACCACGTCCCCGGCGGGCTGCAGGACCTGCTCGACCAGGTCTGGCAGGGGAAGAGCGCCGCTGCGGCGGCGAGCGCCTCCCCGGCTGCGCCGGTGTTCCCGCTGGTATCGCTCGAGGTGCCGCCTCCCGCCGAATTCTCCCCCTACCAGTTCTCCAAGAAGGTGGAGAAGGTGGTGGCGGAGTACGTCCGCCCCTCCCTGAAGCTCGACGGCGGGGACGTCGAGATCGTGGACATCAAGGGGACGATCGTCTACTGCCGGCTCCAGGGCGCCTGCGCCCACTGCTCCGGCGCCTCCCGGACGCTGAAAATGATGGTGGAGCGGATCCTGAAGGAACAGGTGGATGAGCGGATCCGGGTGATCGAGGTATAGCCGGGCATGGACGTCATCTATCTCGACAACAACGCGACGACGCGGATCGCCCCGGAAGTCTACGAGGCCATGATCCCGTTTTTCACCGAAGACTATTTCAACCCCAGTTCGATGTACGAACCCGCCCGGCGGACGGGCCAGGCGGTCGCCGCCGCGCGCCGGACGATCGCCGACTGCCTCGGGGGGACGGACCCCAACGAGATCCTCTTCACCGGGTGCGCGACCGAAAGCAACAACACCGCCATCCAGGGGGTCGCGCGCGCCAACCCGAACCGGAAACAGATCATCACGACCACGGTCGAGCACCCGGCCGTGCTGGAGGTCTGCCGGGAGATGGAACGCAACGGATACCGGGTGGCGTACGTGGGGGTGGACCGCAACGGTCATCTCGACGTGCCGGGGTTCATCCGCGCACTCTCCCCGGAGACCCTGCTGGTGTCGATCATGCACGCCAACAACGAGACCGGCGTGGTGTTTCCCATCGACCAGCTGTCGCGCATCGTCAAGGAGACCGACCCGGGCATCGTCTTCCACACCGACGCCACCCAGACGGTGGGGAAGCTGCCCATCGATATGGTGCGGGGGCTCCCCTACGTGGATCTCCTCTCCTTTTCGGGGCACAAGCTGCACGCGCCCAAGGGGGTGGGCGTCCTCTACCTGCGCCGCGGCACCCGTATCCGCCCGTTTCTGCTCGGGGGGCACCAGGAGGCGGGCCGGCGCGGGGGGACCGAAAACGTCCCCTATATCGCGGGCCTCGGCAGGGCCCTCAGCCTCGCGACGGCCAGCGCGCCGGAGGACGAGGCCAGGATCGGGGGCCTCCGCGACCGGCTGGAGCGGGGCCTGGTGGACAGGATCCCTTCGGTCGAGGTCAACGGCGGCGGGGCCCCGCGGCTGCCGAACACCCTGAACATCTCCTTCCACTTCATCGAGGGGGAGGGGATGCTGTTTCAGCTCAGCGAGTACGGGATCTGCGCCTCGAGCGGGTCGGCCTGCACCTCCGGGTCGCTCGAGCCTTCGCACGTGCTGCGGGCGATGAAGGTGCCCTTCACGGCGGTTCACGGTTCGGTCCGCTTCAGCCTGAGCCGCTACACCACCGACGCGGAGATCGACCGGGTGCTCGAGGTGTTCCCGGGCATCGTCGCCAACCTGCGCACCCTTTCCCCCTACTGGGATAACGGGCGCAACGCCCCCCGCCCCGATGCGCTCGGGATGCTCGAAGCGCAATAAAAAAGGGGCCGCGGGTCGCTCGTGCGACCCGCGGCCCCCGGAACTCGAGGCCGGATACGGACTCTAGCTCAGCTTGCCCTGCTTCTCGAGGGTATCGGCCACCTTCTTCAACCCCATCTTCTCGAGCGTCGCACGGGTGGCGATCCCGGTCGCGGGGCTATACCCCTCGAACTTGTAGAAGCGGGTCTTCCAGTCCTCGACCTTGGCGCGGTCCAGCTTGCGCCCCTGGCCGGTGGCGTAGGCCCACTTGCCGTCGACCACCATCGGCTGGACGCTGCCCC